>NZ_JBEZJY010000019.1:0-181368 GCF_040651415.1 Streptomyces sp. NPDC048484
CCCGGGTCTGGGAGCGGTGGCGTCGTATGGTCCGCGAGAACGGCGGTCAGCTGGACGAGCTGAAGGCCGGCTTCACCGGCCTGGGCGTGGACACCAGTATCGAGATCCGGCGGATTCCGATGACACCCCAGTTCAAGCTGTATGTGATCAACGACGAACACATGCTGTTCGGCCCGTATCCGGTGCTTCCGCGCAAGATCCAGATTCCCCGTCAGGACCGCCCCGCGGAGGACGAGGCCGTCGACTCGCTGGATGTGCTGGGCCTCGGCTCGACCCTCTCGTACCACCGCTTGGAGGCGGACGAGAGAACGCACGATTCCCTCTTCTTCGGCAGCATGAAGGAATGGTTTACGTCGAACTGGGAGTGTTGGCCGGAAATTATGCGTTTAAAAAGGGAGACCGGGGTGGCAGCCCCGGAAAGGTAGGTGCCGTGTTACTTACCGACAGTGATCGGATGCTGTCCAAATGGTGACACGAGGTGAAAGTAGTCACTCCAGTCGCTACTCTTTGCGCGCATGGTCTCCCTTCAGCCCCGTGGAGCGCGCCAGTCACTGGTCCGCCTCTTCGCGGAGGTGCGCCGCCGCGGCCGCGACGGGCGGGTGGTTTCCGGCCACCACAACTCCAACCGGGTCGCCCACCTGCGACAGCCGCTGGCATTCCTGCTGGGAGCGGAGTCAGGGAACGTCCTCGCCAAGTTCCGTACGCCCCTTCCCGCCGTCGAGGTCGTACCGCGGATCTGGCGCCGCGAGTCGGAGATCCTGCGGGTCGTCGGGGCGCATGTGGGTGAAGTCCCCTACTGTCTGGCGGACTTCGGCGCATGGTCGCTGCACGGCTACCTCGACGGGCGGGCGCTGGCCGAGGAGACGCCCACGGGGCCGATCGGCAGCGCACGGCTGATGGAGCTGGCCGAGTTCTTCGCCCGCCTCGCCGGGGTGCCCGAGAAGGAACTGCCCCCGCTGCCCGCCAACTGGCCCGCGGAGGGCGACAGCCTGGGCTTCCTCGGCTGGCTCGCCCGGTTCGCGGAGCGGGAGGTGCACCAGTCCAATCGCCTGCGCTTCGGCGGCCTCTTCGACGCGGTGGGCATCCCAATCGACGCGGTGGACCGCTTCATGGGCTCGGTGTCCGGGCTGACCCGGCGTCCTTTCTCCGTGCTCCACACGGACGTCCACCGGGCCAATGTGGTGGTCGTGCCCGGACCCGGACCGGAGGGCGGACACCTGTCGGTCATCGACTGGGAACTCGCCCTGTACGGCGACCCGTTGCATGACCTGGCCACCCATCTGGTGCGGATGGACTACGACAAGACGGAACAGAGCCTGATGACCGCCATGTGGGCGGACGCGATGCGGCGCGCGGGCCACGCCGACATGACCGTCGACATGGACCAGGACCTGCCTGTCTATCTCGGCTTCGAGTATGTGCAGTCGGTGTTCCCCGACGTGCTCCGCGCGGCGCTGGCCCTCCCCGACCGCCCCGGCGAGCAGGACCTCACCGAGGCGGCCGGGCGAATCGGCCGGGCGCTGCGCCGGGCACGGGAACCACTGGGCCTCACGGACAGGATCCCGGACGTACGGGACGTCGGTGTGGCGCTCCGCGAGTGGCACACCAGGGACATGGCGGTCCGTGCGGACGGTACGGAACCTGCGGACGGTACCGACCGCACGGAGGGGCCCGGCAGCGGGCAGGAGCTGGAGCAGGAGCAGGAGCAGGAGCAGAAGCAGAAGCAGGAACACGGACAGGGACGGGAGGGGTCGGAGGGGTCGGCAGGTTCGGGTTCGGGGCGGTTGCGACGGGCGAAGCTCATGGAGCGGACCAGGCGCGGGAAGCGGCTCGAACGGCTCGAACGGCCTGACCGGCACGAGGACATCGACGCCGCGGACCGTGCGGACCGTGCGGACCGTATGGAGTCCACCGGCGTCGGAGGATGACCGAGCGGCAGCGACCCCGGGACGGGGCTGCCGGCACAGCGGTGCAGTGAATGGAGCGGTATGACTGCCGACATCGACGAGGTCAGGGATGCCAGGGATGTCAGGGATGTCAGGGGAGCGCGGAGACTGCTCGCGAACGCGCGGTGCGTGCTCTTCGACTTCGACGGTCCGATCTGCCGGCTGTTTCCCGAGGACCGGTCGAGGGAGGTCGCCAGGAAACTCCGGGAGACGACCGACGAGTTCGGCGCCGGAGACGTACTGACGGCGGAGGAGCGCACCGACAAGGACCCCCATGTGGTGCTGAGGGCGGTGCACCGGGCGGGGCGGGGCCGGGACATGCCGGGCCTGCTGGAGGAGTTGGAGAAGCTGGTGGTGGCGGGTGAAGTGGAGGCCACGCACACGGCATGGCCCACACCGGACGCCGACGGACTGATCGACGTCCTGTCGAAGCGGCGGACACGGATGGCCGTGGTCACCAACAACTCGCCGCTGGCTGCCCAGGCCTACCTCGATCGCGCAGGCCTGCTCCACCACTTCACGGCCATCGAAGGCCGCACCACCGACCCCGCTCGCATGAAGCCCGACCCCGACGTCGTGTTCCGCGCTCTGGGAAGCCTGGGCCTCGGTCCCGAAGACGCGGTGATGATCGGCGACACCGGAACGGACGTCGAGGCGGCCGAACAGGCAGGCGTGAGCTTCATCGGATACGGGCGCAACCCTGAGAAACGGGGGCGCTTGCGTGATGCCGGGGCAAGGGTCGTACTCGGCTCGTACGCTCCGTTGCTCCAACAGGGGCGGGAGGGCGGGAGTCCGGAAGGTGCGTAGGCTCGGGGCATGGGTCAGACGGGTGCGAAGGGCGCTGCGGGTGCGAAGGGCGCTGCGGGCGCGACCGGAGCGGTAGGCGCGACCGGAGCGGTGAACGCGACCGGAGTGGTGGGGCTGCGTGAGCGCAAGAAGCTGCGGATGTACCAGGACGTCTCCGACATCGCCATCTCGCTCTTTCTGGAGAAGGGGTTCGAGAGGGTCTCCGTAGCGGAGGTCGCCGCCGCGGCCGAGATCTCCAAGCCGACTCTCTTCCGGTACTTCTCCTCCAAGGAGGATCTCGTCCTGTACCGGTTCGCCGATCATGAGACCGAGGCCGCGCGAGTGGTCGGGGAACGGGCGCCCGGGCAGTCCGTGATCGACGCGCTGCGGCTGCACTACCTCGCCGGGATCGAGCGGAGCGACCCGGTGACCGGGGTCAACGGCGATCCGCACATTCTCGCCTTTCACCGGCTGCTGTACGGAACTCCGTCCCTGGTGGCACGGCTCTACGAGTATCTGGAGCGGTCGGAAGAGGCGCTCGCGGCCGCACTCGGCGGGAACCTGGAGGCACGGCTCGCCGCCGGCCAGGTCGTCGCCGTGCAGCGGATTCTCGCGATGGACAACTGGAGACGGATCGCGAGAGGCGAGGACGTCACGAAGGTGCGGCGGGACGCCTTCGCCGCGGCCGAGGGTGCCTTCACGAGGCTGGGGCAAGGACTGGCAGTGTACGCAACCGGATAAGAAATTTAACTCGGTTACGGTATTCGCGTATCCTCGCCCGAATGACGTCAGCCGACCCGTCCCGCGACCCGTCCCTCCGCGACCCCGCCCGCGTCCTCTCCTGCGCCGCCTCCCACGTCGCCTCCCGCGACGAGTCGCTCGCCGCCTCCCTCCGCCGCGAACGCGACCACCACGCCCTCTGCCGTGCCGCCCTTGCCGCGATGGTCGACGGGGCCCAGGAGCACGTCGTCACCGGAGAGGACGTGTCCGCCTCCGGGGCCGACGCCGAAGTGCTCGGGTACCGGCTCCGCAGCCGGGCGAAGGAGATGCGGGAGCTGCCCGAAGGGCCGTTGTTCTTCGGACGGTTGGACTTCGCCCGCTCGGACTCCGGTCAAGCAGGCCCGGGCCCCGGTGGACCGGACTCAGAAAGCGACCGTCGGGGCGCCGCCGGTGACCATGCCGGGCAGAGCTATCACATCGGGCGCCGGAGGATCTCCGAGCATCCCGCGGCTCCGCCCCTCGTCGTCGACTGGCGTGCCCCCGTCTCCCGCGCCTTCTATCAGGCGAGTGCTCGTGATCCACAGGGTGTGGAGGTACGGCGGCGGTTCGGCTGGGCGCCGGGGAGCCGGGGGGAGCCGGCCGACCTCACGGGGCTGGAGGACGAGCACCTCAGGGACGTACGCCCGGAGGCCGGTCGGGCGGAGAGCCGCATCCTCACGAGCGAGATCGAGCGGCCCCGGGTCGGCCCGATGCGTGACATCGCCGCGACCATCCAGCCGGACCAGGACGATCTCGTACGGGCTGACCTCGCCGTGTCCGTGTGCGTGCAGGGCGCCCCCGGCACCGGCAAGACGGCCGTCGGGCTGCACCGGGCCGCGTACCTGCTCTACACCCACCCGCAGCGCATCCGGCGTGCAGGACTGCTGATCCTCGGGCCGAACCCCACTTTCCTCTCCTACATCTCGGCGGTGCTGCCCGCGCTCGGCGAGACCGGCGTGCGGCAGTCCACGATCGGCGACGAGATCGCCCGGCATCCGGTGGGCGGCGAGGACGACGAGAGCGCCGCCGTCGTCAAGCACGACGCCCGCATGGCGGAGGTGCTGCGGCGCGCCCTGTACGCCCGGGTGAGCCCGGCCGCGGCTGACGACCTCGACGACCTCGACGACCTCGCCGTGCCGGACGGTTCGTACCGCTGGCGGGTGCCCGCCGGGGTGCTCGCGCGGATCGTGGCGGGCGTACGGGCCGAGGAGCCGCCGTACGCCGTCGGACGTGAGCGCGTACGGACCCGGGTCGTCCGGTACGTACAGGAGCGGGCCGAGCTGCGGGCCGGGCCCCAGACGAACGCCTGGCTGCAGAAGGTTTCGCGGTCGCGGCCCGTCGGCGCGTACGTCGAAGCGGTGTGGCCGAAGGCGCGGCCGGAGGAAGTCGTCGCGGAGCTGCTCACCGATCCGGCCGCGCTCGCCGCGGCGGCGGACGGGCTGCTGGACGCGGACGAGCAGAAGGCGATCCTCTGGGCGAGGCCGCCCCGGTCGTGGAAGTCCGCCCGATGGTCCACGGCCGATCTGGTACTGCTCGACGAGGTCGCGGGGCTGATCGAACACCCCGCCGGATACGGCCACATGGTCATCGATGAGGCACAGGACCTGTCGCCGATGGAGTGCCGTGCGATCGGCCGGCGTGCCGCCTTCGGGTCGGTCACGGTCCTCGGTGATCTCGCGCAGGGGACCACGCCGTGGGCTGCACGGGAGTGGGGCGAGCTGCTCGCTCAGCTGGGGAAACCTGAGGCGTCGGTGGTTCCGTTGACCACCGGGTTCCGCGTGCCCGAGGTGGTGGTCGAGCTGGCGAACCGGCTCCTTGCCCGGCTGGATGTCGTGGTGCCGCCGGGCCGCTCCCTGCGCAAGGACGGCGAGTTGCGGATCCGCCGCACGGACGACGTGCTGCACGAGACGGTCGGGGCCGTCCGCCGGGCGCTCACGTACGAAGGGTCCGTGGGAGTCATCACGGCCGACTCGGAAGTCGTACGGGTACGGGAGGCGCTCGGCGCCGCCGGGGTCGAGGTCGCCGACGTGGACCAACTCGGCGCGCGCGTCACTGTGTTGGGTGCCGGTGTCGCGAAGGGACTTGAGTACGACCATGTCGTCGCCGTGGAGCCGGCGGCGATCACGGAGGACCGAGGACGCGGGGGAGGAGAAGGAGGAGAAGGAGGAGGGGTTGGGCGTGGGCGTGGGCTTGGGCTTGGGCTGCATCAGCTGTACGTCGTGCTGACGCGGGCGGTGTCCAGGCTGGACGTCGTACACGCGCGGCCGTTGCCGTTCGAGTGAGGCCGTTGCTGAGTGAGTAAGTGAGGCCGGCCCGCGAGCCCCCTCCCATTCCCACGCGGGTACGCGGGTACGCGGGCACGCGGTCCGGTCCCGTCCGGCCCGGTGGTCCTAGTGGGCGGACCCGGTCGGTACGTCAAGTACGGGGATCAACTGCTCCTCCTCGTACGTCAGGTGTGCCTCCAGCGCGATGGTGAGGCGTTCGACCTCCTCGCGCACGTGCTGCGGGTCTGCCGAGTCCGCGCCGATGACCTGCTTCAACTCCGTTGTCAGCGCCGCGATCTGCACGTGTTCCTCGCGCAGGCGGTCCAGGGTCGGGCTGAGCTCCGGGTGGTGGTCGGCCAGGAACGGGAACATGGCGATGTCCTCGCCGGTGTGGTGGTTGTGCAGTCCCTGGCAGAAGGTCAGGCAGTTGATACGGAGCTGGGCGCCGAGAGCGGGGCCGGCGTCACTCATCTCCGCGCGTATCAGGGCGAGTTCGCGGCGGAAGGCGTCGTGGATCACCTTTACGTACTCGGCCATGGAAGAGGCGTTGACGTTCGGCGGGCCACCGCTCGCGATCTCGTGCAGGGCGATCACCGGAAGCACCCGGCTGGTCTTGGCCTGGTACTCCGCCCAGCCGGAGTCGGCCTCGACCGCCCGGGCGAAGGCATCGTCGCGTGCGACGCCCTCCAGGACCTCGGCCTTGGCGTCGTACGTGAACACCCCTGTCTCGACGGTGACTTGAGGCTGCGCGACGAGGTTGTGGAACCAGTCCGGATGCTTCGGCGCACCGCCGGCCGAAGCGATGACCAGCACGCTGCCGTCGCCGTTGGCGTAGTAGCCGACCGGGGTGGTGTGCCGCTCGCCGGAACGGCCTCCCGTGGTGGTGAGCAGGAGCAGCCGGGCGCCCTCGAAATAGCCGCCGACCTCCCCGGAGTTGGCTCGGAATTCTTCGATGACCTGCTGGTTGAAGTCGTTGGGCATTCTCTTCTTTCTTCTCGGTGAATTCTGGAAATCGGCATGAGGAATCGCCACGGGGCGAATCCGATCCCGCCCGCGGTGGAGGAGCGCAGCGGCACAAGTGCCGTGCCGCAGCGGGGAAGTGGTGAGGATGGTGACGCGGCGAGGTACGCGGATGCATGTCAGCGAGGTACGCGGGCGCGTGTCAGCTGTTAACGAGGTGCGCGGATACGCGGAAGCGTCACGCTTGGCGCACTGGGAAAGGGCGGCCCTCTGGCCTGCCCGGGCCTCACTCGGAGGCCGGGAACCCTACTGTTTGTTGGCCATTGGCCGACCCGGCAGTCACGGCGAAAAGATTAGGGGAATGCGCGCGTACAAGCAATGTTTCGTTTTCAGCCCGGGCCCGGAGACCTGGGGTTGGGGGCAGGGGCAGGGGCAGGGGCCGGGGCCGAGGCGGATCGGACGCGGCTCACGGTGGACCGCCGACACCCGCCCGTGGTCGACTCCCTGCCATGAGTCTGTCGGTCGATGTGTATGTGCCTCGTGCGGAGGGTGGCATCGAGGTGCTGGACATTCCTCCCGGCTGCTCCGACGTGGCGGGCTGGGAACGTTGGCGCACCGAGGTGTGGGGGTCCGAGCCGGTCCGTTCGCTGGGCGCGCGGTTCCTTCCGCGGCTGGCCACCGAGGACCTCACCGTGGCGCCGGACGAGGTGTCCGCCCTCATCGCCGAGTGCGACCTCATACGAACGCACCTGGCGCGGATCGCGGAGCACATGCGGGCGGAGCCGGAGACAGGGCCGGGGAAGTCCCCGGCCGAGCACGCCGACGATGTGAGCCGCCGCCTGGACAACATCGTGGACGCGGCCCGGCGGGCGTTGAACGTAGAGGGCGGGATCATCATCTGGTGACCAACGGCCGTACGGGACACGCGCGCACGACAACCCCCAGGCCAGGTCCTTGGCGGCGGTCCTTGGCGGCCGATAACGCACTTGATGCGACTGCATTGTTCTGTGCGAAAAGAAGACTTCTTCTTTCAGCCAGTACCAATACCGTTTCAGGACGTTTGTTCAGTCGCGTCGCACGTACGGACCATTCCCGACCGTAGAGGATTTTCCCGTGCTCAGTGTTTCTGCAGTCTCCAGTCCGTCGGACGGCTGCGCGTCGTCTGCATTTCCGTCCCGGCGCTCCGTGCGCCGTATGCGGTTCGGCCTCAGGATCGGTATGGCGGCCGCGGTTGTGATGTGCGCCTCGGCTGCGGCGCCGGCATCCACCGTGACCCCCGAGCCGCCGCCGCGATCGCAGCCCGCCGGCGGCCGGGATTTCCCGATGCGGATCGTCGCCTATGTGGCGAACAGCGGATCGGCGAGTGTTTCCTCTTTTGACGTCCGGCTGGAGAGGCCCGTCACCACCACGCCGGTCGGCAAGGGCCCGACGGGGGTGGGCGCGGCCCCCGACGGATCCCACGTCTACGTGGCGAACGGCCTGGCCAACAGCGTCTCCTTCATCGAGACCACGGGTCATAAAGTCGTGGCGAACGTGCCGGTCGGAACGTACCCCTTCGCCGCCGTCCCCAGCCGGGACGGTAAACGCGTGCTGTCTGCCAACTGGGGCAGCGACACCGTGTCCGTCATTGATACGGCCGCCCGGAAAGTCATCGCGACGACGCGGGTCGGTGAGCTTCCCCACAGCATCGCCACCATTCCCGACGGGAGGTCGTTCGTCACGGACAGCGGCACCAATGACGTCACTGTGCTCTCCAAGGCGAACCGGGCGGAGTCACGAATTCGAGTGGGGCATTTCCCCAGCGGCATCACCAGCACCAAGGGTGGGGAAAGGGTGTATGTCGCCAATACGGGATCCGGCAGCATTTCGGTCATCGACACGGCCACCGGCAGAGTGACAGCCACCTGGCCGGTCGGAAAAGCCCCCCTCGGCCTTTCCGTGAGCCCGGACGGCCAGCGCCTCTACGCCGCCGACTCCGGTGCGAACACGCTGTTGATCATCGACACCTCCTCGGGCCAGGTCCTCAAGCGCGTCCCCGTGGGCAAGACACCGCAGGGTGTGGCCATCAGCCCCGGCGGCAGCCGGGTATGGGTCACCAACGAGGCGTCCGACACCGTTTCCGTGATCGATCCGGCGACGGCGAAAGTACGGGTCACCCTGCCCACCGGACACCTCCCGGAAGGCATCGCGATCACTCCCCGATGAGCGCGATCACTCCCCGACGGGAACGACCAGCACTCCCCGACGAGAACGACCAGCACTTCCCAGCCGCCGACAGCCCGCAGGAGGCGTCAGGCGGTGGAGCCCGCCGTGTCACCGGCACGTCGGGAAGAGGATCGCGGCGACCGCAGGTGGTCGTGAAGGGCTGCGAAGGCCGTGCACGTGAGGGGGAGGGTCAGGGCCGCGGTGACCAGGATGCCGACGACGACGGGGGCGAGGATGCCGGCGTAGTAGGCGGCGAAGAAGTTACCCGTGACTTGTTCGAGGAGGGCCCGTACGACCGGTCGCAGCGGCAGGGCGAGCTGCACCACCAGCCGGAGCACCCCGGCGGTGAGCGCGGCCAACGGCAGCCCAAGAGCGAGGACGCGGGCCACCCCGGCGCGCGTCCACACCAGTGACCAGGAACGGCGCAGGGCCGCGCGGGGAGCGAGGCCGCCTGCCGCGGCGGCCGGGGCGAGGCTGAGCCCGAGGCGCAGCAGCACGGCGACGAACACGGCCGCCGCCGGGGAGGCCGCGACGAGTGTGTGGGGCCACGACCCGCGTTCCAGGGGTTGTGGGGTGTCGAGATGGTTTCCGGTGAGACTGTCCGCCACGAAACTGACGATCAGCGGCAGGGGCCATACGATCAGGCCGCGCAGCGTGTACACGGCGAGCACCGGTCGCAGCCGCGCGCGGACTGCGACCGGCGGCCGATCGTCCTTCGCGGGTGCGTGAGTCCCCGCTGTGACGGCTCGGGAGCAGACGCTCTGCAGGGCCGCGCTGCCGGTGCCGAGGAGAAGCAGGAAGAGCGGGAGCGTGTACAGGGCGACCAGCGCCAGGTCTGTGTAGTCGTGCAGGTAGGGGTCCTCGACCTGCTGATACCAGATGCGCTGGTTCCGCATACGGGTGAAGAGGGGCCAGGCGAGAGCGAATATCGCGGCCGTCAGCAGCAGCCCGACCAGTCCGGACAGGCCGACGACACGTACCGTCGCACCCGCCAGAGTGCCCCGGTGCCGTCGCAGGGCCGCAATCGTCGTGGCGGAGACGACCGGACGGGCGATCAGCCGGCCGTCATGGCGCGGTGAACACTCTCGCGGAGCAGGGCGCGACGCCGCTCGTGCAGTTCGGAGGGCTCCTGTGCGGTCGCCGCGTAGACGTTGCTGACCGGTGACCACGCCATGGACATGGCGATGACCAGGGCCATCACGTCGAACGGGTCTCCCTGGCGTACCCGGCCGGCGGCCTGAGCCTCGGTGATGGCGCGCAGTTTATTGTCGTCGAGGCGGTCGGGGTCGTCGACCAGGTGGCCGGCCGGGCGTCGCTCCAGGCGGGCCCAGGTGGCCAGCCGGATGAGGTCGGGGCGGCGAAGGTACTCGTCGTAGAGGCGTACGGCCCAGTCCGCGAGGTCGGCGGCGTCGATCGGGACGACGTTCACGATCCGCTCCAGCGAGCCGAAGAAGATGGCGTCGAAGAGCCCGTCCTTGCTGCCGAAGTAGGCGTAGAGCTGCGCCTTGTTGGTGCGTGCGGCGGCCACGATCCGCTCGACGCGTGCTCCGGCGATCCCGTGCTCGGCGAATTCCTGGGTCGCCACCTCGAGGATGCGCTGGTACGTCGCGGCTCCGCGCGCGGTCAGGGGCTGATCAGCCATGCCCTCAGGTTACCAAACAGAACAGTTGGTTTGCCTGGCGCGCCGGATGGGCCTACTCTCAAATAGACCGACCAGTCTGTCTATGAGGAGGCGTTATGCGGAACACGGTTGGCTGGCAGGTGGAAGGTGCGTCGGGGACGCTGCGGCGGGGGCCACTGGAACGGCGCGAGCTGCGCCCCGACGACCTCGCGGTCCGGGTGGACTTCTGCGGCGTCTGCCACTCCGATCTGCACGCCGTCAGTGCCCGGGACGGCGAAGAGGGCCGGCCCCTGGTGCCCGGACACGAGTTCACGGGCGTGGTGACGGAGACCGGACCCGCGGTCACCCGCTTCACCGTCGGCGACCCCGTGGCGGTCGGCAACATCGTCGATTCGTGCGGCGAGTGCCCCATGTGCCGGGCCGGCCAGGAGAACTTCTGCCACGCCTTCCCGACCCTGACCTACGGCGGCGTCGACCGGTACGACGGGTCAACGACCCTGGGTGGCTACTCCCGCGAGTACGTCGTCCGCGACCGGTTCGCCTACCTTCTTCCCGCCGGTCTGGATCCGGCGGCTGCCGCTCCTCTGCTCTGTGCCGGGGTCACCGTCTGGGAGCCCCTGCACAGCCTGGGCGTCGGGCCTCACAGCCGCGTCGCCGTGGCAGGGCTGGGCGGCCTGGGCCATCTCGCGGTCAAGATCGCCGTGGCGCTCGGAGCCGACACCTCGGTCATCAGCCGCTCACCCGACAAGGCCGACGATGCCCGTCGTCTCGGCGCCCACGGTCTCATCGTCTCCACGGACCCGGAACAGCTGGCCGACGCCCGCGACCGGTTCGATGTCGTCATCGACACCATCTCGGCCCCGCACGAGCTCGGCCCGTACCTGCGCATGGTCGCCATCGACGGCACGCTCAGCCACCTCGGGCACCTTGGACCTGTCACCGTGGAGACCACCGACCTGCTCGTGGGACGCAAGAAGCTCAGCTCCGCGGGCAGCGGCGGCAGGCCCGCGACCGCCGCCATGCTGGACTTCTGCGCGAAGCACGGCATCACCGCCGACATCGAACTGCTCCCCTCGGCACGAGTGAACGAGGCCTTCGACCGTCTCCGGCGCAACGACGTCCGCTACCGCTTCGTACTCGACCTGTCCGACCTGTCCGACCTGTCTGACCGGTCCGACCTGTCTGACCGGTCCGACCTGTCCGGCCGGTCCGACCTGGGCTGAACGGCGCAGACGCAGACCGGGAACCGCAGTACGTCCGAGGGCCGTTGGTCGTGCGTCCGGTACCGGGCCTCGATGGGAACCCGCGACGGGAGCCCTCAATGGGAACAAGGACGCCGCCCGTCCCGAGCCCGACCTGCCCGGCACGCTCCTGATCTCCGCCGGCCTGTTCGCCATCGCGTCTGGAGGACCTGCCGCGCAGGTGACTACGCTGAGACGACGTCAGTGGAATGGGACAGGTGTGGCGTGGAGTCGTCGAAGCCGTTCGCAGCGGGGGATCCCGAGCGGGTCGGGCCGTACCGGATCGTGGGGCGCCTGGGCGAGGGCGGGATGGGGCGCGTCTACCTCGGACTCTCGCGCAGCGGACGGGAGTTCGCGGTCAAGGTGGTGCGGCCGGAACTGTCGGAGGATCCGTCGTTCCGGCGGCGGTTCGCCCGTGAGGTGGCTGCAGCCCGCGCGGTGAGCGGCGCTTTCACCGCGCCTGTGGTCGACGCCGATGCGGAGGGCTCACCGGCGTGGCTGGCCACGTCGTACATCCGCGGGCAGTCACTGGCGGACGCCGTCGCCGCGCACGGCGGATGGCCGGAAGGGCGACTGCTGGTGCTGGCCGCCGGGCTGGCCGAGGCGCTGGAGTCCATCCATCGGGCGGGCGTGGTCCACCGGGATCTCAAGCCGTCGAACGTGCTGCTGGGCCCGGACGGCCCCCTGGTGATCGACTTCGGCATCTCCCTGATCGGCGGGGCGACCGCGCTGAGTACCGCCGGTGCGGTGGTGGGGACAGTCGGGTTCATGTCCCCCGAGCAACTGACCGGCAGGCCGGTCGGGACCGCGAGCGACGTGTTCTCGCTGGGCGCGGTGCTGGCCCTCGCCGCCGGTGGGAACGCGCCGTTCGGGACCGGCTCCGCGCCGGAGGTGATGTTCCGCTCGGTCTACGAGGAACCGGACGTGTCATCGGTGCCTTCAGGTCTGCGGGACGTCGTCGCCCGGTGCCTGGCGAAGGATCCGGAACAGCGGCCCATGGTGGGCGCGTTGCTGGACGAACTCGCCGCGATGGCCGAGCGCGCGGGAGGGCTCGCGGACTGGCGGGCGTTCGTGGCGGGGGTGAGCGGGAGCGGCACACCCCGGCCCGTACCGACGGTCGTGACGCCGGAGGCGGCGGCGCCGCCCCTGCCGGTGAACGAGGCGGTCACGCAGACGGCGCCGCGCGGGGCGGCGCCCGGGCGGGCGGTGACTCCGCCCCAGCCCGAACCGCCGGCCGGGCCTGAGACCGAGACCGGGACGGGGCCTGAAGCCGGGACAGGGCCTGAGGCCGAGGCCGAGGCCGGGACCGAGACCAGGACCGGAACCGGAACCGGAACCGGAACCGGAACCGGAACCGAGACCGGAACCGTGCTCCTCGGCGGGCCACAGCCCGACCCCTCCCGCAGGCAGGTCCTGTCGGTCCTGGGTGTCGGCGCCGCCGCGGGACTCGGCGTCGGTGGATGGGCGCTGCTCAGCAGTGGCTCGGACAACCGCGGCAAGTCCGCCGCCCCTGACCGAGAGATCTGGGCGGCCGGCACCGGTGGAGCGGTGCCGTTGGGGCTGGTGGTGGCGGGAGGCGTGGTCTACGTCAACGATTTCGACGGCAACCTGACCGCACGGGACAGTGCCACCGGCAAGAAGCTGTGGACGTGCCGTATCGGAACCTCCGGGGACTCAGAACCGAACGTAGGCGCTAAGGAGGCGACACCGGCGGTCGCCGACGGACTCGTCTACGTCGGATCCACCGACCAGCAGCTCTACGCGATCAGCGCGGACAGTGGCAAGCGGCGGTGGACCGGCGGCCCCGTCGGGCGGGCCGCGTCACCGGTCGTCTCCGGCGATCTGGTCTTCGCCCATGGCGACGACTCGGGCATCCTCTCCGCGTTTCACGCCTCCAACGGCGAGAAGCGTTGGGAGTTCGCCGCCGAGTACCCGGCAAAGATCAGCACGCTCACCCCGGCCGTCTCGGACGACACCGTGTACGTGGGGACCGACGCGGGCCACCTGTACGCGTTGAACAGCCGGAACGGCCGGCAGCGGTGGAAGTTCGATGCAGGCGGAGTTCTGATCGCCTCTCCGGCCGTGTCGGGCGGGACGGTGTTCGCCTCCAACGACCGCAAGCTGTTCGCCCTGGCCGCGGAGAGCGGCCGTCCACGGTGGACACTCGCCACGGGCAGGACATCGTCGTGGCGTCCGGCGGTCTCCGCCGGCTACGTCTACTTCTCGGACGAGCGCGACCCCCTTCACGCGGTCCATGCCGCCGACGGCAAGGAGCGATGGAAGTCGTCCGTCATCAAGGGCACCGTCATGGCCGCGCCCACGGTGGCGCGCGGAGCCGTGTACCTCGGCACCGACGACCTCGACTTCAACGTGTACGCCGTTGACGCCGCCACCGGCCACCTGCGCTGGAAGTTCCGCACGGGGAGTTACGTTCTGACGCGCCCCGTCGTGGTGGGCCGTGTGGTCTACATCGGCAGCGCCGACGGCCACGTGTACGCCCTTCGCGCATAGGCCGCGCCGGAAAAAGGGCCGGGCCGAACCCAGTCACCTGCGCCGCACTCACCCTCGTCGGTGGTGCCTGGCTCGCGGGTCTGCTGCAGCGGTGCTGAGGCGCGATGCAGATTCTTCGGAGTTCGGTGGCTGAGGATGTCGAGAACGTGTCATCCGCTCCGTCCCAGGGACATCAGCGGCCACCACCGGCCGCACGAGCCAAGAACAACCGGCCGCACGAGCCAAGAACAAGAGGGAGAAACCACCATGGCGATTCAGCGGATGGACAACGTCGGCATCGTCGTCGAGGACTTGGATGCCGCCATCGCGTTCTTCGTGGAACTCGGTATGGAGCTGGAGGGCAGGGCTGCCGTCGAGGGCCTCTTCGCCGACCAGTGCACCGGACTCGACGGCGTCCACTGTGACATCGCGATGATCCGGACCCCGGACGGCCACAGCCGGCTCGAACTGGCGAAGTACCGCAGCCCCGCGGTGATCAGCGACGGGCCGCGCAACCGGCCGCACAACATTCTGGGCACGCACCGCGTCATGTTCGCCGTCGACGACATCAAGGACACCGTTGCCCGTCTGCGCCCTCACGGCGCCGAACTCGTCGGCGAGATCGCCCGGTTCGAGGACAGCTATCTGCTCTGCTACGTCCGCGGCCCGGAGGGCATCATCGTGGGACTGGCCGAGCAACTGAGCTGAGGGGGAGGAACCGGACCAGGCGGCCGGACGAGATCATCGAGGTTCTGAACGGACTCATCGCTGATGAACGGTTACGTGTGACGTGCGATCACCCTGAGCGCGAGTTCTCGTGCGTGGTCGGCTGCCGCCGGTCCGCGGCTCGGGTCGGGCGCCTCGGAAAGGAAGACGAGAGCCAGCATCAGCGCGGCGTCCAGTCGGCACACCAGCAAGCACGCATCGCTGTCGGGCGGAACCGTTGCCGTCCTCGCGTATCCGCTGCGGATCGCTTCCACATCGAGCTCGTTCTCCGGATACCGGGCGTACTCGACAAGGCGCCCGAACTCCACCGAGGGGGACCCGAGCAGGGCGTTCGACCAATCCAGCAGGGCGACGGTCTGCCCCTGGTGTCGTCGGATGTTGTCGCTGCGGACATCGAGGTGCAGGAGGCAGGCCCCGGTGCGGCTGGTGAGATGTCCGGCGACGAGGGACGCGTCCGGCGGTTCGGGCCAGTCGTCGACAAGGCGGCCGATCTCGGCCCAACGGCGCCCGATACGTGCGGTGATCGCACTCGCCGTAGGCACTCCCTCCGACGCGACGGGCGTCAGACGCGGCGTCGGCACCTGATGAAGCCGCGCGAGGAGCTGCCCGAGCGCGAAGGAGTCGAGATCCGATCCGTCGTCGGGGACATATGCGGACAGCAGTACGTCGGGGGACGCCGGCTCGTCCGCCAGGACGAGTTCCTTCGGCTCAGGGACGGGCAGACCGTGGGCGGCCAGATGCCTCGCGATCTCGTACTCCTGCAGGAGCAGGGCCCGGGTGTCCACATGGGGGTCATTGGCGTTCGAGTCGAACCGCCGGTGCGCGAGACGAACCGCGACGGGCTGCCCGTCGCGCCCCTGCGCCCGGTAGACGGAGAATTCCAGACCCTTACCGACCAGTTCCAGGCCGCTCAGGCCCCACCGCTCAGCCAGGCTGTCCAACTCGGCGAATCGCTCATTCATCATGTGCACCCTCGGAGGTCTTACGGTCGTCGGTGATCCTGCTGTCCTTCAGGTGATCCTGCTGTCCTTCAGCAAGGTGAAAGCAATAGGCAGACACATCACCAGCGTGACGGCGCCGCCGACCGCGAAGGCCGCCTGCGGTCCGGCCAGCGTGCTCAGCCAGCCGAAGAGCAGCGCGCCGAGGGGCATCGTCCCCCAGGCGAACAACCGGTACACACCGGTCGCCCGGCCGAGGAGGCGATCCGGGATGAGTTCCTGCCGCAGGGACACAGCCACGACGTTCCAGACCATGAGGCCGAACCCAGCGGCGCAGTAGGCGATGGTGACCACGTACACGCTGTCGGTCGCTGCTACCGCCAGGCCTCCGACACCCATGAGGGCCAGGTTTCCGATCAAGGTGGGGACCCGGCCGATCGCTCCGGTCATACGGCTCGCGGCCACGCTGCCGACCACACCTCCGGCAGCTCCGGCGGCCAGCAGTGCTCCGTATGCGGCGTCCGGGAGCTCCAGCACGTCGCGCACCAGGATGACGAAGACGGCGATCTGTCCGAGGTACACGGCGTTGATGACACCTGCAGAGAGGGTCAGGGCGCGCAGCAGAGGATCACGCAGCACGTGGACCAGACCCTCGCGGATGTCGGCCAGGAGCCGCGGCCTGGCCATGGACCGCTCGGGCTGCGGCCCGCGAACGCCGGTCAGCAGCGCTGCGGACATCAGGAAGGAGAGCGCGTCGAACAGGAGGGGAATCGCCCGGCCGACCGTGAAGAGGACACCGCCGATCACATGTCCCAGCAGATCGCGGCCCACGGTCTGGGCCGCGAAGAGTCGGCCGTTCGCCGCCTCCAGCTTCTCCTTGGGAACGATGCTCGGCAGTAGCGCGAAGGACGCGCAGTCGAACAACACCTCCCCGACACCCAGCAGGAACGCCGCGGCCAGCAGGGGCCAGAACGTCAGCCGGCCACAGGCAAGCAGCACCGCGGTGACGATCAGAGTCAGGGCGCGCAGCAGATCGGCGATGACCATCAGGCGACCACGCTCGAACCGGTCGGCATACGCCCCTGCCGGCAGGCCGAACAGCAGCCAGGGCACCGTCGTGGCCGCGGTGACCGCGGACACCTGGAACGCGTCGTGCAGCAGCGCGGCGGACAGTAGCGGAAGGGCGGCGAAACGCATGCCGTCGCCGACCGCCGACGCGCTCGCGGCACCGATCACACGGCGATAGCCGGAACTGAAGCGAAAAGCGGTGTGTGCGCTCACCTCGGGCCCCCCGGTGAGAACACGGCGCACCGCAGCTCGCTGGTGTAGCGATCACCGTGCATGCTCAACCAGCGTTGGCCGGGCGTGGGCAGCATTTCGGAGATCTCCAGCGTGCCGCCCCGTCGTGCGGCCAGTCGGCACAACTGCCGTACCAGGAGCGGAGCCTGCCAGTCCACGTAGATCGGCTTCGGCTCGCCGGGGACCTTGACGAAGACGTGCTGGGGCAGACCGAGCTCTGAGCGCAGTCGGCAGGCCGCGACGAACTCCGCAGCCTCCTCTCGGCCTTCTGTTCCCACGGGGCCATCGAAAGCAGCCGACCCTCGCAAGCGGTTGGTGGGGACCCGCCAGGTCTCGCGTTGCAGGACGACACGGCCGCACCGGATACGGGGGATGTGCTCCAGGCCGGGGGCGTCCAGTCCCGCCCCGCCGAAGTGACGCGGGAAGGCGAACGGGGAGAGAGGGTCTTGGCGGATGCTCGGTCCGCCGGCCGGGGGCGCCATGAGGCGCAGCCTTCCCGCGACACCGTGGGCGCGCAGCTCCAGCCGTCCGTCGCGCAGCACGACGTACAGCTGGGAGGGCTGTACCACCCGGTCGCGGGACTGCGCGGAGCGGCCGTAGACCTCCAGGTCGTAGCAGGGGTAGACGAGTTGTGTCGACGACTTGTCCGGATGGCCCCGCGACAGGTTGGCGAGGACCTCGCCGTCGTCGAGCAAGGACAGGTAGCCCTCGTACACCTCTGGCAGCAGCTCCGGCGCCCGTTCCTGGATCAGGGGGCCGAAACTGGTGTGTGTGATGACCTCCCGGACGGCGTGGCAATCTCCGATCACCGCAGTGAACCGGCCCTCGCGCAGGTCCAGGCGGCTGGTGGCAGCGAACAGCACGTCCGGATCGACGACTGCCGGCGGACTACTGGGATGGGCAGCGAGGATGGCCTCCATCCGGTCCCGCTCCACGACGACCTCCGGCACGTCCACGCCGCCCTCCCCCAACAGGGCGTCGGCGATCTCCCGGTCGAGCGCCGCCAGTTCGGACTCGACGGCGGTGCACTCCTCCTCGAGGGAGTGTCTGTCCCGGAAGAACTCCGAGTAGAGGCGGTCCAGAGGGACCTCGACGTCGGCGCCGAACCGCTCTGCCACCCATGTCGTGAGAATGGCGAGCTCACGCCGCATGCGCAGCCGTGGACGCGCGAGCACGGTCTCGTACACGATCGACAACTCGTCCGTGATGAAGCGGACAATGTCCGGGCCGATGGTCAGGTCGGCCGGCTCGCCGTGAGCCTCCTCGAACAGGATGCTCCGGTCGGCGTAGTGCAGGCCGCTGTTGCGGTTCGCGGCGGTTCCTGTCAGCTCCTCGAATCTGGCCTTGGCCACGGCCAGTGCGGCCTGGCGCTCGGACAGGGGCAGTTTCGCGAAGCGGGCCAGGTCTTCCTCGAAGCAGCCGATGGCCGAGAGGATCGGCGCGGCTTGCTCCGGTGGAGCGGGGAGCAGCTGTTGGCGAAGGGCGGCCAGGGGTTCGTGGTCGCCGATGGGGATCTCGAATTCGGCGAGCACCCATTCGTGCGCGACCAGCTCCTTCAGCACCTGGTCGAAGGCGATGGGGGCGTGCGGAGGGAACTCGGTGTCCCACTCCGAGCGCAGGTCGCGAAGCGTTCGTTCGCCGTCGCAGCGTTGCCACAGCCATTCCTCGTGGGCTGCCACCTCCCTGCCCCCGAGGTGCTGGAAGTTCCAGTCGGTGTCCAGCCCGTCCCGGGTGGTGAACGCGTAGAGGTCGACACGGCCGTCGCGCAGGAAGGACAGCGGGCGCCTGCGAGGACGTACGAAGTCGAACAGGCCGGGGACCGCCGCGGCACTCTGGGCGAGCTTCTCCGCGGCCCAGTGGCTGAAGAGCGTCCGGCGCTCCATCTCCCGCTCCGAGGTCCACGCGATACCTGGCACGTCCCCGACCCGGCCCACGGTGAACGGTCCGAAGTGTGAGTGGGTCTCGTTCTTCGTCGTCACCCGCTGGAGGTACATCGTGAGCAGGTCGGTCATCCTGCGGGTGTGCCGGCCCATGTCCCCTCGGAAGGAGTCGAGCCATGCGGCGAACTCCGGATACGCGGAGTCGTTCGACAGCAGCAGTACCTGCCGCAGGCGCTCGTCGCCGAACGACTCGACCACAGCGGTTCGCGCGCGGTCCAGGCGAGTGCGGTGCCGGGCCGCGAAGTCCACCTGTTCCTTGCCGAACTGCTCTGCGGACGCCTGGTAGGCGTGCAGGGCGTGCGCCGCCTCGTCGGGCAGTGCCGCAGTGGCACGCCGGAGTTCACGGCCGGGCAGCGGCCGTAGCTGGCCCACGCGCGACGCCGACTGCGGGCAACCGGGGATCTGGTGCCGCCGCAGCACCGGCTTGAGTTCTCGCGCCAGCGACGCCAGTTGGCTCCTGCTCTCCAGGAGCGCGCGGGCCTCGTTGGCGGCGGCAGTGTCGACCAGGGGCTCGAGTGCCTCCATCGGAAAGCCGGCCTGCCGCAGCACGACGACTGGTACGAGTCGCCATACGGCGCCCTGGGCAGGCTTCGTGGTGGTCCGGGGGTCATTGACGGTGGTCACAGCCCTGCCTCGGAACTCGTACGGACGGGACGACGATCGTGCAACGCGTCGATGACGGCCAGGGGATCCGCGGGGAGCGCGGGCAGCAGACCGGGCCGCGGCGCCCAGGGTTTGACCCGCACCCCGTGGTAGTCGGACCCGGCGGTGGCCACGAGGCCGAGCAGGTCGCACACGTCGGCGAGGCGGCCGCTGTCGGCCGGCGTGTGCCAGCTCGTCCACACTTCGAGCCCGGCCAGTCCGGCTTCCCGCAGCGGCTCCAGCAGCGCCACGCACTCGGAACTGTCCAGGCCCGTCACGAACTGGCCGGGGTGGGCGAGGACGGCCACCCCGCCCGCCTCGTCGACCCACGACAGGACGTCGATGACGTCGGGCTTCTCAGGATGCTCCACATGAAGCGGCCGGCCGGGACGGCACCAGTCGGCGACGAGCCGGCCGTACGCCTCACTCGTGTACTCGGCGAACCTCGGGTCGCCGTGTGCCGCCTCCAGCAGCAGGGCGAGATAGTCGCCCACATAGGCCACACGGTGGCCGCCGAGGCGTCGCACCACATCGTCCCAGGTGAGCGGCGTTCCTATGGCCTGCGCACGGTCGGTCCAGGTGCGCCACCACGCCAATTCGGCGTCATGGATGCCACCGATCCGTTCCTGGAACCGCAGGTCGTGAGGGTCGACGAAGTAGGCCAGGCAGTGGGTCTCCTCGCCATGCCAGGAGGCGGTGACCTCGCAAGCCGGTACCACGGTGAGGCGTCCGCCGACGGCCTGCTCGAACGCGGCGATGCCGGCCACGGTGTTGTGGTCGGTCACGGCGGCCACGTGCAGCCCCGCGTCGACACAGCGCCGTGCCAGCTCGGCCGGAGCCTCGTCCCCGTCGGAGTGCCGAGTGTGCAGGTGCAGGTCCACCGGGGTGGCGAGAGTGGCGGACGCCCCCCGCATCACCGCGCTCCGGGGAGGGTACGTCGCCAGGATGCGGCCAGCCAGCGCTCGTACTCGCGGCCGGACGGGGTGTCCATGACCAGGCACAGCGGCTCGATGATCCGCCCCGGGCCGCCGGCCAGGCCGCCGTGGAGCATGGTGAGGTTGTGGCCGAACAGCAGGTCGCAGTGCTCGCCCGGCGCGAGCACTTCCCAGCGGCGCCGGAACCGCGCCCAGGTCAGGCCGGTGGCCATGAGTACCTGGTGGCAGAAGAGACGGGCTGCCTCGCCTTCGCACTCACCGCAGGCGCAACGCTGGGCCAGTGGCACGGCGGCGGGGTGGCGGACCCGCTCCTCCTTCGTCAGCACGGCCTCGCTGTGGTGGAAGGACAGGCCCTGCCAGAGGGGTTCCTCCAGCCCGAGCATGGCGCCGAACGACGGATAGGCACAGCCGTGCTCCGGCTGACGCTCCAGCCCCCGGCGCAGGTTGTCCCCGATCCAGCGTGCCGCAGTCGCCGACCGGTCGTCCCCCGTGTCGATTCCGCGTCGGTCGAGCACGTCGTCGATGACGCCGAGCCAGTCGTAGTACGTGGTGACGCTCAGTCCTTCTCCCACGTCGGGGAGGAAGATGCCCTGGTACATCTTGTGCGCGGGAGTGGTGGTGTAACCGGAGCTGCCGAACTCCCGCCAGGCGGGATCCCAGTCGGGCGCGTCCTGGAGACTGGGCGTCAGGTAGGAGCAGTGCTGTCCGTCGTGGTGGGGCAGCAGGGTCCGGGTGGAGAAGCCCTCGGGTACGTACGTCTGCTGCGGTCGGTCGATCTCCAGCCGCATCTCCGCGGGGGCGCCACGAGCGATCAGCGCTGCGCGGATCCGTTCGGCCAGGGCTGTCGACAGCCGGCGGCTCTCCTCGACACTCAGCCGAAGGCGGCCGATGCGGAACACCGCGAAGCCGACCCGGTGGATGACGTCGACGGACGCGGTGGCCAGGTCGTCCAGCGCCTGCTCGCGCCGGTCCGGCGGCCCGGAGACGAGACCGGTGCAGTCGAACTGAGCCTCGGTGGGGGTGAATTTCACTGGTGCTCCAGAGGTTCGCCGGCGGTGCTGTCGGTCCAGGGCGCGAACTCGGACGGAACGCACTCGGTGCGGAAGAGGAACTCGAAGAGCAGGCGTGCCGCGATCTGCGCGGTGCCGCCGGACGGGTCGTAGCGAGGGGCGACCTCCGCCACGTCGACGGCGTCGACGGGAAGCGCGCGGAGCTCCTCGTAGACGTCGAGGAGGTCTCCGGTGCTGATGCCGCCCATGGTCACATGGCCGGTGCCGGTCGCCGAGGCGCTGTCGAGCACATCGATGTCGAGCGAGACGTAGACCGTGTCGCACCGCGAGCCGAGTTCCTCGATGAGGGGGTGCAGCGCGGCGGCGGCGCCGTCCCTGACGATCTGCGAGCCCGGCACGATGTGGAAGCCACTGTCGATCAGCCCGCGGTACTGGTCGTACTTGGTTACGTCGCCGACGCCGACGAAAGCCATGTCCTGCGGGCGCATCTGGGGGATCTCGCTGATCCTGCGGGAGTTGGAGCCGTGGTACAGCGGCCCGTGCAGCGTGCTCCAGTTGCCGAAGTCGAAGTGGTGGTCGATGTTGATGAACCCGACGCGGCCCGCGCCGCGGTCGAGCCGCCCGGCACGGAAACCGGCGAACGTGGGGAAAGTGCACGAGTGGTCACCGTTGAGGAAGATCACACGCGGCGCGGACCGGCTCAGCCGGCGGCTCTCCGCCGCGACGGCCTGAAACGTCCGCACGGTGTCCGTCGGGTAGACGTGCAGGTCACCGGCGTCCGCGACCTGGGGGGCGCGGTAGCGGAAGGACTGGCCGGTGCGGGTGTCCAGCATCCGCCACTGGCCCAGACTGGTCAGATAGCTGGAGAAGACCAGGCTTGCCTGGCGGATGGCCCGGGGCCCCTCCGCGGCTCCCGGCCGGGAGCTGGCGGTGGCGTCGAAAGGAACGCCGGACACCACCCAGCCGTCCTCCCCGACGTCCACCCGGTCGGCGCGGGTGGTGGGGGTACCGAAGAGCGTCGCGATGCCGGCCCAGCCCGGCAGCGGATCCTCCTCGAAGTCCTCGGCCTTGACGCTGTTCCGCAGCGCTTCGAAGTCGGGGAGCTCGCTGTCGGGGAGCTCGGTCATGTCACTTCTCCTGCGCAGAGGACGTGGGAACGGTCATCGGGGTGCGGATGATGTCGTGCGCAGCGGCGATCTTCTCCCGGAACAGATCCCAGCTCGCTTCGGGAGACAGGTGCTGCGGCCGGTAGACGACGGGTGCGTCCTCCCGCCAGTCCGCGAAGTCCCAGTTGAATATGCGCTCACGCAGCCTCGGGAAGTCGGGGGTGAGTGGATAGGGAACGAAGTTGTAGAGGTTGAAGAGCCACAGTGCCGAACTGTTCTCCCGCATCCAGTCGACGGTCTGGCCGTGCGCGGTTTCCGTCTCCTCGTCGAGGCCGCCCATCATGTTGAGCACGACCTTCAGGCCGGCGTCGCTCAGCTTGTGGATTCTCGTGGTGTAGTCATCGAGGCCCCGTGAGAGTTTGTTGAGCCGTTTCAGCATCTGGGAGTCGGCCGACTCGAAGCCGAGTTCCACGGCGACGACGCCGAGTTCCAGCATGGCGTCGACGATCCAGTCCTTCACCTGCATGACATGCGTCTGCACGATGAACCGGTAGCCGGGCCGATCGCGGAAGACGTCCAGCAGGTTGGCGACTGCTTCGCGCGACTGACCGAACGTCTTGTCGCCTATGTAGAAGAGCCGGGTGTCCGGGAACCGGGCGGTGAGTTCGTCCACTTCCTGGTTGAGGGCGCCCTTCTCCACGAGGGTGAGCTGCTTGCTCCAGGCGTCGCCGCAGAACGAGCACTGGTACAGGCATCCGTGGCTGGCGTTGAGGCGCAGCAGGGGCACCTGGCTCTCGTAGCCGCCGAGGTGGCGGTAGTCCGGTGCCCAGGTGATCCGCTCGGACACCAGCCCGGGCAGCAGAGGCTTCTCCAGGCCCCCGCCCACTCCGGAGGCGAGCCCCACAAGTCGGCGGACGAAGGTGGCGTCGAGCTGGCCACGGTGTACCGCGTGGACGGCACCGTCCGGGGCGAGCGGGGCCATGTTCCCGCCGAGGACGACACGGCGTCCGGCGTGCTCCAGGTGTTTGGCCACGTCCAACGCGAGGCTGAAGTTCTGGGCGAGAGGGGACATGAGGATCAGATCGCCGGGGGCGGTCGCCGCCAGCAGCGGTTCGGAGCAGACGTCCGGTTCCGCCGGAGTCCTCGACAGGTCACGGAAGACGGAGTCGATGCCCGCGGTGTCCAGCAGGGCGGTCAGATGGGCGACCCACAGCGGCATCTCCCATAACCCGTCGGACGGGATGAAGTACTCGGGAAGCAGCGCCCGGAATCTCCGGTCGTAGTCGTCGTAATAGTCCGACAGCTGAGGGTCCGGGTCATGGCTGGAGGGGAAAGGAAGTTGGACTATGCAGCTCTTGGGCATGGTCGTCCCTTTGCTCGATGATGATGGGGCATCCTCGAAGTGGAGCCGTCAGCCGGAACCGCGGGAGAAGACCGCACAGCGCAGTTCGCTCGTGTGGCGTTCTCCGTCGATCTCGAGCCAGAGTTGTTCCGGCGACGGGAGCATCTCGCTGAATTCCAGGGGAGAAGCCGACCTCCGGGCGAGCCGGAAGATCTGCCTGATGAGGAGAGGGGACTCCCAGTCGACGTACACCGGTTTCGGCTCGGCGGGAATCTTCAGGAAACCGTGGCGGGGTAGGCCCAGGTCACGGCGGAGCTTGTGAGCGGCGGCGAACTCGGCCGCGTCCCCCTTCGCCGGGCGCGTTCCGGGGCTCCATCCGCGAAGGGCGTTCGCGGGTATGCGCCAGCGCTCCCGGTGCAGTACGACGCGGCCGCAGCGGATACGCGGCAGATGGGTGTGGCCGACGCTGCTTGTTCCGACGCCGCCGAAGTGGCGGGGGAAGGTGAAGGGGGACAACGGGTCCTGGCGGATGCTGGGTCCGCCGGCCAGCGGGGCGAGCAGCTTCAACCGGCCCCGTACTCCCTGCGCGCGGAGCTCCAGGCGTTCGGCGGTCGCCACGACGTACAGCTGGTGGGGTTGGAGCACGGCGTCCCGACTCTTCGGGGACAGTCCGTGGACCTCCAGGTCGGGGCAGGGGTAGGTCAGTTGGGCGGCGGTCTTGTCCGGATGTGAGCGGGAGAGGTCGATCAGTACCTCGTCCTCGTCCAGAAGGCTCTGGTACCGCGCGTGGACCTCGTCGAGCAGGTCCGATGCCTCGGCCTGCATCATCGGGGCGAAGCTGGAGTGGGTGAGCACCTCACGGACGGCATGGCAGTCGCCCACAACGGCGAGGAAGTCTCCGTCGGCGAGCGCGTCGGCGTCCCGTGCGGCGAGCATGACGTCCGGATTGCACAGCGCCGGTGGTGTGGCCGGATGGCGTGCAAGCAGTTCCTCCAGCCGGTCCCGGTCGACGACCGTCTCGTGCTGATCGCCGGTGGTACCTGCCAGCAGTACGGTGGTGATCTCGTGGTCGAGCGTCGCGATGTCCCGGTCCACCTCCTCGCACTGCCGGGCGAGCTGCGGCTTGTCTTCGAAGAAGCCGGCGTAGAAGTGCTGGAGCGCCACAGGGTTTCCCAGGCCAAAACGTTCCTTCATCCAGCCGTGCAGGATTTCCTGTTCGCGGCGGACGCGGAGCCGGGGGACGAGGAGTGTCAGGTCGTAGACCACGGACAGCTCGCGACTGATGACGTTCTCGACGTCCTGGCCGAGTGCCATGTTCCTGACCGGGCTGTACGCCTCCTCGTAGAGGACGCTCCGGTCGGAGTAGTGCAGACCCTGGGAACGGTTGGCCGCGGTCCCGGTGATGTCCTCGAAGTTCTTCTTGAGGCGGCCCAGCAGGGCTGCACGGTCTTCGACCGGGCCGTCGGCGAACTGTCGCAGCGTGTCGGCGAACCACCGCACCACCGCGGTGTCGGCTGCCGCTTCCTCCAGGTGTCCGGTCAGCGTCCGGAGGGGATCGGCGGCCCCGACGGGAATCTCCCAGCGTGCTGTCAGCCAGTCCTTGCCCGCCAGGTCGTGCAGCACCTCGTCGAAGGTGCGGCGGGGCGGGGTACCGCCGCGCCGCATCCATGCGGCGCGGAGCTGTGCGACCGTGCGCTCACCGTCGCACCGTTCCCACAGCCATGACTGGTCGTCGTCGAACGTTTCGGCCGTCACCTCGACGAAGCGCCAGTCGTCCGGCATGCCCGTCCGCGTCTCGAACGCGTACAGCCGGATCCGCGAGCCCTGGCCGAACGCGAGCGGGCGCCGCCGAGGACGTACGGTCTCGAAGAGCTCAGGGCGGCCGCTGAATGCCTCGGCCATCGCTTCACCTGCCCAGTGGCTCAGGAAGGCGACGCGTCGCAGTGGACCGGTGGACCAGGAGATCCCTGTGGTGTCGGGTGCCACCCGGGCTACCGCGAGAGGGCCGAAGTGTGAATGTGTCTCGTTCTTCGTCGTGACCCGCTGGAGGTACATGGTGAGCAGGTCGGTCATACGCTTGACATGCCCGTCCGATCCGCCTCCGCCACCGTCGATCCAGCCGGCGAACTCCTCGAAGCGTGCGTCGTTCGACAGGAGCAGAACCTGCTGGAGTGCGGGGTCCCGGAAGAGGCGTACGACAGTCTCGCGACCGCGAGCCAGCGCGGCGGCGTGATCCTTCTCGAAAGCAGCCCACCCGCTCCCCAGGGCCACAACCGCTTCCTGGTAGCGCTTGACCATCTCCATGGATGTCGGGCTGAGGTCTGCCTCCAAGCGGGCGAGGTCCCGCGGCGGGAAAGGACGCAGCATGCCCACCCCGGAGGCGATGTCCCCCTTCGTACCCACGCGCTCCTCGCGCAGCACCGCTTTTAACCGTTGCCCGGCCTGAAACGCCTCATCACGGCGGGTGAGTACGGCATCTGCGGCTTTCGGAGTCGACGAATCGGCAACTTCTTGCAGGAGAGAGCAGGGGAATCCTGCGTGGCGCAGCAGCATGATCGGGGCGAGCGCCCACTCGTCACGGTCATTGAAGTGGTCGGTCAGGGTGTTGCCATCCCGAAGCCGTGTGTCGTCCTGACGCTGCTCTCGCTCGTCCATGACTGCCCCCGTTGCCCGCTGAGTGCCCACAACAGGGGGTGACGCTAGTCATGCAATAAGGCGTCTTCAACGGCATATGCAGGGGTTCGCTGACTTCAAGCCAAAGATGGCGTGGTCACTCTCTGCATCAGGTGCTGTGCGCTCCGAAGCTTGGGGCGTGGCGATCTTTCCAGCGGAGCGGTCCGATGGCCATCCCGGATGCCGGATGCCGGATGCCGGATGCGGTGTGCGGGGACGTGGCTCGGGGCACGACAGACGTCCCGCAAATACGACACCTATCGTGCTCACCACAACACCTGTGACTGAGCACGGAAGTTGTCACCTGGCAGCTGCCTCGACCCTGCACTCCGGGACGGCGTGAGCAGGATTGCTGTCACTGAAAGTGCATCCTTCTTGTCACCTTGAGACTGTTTGCGGTCTTGTTGTCATCAGTACCGAAGATCGCCTACGCCGTACGCAGGGCTTCGCTTTTCTGAGGGAATGGCGGAGATTCAGGGATCCGGCAGCGTACATGCCGAGGCGGTCGACGGCGCGAGGCACAGGCCCTTGTGGTCGCATTCGTGCTGGTGGGAAGACCTGCTCGTACCTGTCTCGCTCGATGCCGGGCGGGACAGGTTAGACCTGGCCGAGGGCTGGACACGCCGGTGGACGGCGACCTGGCGTCACGCCGGGGGCGAGGTGACCTGTCCGGTGGCCGACCTGGCGGCGGCTCCGGTCACCGGGCTGGGGCTGATGCGGGGCTTCACATGGAGGCGGGATCAGCGTCATCGTCCCGGGCTGAAGTACATGGTCAGTACGGGGCGTCTGCACGGTTTCGAAAGCTTGGAAGAAGCCGGGCTGCTGCTGGCTCTGGACTTCGCTGGCGATGTGACCGAGGTTCTCTCGCAGCCGTTGCGGCTGAAGTTCCGTACGGCTGCCGGTTGGCGCAAGCACACCCCGGACTTCCTCGCGATCAGTCGCCTGGGCATCTGGCTGATCGACGTCCGACCCGCCGACTTGATCCAGCAGGAGGACCGCGAGTCCTTCGCGGCGACAGCCGAGGCCGCGCTGACCTGCGGCTGGCATTACGCGGTGGCAGCGCGGTGGAAGCCACATGTGCTGGTGACGGTGGACGAAATGTCGTCGCGGCGGCGACCGCTGGCGGACCCGTTGGGCGTTCAGCCGGGCCTGTTCGCCGGGGCCGGCGAGGGGGTGAGCTTCAGGGAGATCGTGACGGGCAGCGCGTTCGAACCGGTCGCGCGGGCTCATCTCCTCCATCTGCTGTGGCACCGCCGTCTTGGTGTCGATCTGAGCCGGCCGCTTGCGGACCGCTCGACGGTCGTACTTGGTTCGGAGGGTTCGTGAGCACCGCTCATACGCTGGATCTGTCTGTTGGCGCCGGAGTGGTGCTGGACGACGTGGAGTGGACCGTTGAACTGCGTGAACCGCACCTTGGACGTGTCCAGTTGGTGGGGCCGGACGGCGTCCGGCAACGGCTGACCTTCCGCTTCCTCGCCAATCACGAGCATTGCCGTTCCTCGTCGCGAACCTCGGAACCGGGTGCGAGTCGAGGACGACAGCCTGCGTCGGTAGGAGACTTGGAGCCCGGCAAGCGCCGACTGGCCGAGCTGCGCGCGGCCCATTTGCTGGAGGTCAAGACCGGGTTCCGCAGCGGGGACCCGCTTCGGCCGGGGCCGGGTGAACCGAAGCCCGAGTACAACCCCGAGGCGACCACGCTGACCCAGCGGCGGCTGGCGAAGGTCGCCGAGCTCAAGGCCCTGGCCAGCCAGGAAGCAAAGCTGCTCGGCCTGGCAGAGGTCGGCTACCGGACCCTGATCCGCTGGGAGAAGAACCGCAACCGCTTCGGGCTGATCGGCTGCGCGGACGACCGATGGCTGCGCGAGAGCGGCGGACACCCGAGCATCAGCGAGGAGGTCCGGGAGGCGATCTTCGCGGTGAGGGCCGAGACGCTGCACCGCTCGCGGGTGGACGGCCGAACCCGTGAGGCCATGATCCACCAGTACGTGCGCGAGACTTTCGGGGCGGATGTTGCGGTCCCGAGCTATCACACGCTGCTGAGGGTCTGGAAGGAATGGTTCGGCCCTGGTGGGGCCCGTCAGCGCTATGCGCGGTCGGCGGAACTGCCTACCAAGGCGGGGCATGTGGTGGTCCACCGTCCCGGGCAGGTGGTGGCGCTGGACACCACGGTGCTGCCGGTCATGGTCCGTGAAAGCGTGTTCGGCGACCCTGTGAAGGTCCATCTCACCCTCGCCATGGACGTCTACACGCACTCGCTCTGTGCGTTCAGGCTCACCCTGGTCTCCGACACCTCGGTGGACGTCGCGATGCTGCTGCGGGACGTGACGCTGCCGCTGCCAATGCGGGCGGACTGGGGAGAAGAGATGGAATGGCCCTACCCAGGGCTGCCCGCCGCGGTGGTTGCGGAGTTCGCTGGCCACAAGGTTGCCGGGCTGCCGTTCTTCGCTCCGGAGACGGTGACGACCGACCACGGGTCGGTCTACCGCAACCACCACCTCGTCGATGTCCAGCGCGTACTCGGATGCAACATCCTTCCCTCCCGCGTCTTGCGCCCCACAGACAAGCAGGTCGTCGAAAGAGCATTCGGAAGTATCCGAACTCTGCTGTTCGAGCAGCTGCTGGGTTACACCGGGGTCGACGTCGCCGACCGCGGAGCCGACCCGGAGGGTGATGCGACGTGGACCATCGAGGAGATGGAACACCTGATCGCTACCTGGATCGTTCAGGTGTGGCAACAGCGCCGCCTGGGCGAGTACGCGCCGAGCTGGGACCCGGGCGGGGACCACAGCCCGAACTCGCTGTTCGCCGCCTCCTTCGCACAAGGCGGCTTCGCGATGGAGATCCCCTCGCCCGAGCTCTACTACCAGCTGCTGCCCGAGCACTCGGTGACAAGGATCCACGGTCGGCGCGGTGTGAAAGTCCGCGGGCTTTGGTACGACGGCCAGGCCCTCGCCCCCTACCGCGACCAACGGTCCACCCGCGGCGGCAAACACAAATGGCAGTGGATCGTCCACCGGGAACCACGCGACCGCCGCACGGTGTTCTTCCAGGACCCGCTCTCCCATGAGTGGCATCCGCTCACTTGGACGGGGCTGCCACCGAAAGGGAAGGTGCCGGCCTTCGGCGATGCCCGGGTGCGTGATCTCTTGCAGCGCGCGGAGAGGGCCGGTCTGAAGCCGAAGACAGATGCCGAACTCCTGCCACTGCTACTGGACTTGATCGGCTTGCGGACACCAGTCACGCAGTGGCCAACCCGCCTGAAAAAGTCTCAGCGCACCGAGTACGCCCGCGATGTCACACAGGCCGAGGCCGCAGTTGCCGACCAGCTCGCCCCCGCACGAAGCGAGAAGAAACCCGTCGTCCGGGAGGCAGAGGGCACAGTCGTCCATCTCCACTGGCCGGATCAGGCCCGGCAGGCAGCCGACAGCTTGGACGCCGAGCGCCGTCGGCGCCGGGAACAGGCCGGGCCGTCACGGCCCGCACTGCCGCCCCCGCTGGGCGCCAGCTATCGCAAGGGAAACCTGTTCCACCTCCCCGACGAGGACGAGTGCAACGCTGCCGAGCCGGTCATCGGCCCGGACGACAACGCGGAGGGAGAGGACTGAGATGGCAGACAGCCAGAGCGGACCACAGGACGGTGTCGTCCCGTTCCTCCGGTTCGGCCCCTCGCCGAACCGGGTCACCCACGAGGGATACCAGCAGTGGCGCCAGACGCGAGGAACGTTCATCCCCGCCCCGAGACTCTCGCTGGACCAATACCGGGCTATGAGCCCCCGCAAGCGGGGCCTGCACGACCTGCACCGCACCGCGACCCACGTGAACCTGCGGATGCAGGAGACACCGATGAGCGCGCAGGTCACCGCGCTGATGCGGTCCCGGATCCAGAACAACGCGCTGAAGCAGACGCCCGGCACCCGCGACGGACTGATGATCAACGGTGGTGGCTATCAGGGAAAGACGGAGACGGCCTGCGAGACCGCCGCCGAATTCGAGGACTTCTGGCGCGACCTGCACGACCAGCTCAACCCGAACGCGATCCCCGGCACCCGGGACCTCTTCTTGCCGGTGGCCTACTGCCAGACACCGGTCAAGGCCACGCCGAAGGGACTGTGCGAGTCCATCCTGGACTTCTACGGCGCCCCTCACGCCAAGACCCTGCGCGGGCTGATCCGCAATGTCCGTGAATCCCTGCACGCGCACTGCACCACCGCGCTACTGCTGGATGACATCACACGCTTGAAAATGCACAGAGAGGACGACCAGGACACCCTCGATCTCATCCGCGACCTGATGAGCTTGAACGTCACCCTCATTCTTATTGGCGTCAACATCCCGGGCTCCGGGCTCCTGCGGGAGGGGCGCCACGATCCCCGCACTGGGCAGATGGTCCTGTCACCCACCAAGCGCGGAAAGAGCTACAACGACGAGGCGGCCACCCAGACGGAGCGCCGCTTCGACATGATCAACCTCAATCCGTTCCACTACGACACTCCCCTCGGCATCGCCGCCTGGGTCAACCACCTCGCCGGAGTCGAGGACCAGCTGCGGCTCTTCCGAGCCGCACCGGGCATGCTCACCGACGGCACGATGCCCGAGTACTTGTTCCGCCGCACCGAAGGCATCGTGGGGCTGCTGAAACGGCTCATCGAGGACGGCTGCACCAAGGCCATGGAGAACAGCCAGGAGAACCTGACCATCAACCTGCTCGACGAGATCCCCATCAACCTCGGCAACATCCCCGGACGGGACGCGGCCTCCGGTGAGATCCCCGTGTTGAGGGATGAAGAAGAGGCCGCCCCGCCCAAGCGCCGTAAGCGCGGCCGGAACACCGTTTTCGACGACCAGGGAGGCCGTCCGGCAGCCGATGCCTGACACCCCTGATGTCCGCCTCCGGGCCTTGCCACGGAGCCTCGACCCGCTGGAGGACGAGTCACTTCGCGGCTATCTGCTCCGGCTCGCCCACCGGTACGGCGCCGCTCCCTCGGAGATTGCGGTCTGCACGGGGCTGGTCTCTTCGGCCTCGACCCGCAGCACGGTGCGCATTCCCATGCGTTTTCTGCATGACTTGGACGAGCAGCGGCTCAATGCGTTTGCCCGTACTACTCACCTCACGTCCGACGAGGCTCGCAGGTTGCTGACCGCTCCGCTGGGCAGGCGCTACGGTCCGCTGAACGCGCGTCTGCTGGCAGAGACCCGCACCCCCGCGGGGATACTCCAGAACAACAGTTGGATCCTCACCAGGACGACCCGGTACTGCCCCCGATGCCTTTCAGGCGACGGGTCCGCGATCCAGGAGCGTCATGGCGGATCTTGGCGGCGGTCTTGGCGGCTTCCTCCCGTCTTTGCCTGTCTGAGGCACCAGCGCCTGCTTCTGCACGGTTGTCCCCGCTGCGGGCAGGACATCAATGCCACACGTACGGGGAGCTTGATCGCCCGCAGCTCCGAAGCCGGGCTTCACCCCGCTCAGTGCCGGGCCACCCTCCCCGGCACGCGGACGGTCTGCGGCGCCGGGTTGGCCGGCGACGGGGCGGACCCGGCTCCTCAAGCTCCGGCCACGGTCGCTGCGTTGCTGAGGCTCCAGTACCACTTCGACGCACTGCTGGCACCGGACGGACCGAAGTCGGTGTGCAGCTTCGGTTGGACGATCCCTGCGGCCCAGTACTTCATCGATCTTCGTGCTCTGAGCGGGCTGATCTTCATGACCTGGCCTCACGCCAGGGAACTGGCTGACACGGAGGCCCTGGCAGTGCTGGTTGACCGGGAAGCCGAGCGACGGCACGCCGAGTTCGCCAAGTCCCGCGCCCCGATCGGAAAGCAGCGCCGGGCCTCACACCACTACAGCGACCCATCGGCGGACCCGGTCTCCGGCGGCGCGGTGTTCGGCATCGCCGCCCGGCTGCTGTCGGCCTCCGACGAGATTGCGGCCCACGAGGCGATGGCACCGATCATCGATGGAGCCAAGGACCGAGACTTCTCGGTGGGGTACCAGTTCCGGAGCCTGAGCGGGACCTCCCACCCGCTCCGAGTGGTGCTCCGCACCTCACGCCAGGACAAGAGCGCGTTCCAGCGCATGGGGCAGCGGATCGAAGACCAGGGGCTCAGCCGGATCAGTTCTGAACTGACCGCGGACCTCGAATAGGCGCCGCGCCGGGCGGATACTCGAAGTGGGCCCTACGGCCCCACCCCTAATCACGCATCAACTTGTCAGAAGCCGAAGGAGTTGTGCGGTTCGGGGTCGGTCCGGAACAACCGGGCCAGCTGCCCGATCGCGCCATCGCGGTGCGGGGTGATGTGGCCCGCATACGCCAGGTCGTGCGCCGACATGCCACCGAAGTAGAGCGAACTGAGCGCCGGGATCGTGATGGTCATGTCCGCCACCTGGTCCTGGTTGGTCGGAACGCACGTCACCGAAGCACCGTCTGCTCGGAGATGCCACGTCCGGTTGTTCGCTGGGCACATCCGGTCGCCGTCGATGGTGAACTTCAGCTCGCCAGATATGTCGTACGACCGTTGTGTCAGGGCGAGGGGGACGTCGAGAAGTCGCGCCCACAGGTTGTCCGACTGGCGGGTAATGCGCATCGCGCGGGGGTTCGTGAGCATCCACCGCAGGGGTTCGTCGCGCGGACGGCCGGGTGCCACGATGGTCTTGGTGAGATCGAAGTCGATCAGCACACTCCACAAGGCGCGGTAGGCGATCGGATTCGTCGCCTCAAGGGCCTCCACGACGAGCGTTCCCGCGTTGTCCACTGTCGAGGACCACGGCAGTCGAAAGTTGGCGATGCCGTCCACATCGCCGCGCTGGTCACGGTGGACGAGATACCGCAGCGGTCCGTTCGTACCGTCTGCCTTGTCGGACAGCCCGTCCCAGCGTCCGGGGAGGGCGGTGAGCTCACCGACGCGGGATGCACACACGCCCGCATGCACCACAGGCCAGGCCTGCTTCGCCTGCGTAGCGCCGACCAGCTCCAGCGACCCGGGATCAGTCTCTGCTGGAAGAAGGGCAGCTTCGTGACGGGCCAGCTCCCACCGAACGCGGTAGGTCGACGGCGAGAACCCGTACCGCCCGTAAATGCTGCCTTCACTCGCGCTGAGCATCGCCAACGGCTCGCCTCGGGCCAAGGCCGACTCGAACATGGCCTGCATCATCTGCCGCAAGTAACCGCGTCGGCGGTGGGTCACGATCACCCCGGTGGCAGTGACGCCAGCCATGCTGACCGTACCCCCGCCGGGGACCGTCACCTCGAAGGAGATGGTGGCCGACGCGCCGACGCATGTGCCGTCGACGAACGTCGCGATCGGGTGGAAGGACTCATCCTTGACGTCAGCCTCTGCCCAATCATCGAGCTGCTCCGCGGTCGCGGGGGTGCGCTGCGGGGGCCACGGCTCAGGACCACCGTGCCACGCAGCGTCCGCAGGCTCCCAGCTCGGCAGCCCGTTCGCGAACGGCAATGCCCGGTAGTACGCAGCCATTTCATCCGGTCGTGGCGGGCGGACCTGAGTCACCATGCCGGACATTGCATCCGCCACCCCCACCGTCCGGCAACCGAATATCGGCCCTTGAGCAACGAGAACTGATCGGTAGATCCGGCTATGGGCACTATGAGGCTATGCGCCCGCTGCCACGCAGTCTCCACCCACTACCCGACGAGACACTCACCGGCTACATACTCCGCCTCGCACACCGGCTCGGAACATCTCCCGGAGCGATCGCCATCCGCACCGGGCTGACCGGTCACCGAAAGGCGAACGTGCTGTTCCGAGTCCCCATTCGTCTTCTGCATGACCTGGACCCCGACGAGATCCAGACCTTCGCCGAGACCACCCGACTCACCCGGAAAGAAGTCAGGCATCTGCTGACCTCCTCGCTCGCCGAGCGGTACGGGCCACTGAGCGGGAAGTTCACCCCGCGCAAGAGCGCCGCGAGAATGGTCAACGACAACGCATGGCTGCTGACCCACACTCCCCGTTACTGCCCGGGGTGTCTTACCGGGGACGGAAGCGAGATCCAGCAACTCCACGGCGGATCTTGGAGACGCTCCTGGCGCCTCCCGCCGGTCTTCGCCTGCACCGAGCACCGTCGCCTGCTGCGAATCAGTTGCCCTGCCTGTCAACAACCTGTCCACACCGCCGAGTCGAACAGCATCATCGCCCGCCCCTGGGACGAAGACCTGCACCCCACTCAGTGCCGCACGACCATAGCTCCACGCACCGTCGGACGCCTCCAACCCGCCTGCGGCGCCCAGCTCGCTGAATCTGACGCCGCGCGCCGCGAAGACCTTCCCGACGCACAGACACTGGACCATTTGCTTGGCCTCCAGCAGCGGCTTCTGGATCTCCTCAACCCGATCGGCCCCGAGTCGACGCCGTGCGTCGGCTGGCTGATCCCTGCCGCTGACTACTTCGCCGACCTCAGAGCGCTGGTCGGTCTCGTGTTCCTGTCCTGGCCGGCGGCCCGACCCTTTGCCGCGACACCCACCCTCGCGGAAGCCCTTGACCAGGATGCTGAGCGGCGTCACGCGCGCGCGGCAGTCCTCCGCGGCAGACCCGGCAAGAGGCACAGCTCCCGCCCCTTCACCGATCCACCACTGGACCCGTTCCTCATGGGGGCAGTACTCGGGATCGCCGAACGACTCCTGGATGCCGACGACGAAGAACAGGCTCGCGAACGCATGTTGCCCCTCATCCACCAGGCCAGCGGTTTCGATCAGGCCCTCTCGCTCTATCTCCGGCGCAAGGACTGGATCTCCTTCCCGCTTCGGATCGTCATCATGAACCACTTCAATCACATGGCTCCGATGCACCAGATCATCGCTCGCGGTCCTGTCCCATCGGACGGCCAACAAAAGCCGACCACGAAGGGCTACCGTCGCGCCTACCGCAGCCACCCTTGACCGAGCCGGACGGCGTCGCGGGTGCGTCAACGAGAAGCAGTTGGCCCGTGGGCCTCGCCGGACGCGCCTTTTCACCGAGAGATCATGTGAGCGTGATGCTGTGGATCCGCGCCTACGACGGCGAGAGCGACATCTGGTCGTACTTCGAGCTCGACGACGAGGAATGGGCGCTACGGCACGTCGACCTGCAAGGACTTCAGCGCCAGCCCGTGACCGCAGCCTCGCTGGCGGAGGTCATCGAGATCCGTGACCGCGGTGACCTCGCGGCCATGGCCGCCTACGAGCGGCAGTATGGCGTCCTCGCGGAAAGCGCACTGCGCGGATGGCAAGAAGCGGACGGCGCTGCCGAGATCACCCGCCAAGAATTCGAGTCGACGTGGGCTGCTGCGCGAGAGACCCTCGACGCGGATCGCACCGAGGAGACGAGTTGATCACGGAGTACCAGCAGAAGGTGCGCGAGCGCTACCTCGCCGCCCCCGTCCTGCCGGCCCCGGAGCCGTGGCGGCCGGTGCTGGACCGCAGGACGCCGATCGGGGGCCTCCTTGGCATCGGATTCGCCGTCCATCCCGACAGCCGCCACGACCTCGTCATGGTCGTGTCCAGCGATGGCCATGGAGTCTTCAACGCGGTCACCGGCGAGAAGATCGCTCGCGACAGGGATCCTGACCCCGAAACGAGTACCCCCGACGCCCACCCGGACCTCACCTGCCCTGGGCTCGGTCCGGTCGCAGGCGTCCCGGTGCGCATTGCCGGGCTCTTCGGTGGTGGCCTGCACAGCACCACACCGGACGGCTGGACCCTGGACGTCGTCAGCCCCGAGTGGCCCCACGACCGTGTCATCCTCTCCGCCGACGGCGGGTCCCATAAAGGCCCGGCAGGAGGGACGTGGTGGCACATCTTCCACTCCGAGTACTCGGAACTCCGCGCAGCCGGGTTCTCTCCCTCCGGCCGGACCTTGGCGGTCGCCACCAGCAGCGACCTCACCCTCTGGACCCGGCCCGAACTCCACTTTGACGACTGAGCGGACATTGGGGCAGCACGCGAGAGGACGGCAGATGGATCGGGCGGAACTCGTCGGGATGCTGGGCGACCAGACTGCGGCCTGCGAACCCGCCAGAACGGCGCTTCTCGACGGAGGCGGCTTCGTCGTATGGGACGGCAGCGTTCCCAGTCATGAGCTTGCCGGCATCTACGCGGCTCGTCTCCGACGGGCGAGGAAGCGAGGTGCTGAGACTCTCGCCTTGCCATCCGCCGTCGGCATCCTCGCCCGGCTCGAAGCCGCTCAGGTCAGGATCGGCTGCGTCTTCTCGCCGGACCGGACGTGGGCCTTCATGCTCTTCCTCGCCGACGACGCCAGCGCAGTCCTCGCCTGTACGGGAGTCCGCCAAGCTGAGCGGTGACAGTTGTCCTGCTCAAGTGACAACTACCTTGCTCAGGCACAACCGACCGCACGTGGCGTAGCGCACTTTTGCAAGCATGTGCTTGCAATAGTTAGCGAGGGTGGTGCAGGGTAGGGGCATGGCATCGCTCAACGTCGGCAATCTTGGGGAGTACCTGCGGGATCAGCGGCGCAACGCGCAGCTGAGTCTGCGGCAGCTCGCCGAGGCGGCCGGGGTGTCCAATCCGTATCTGAGTCAGATCGAGCGCGGGCTGCGCAAGCCGAGCGCGGAGGTGTTGCAGCAGGTCGCCAAGGCCCTGCGGATCTCCGCCGAGACGCTGTACGTCCGTGCCGGGATCCTCGACGCCGAGCGGGACCGGGACGAGGTGGAGACACGTGCTGTCATCCTCGCCGATCCGACGCTCACCGAGCGGCAGAAGCAGGTGCTGCTGCAGATCTACGAGTCCTTCCGCAAGGAGAACGGGTTCGAGATCAAGGCCGTCGAGGATGTTCTGGGTGCAGGGGGCGTCTCGGACGTCTCCGATGTCTCGGACGTCGCGAATGACGTAGGCGTTACGGATGGTGGGGGCGCCGTCGTTGACAGGGCCCGCCCGGCCGACGGCAGCGATGCCACGCAGAACGACCCGCATGACCCGCATGATCCGCACGACCCGCAGTCCTCCGTGAGCTGACCTGGTCCGGCATGGCCGGGCGGGGCGGCATGACCGGGGCCGGTTTGAAACGGTCTGGTCGGCTGCGGAGCAATGACAGACAAAACCCTCACGCACCACGCGATAGCGATTCCGGGAGGACCATCCCATGGCCATCACCGACGACCTGCGCAAGACCCTCAGCGACCCGACCCCGCTCTACTTCGCCGCCGGTACCGCCGATCTGGCCATCCAGCAGGCCAAGAAGGTGCCGGGCATCGTCGAGCAGCTGCGTGCCGAGGCGCCGGCCCGCATCGACGCCGTTCGGGGCATCGATCCGAACGCCGTCCAGGAGAAGGCCACCGCCCGCGCCAAGGAGGCGCAGGAGACCCTGCAGACCAGGGTGACCGGCCTCATCAGCAATCTGGACACCGACCTGAAGAAGATCGGTGAGACCGCCCAGGACTTCGCCCTCCGCGGTGTCGGCGTTGCCGCCGAGTACGCCGTGAAGGCGCGCGAAACGTACGAGAAGGTCGCCGAACACGGCGAGCAGACCGTGAAGACCTGGCGTGGCGAGGCGGCCGAGGAGATCGAGGAGCTGGCCATCGCCGTAGAGCCGGCTCCCGAGCCGGCCGAGGGCAAGGTCGAGAGGCCCGCCGCGGTCCAGGCCGAGCCCACCCCGGCGAAGAAGGCCCCGGTCAAGAAGGCTCCCGCCGCTCGCAAGACCACCACCGCCGCCACGGCCAAGAAGCCGACGCCGCCCGCGAAGTAGGGCAGCAGAAGCCGGGACAGAAACGCAGGACAGAAACGCAGGACAGAAACGCAGGGACAAGGGAGCGGCGGGATATTTACGCCGTGACAGCGGACCCGTGTCACGAGAACGGGCCGGGCACTCCGGGCACGATCGGAGTGCCCGGCCCGTTCTGCGGGTACGGTGGCCGCGTAGGCAAGACGACTCGACTCGGGTGGTGGGCAAAGTGCTCTTGACGGCATTCGGCGGCCTCATGTGGCTGATCTCCACCGCCATGCTGGTGCTGGCGGTGGTGGCGCTGGTCATGGCCGGTCTGGCCCGAGAGGACGCCTACCGCGCCGCGAGCAAGCAGAGCAAGATGTTCTGGCTGATCATCCTCGGTGTCACCGTGGCCGTGAACCTGCTGGTTCCGATGATCTTCCTGCAGATCGCGGGCCTCGTCGCCACGATCGTCTTCTTCGTGGATGTCCGGCCCGCCCTCAAGCAGGTATCGGGCGGCGGCCGGGGCGGCCGTCGGGGCGGAAGCAGCAGCGACGGTCCGTACGGGCCCTACAACGGCGGGCGCTGAGTCCCGGAGCTGAGAGCCTCCTGTGTCACAGGCTCTGAGTGAGGCCCGAGGGAGCCTGAGCACGGCCCGAGGGGTCTCCTGAGCTGAGTGAGGTCTGCGGGAGCTGAGTGCGTCCCTGGGCCGGCGGCGATCGGTGCTCTACGCCACGCGATCCAGCAGCAGCACCGCCACGTCGTCCGTCAGCTCGCCGCCGTTGAGGTCCCGTACCTCGTTCACGGCGGCCCGCAGCAGTTCCTCACCGCGCAGGCCCTGTGCCAGCTGGCGGCGGACCATGTCCACCATCCCGTCCTGGCCGAGCCGCTCCTTGCCCTCGCCGGTCCGGCCCTCGATCAGGCCGTCCGTGTAGAGCATCAGGCTCCACTCGCCGCCCAGCTCCACCTGCTGGCGCGGCCACCGGGCGTTCGGCAGCAGACCGAGCGCAGGGCCGCCGTTCTCGTACGGCAGCAGCTCGGCGACGGGAGGCGCCCCGGCACCCTCGGTGTCGTGGGCGCCGACCAGAGACCGGCTACGGGCCGGGCGCGAGATCAGCGGAGCGGGGTGGCCCGCCAGGCAGAGGCCCGCGCGGCGCCCGTCCGGCGCGATGTCCACCGTGCAGAGCGTCGCGAAGATCTCGTCGCTGTCACGCTCGTGCTCCAGGACCTGCTGGAGCGTCGACAGCAGCCGGTCGCCGCACAGGCCCGCCAGCGTCAGCGCGCGCCAGGCGATCCGCAGCTCCACGCCGAGCGCGGCCTCGTCGGGGCCATGCCCGCAGACGTCGCCGATCATGGCGTGCACGGTGCCGTCGGGGGTGCGGACCGTGTCGTAGAAGTCGCCGCCGAGCAGCGCACGCGAGCGGCCGGGCCGGTAGCGCGCGGCGAACCGCAGTGAGGAGCCCTCCAGGAGCGGGGTGGGCAGCAGACCGCGCTCCAGCCGCGCGTTCTCCTGCGCGCGCAGCCTGGACTCGGTCAGCCGTCGCTCGGCCCGGTCGGAACGCTTGCGCTCCACCGCGTACCGGACCGCACGGCTCAGCAGCCTGCTGTCCAGCTCGTCGCGGAAGAGATAGTCCTGGGCGCCGACGCGCACGGCTTCCGCGCCGCGTTCGGTGTCCTCGGCCGGGGTGAGCGCGAGGACGGCGTGCCGGGGCGCGAGCCGCAGCACGTGCCTGAGCGTGGCCAGCTCGTCGTCCGCCTCCTCCGGTTGCTCCGCCGCGTTCGTAGCCGCCGCAGCCGTGGTGGCCGTCGTGACCGCCGGGCCGGGCGTCCGCAGTGCGAGGTCGAGCAGGATGCACTGGACGTCAACGGTGAGCAGCCGCTCGGCCTCGGTGAGGTTGCGGGCGGTACGGACACGGATCTGCCTGCCTGCCGCGTCCCGCAGTTCGGGCACGGTCAGCGCGCCGGCCGGGTCGTCCTCGATCACGAGCAGCGTCAGCGGGGCGGCGTCGGCCGCGGCATCGCCGTGATGGACGCCGCCGTCGTGGCCGGTGTCGCCGTGGGAGGCGTCGCCGCCGGTGCCGTGCCTCGTCGAGGACGGCTCGCGGCCGGTCAGCGCGCCGGGCGCGGGTGCGGGTGCGGCCTGTGCCGGTCCGCCGGATGGAGACGCGGCGTGAGCCTGACCACCTTCCACGGCGGGGATCGCTCTCTGCCGCGGCACGGGTACGGGCATCGTCTTGGGTTCCTTCCCTCCCCCTGAGGGCATGGCGGGTCAAGGGATCTCGATCCACCGACGGGGACCATAGCGTCAGGCGCCGCCACAAAGGAATGGCGGCAGTCCAGACGTGTGGAAAACAGCCGCCGTCATATGCCGCATCCTGTACCGCAATTGGGCAGGATGCGCGCTTCTACGGGATGACGTACATCACGCCCCGGAGGTTGATCCCCGACCCCGAACGTGCCGCGGATCACGTGCGGCAGGTCACGCCGACGAACGATGTTACGGGGCCGACGCAGGGCCAGTACCAACGCGACAGGCCTCGCTGTCCAGCTGGACAGGACGAACAGGCGAACAGGCGAACAGCCCGCCCGGAGGGCCGTGGACCGAGGATTCGGCCGAGCCGCGGGCGGCCGATGGAGCGGGGTTCGCCCGCGCCCCGGCCGGCCGACGAGCCAGGCGTCACCCACGGCCCGGTCGGCCGGAGCCGGCGCACCGGGGTGACGTACGGCGCCTCCACAGTCGCCCGGCGTATCCGCAGCCGGGCAGCGCGTCCATAACTGGGCGGCGCATCCGCGGAGGCGTGCGCCCCGTACCGGTTCGGCAGGGCGCTCCTGACGAACCGGTACGGGCGAGCCCTACTTGCCGGGTCGCACGACCCCGAGGATCGGCATCGAGCCGGCCCCCGCGATCGTCACCGTACGGCCGGGGCGAGGGGCGTGGATCATCGCGCCGTCGCCTATGTACATCGCGACATGGCTGGCGTCGGAGTTGTAGATGATGAGGTCGCCGGGAAGCATGTTCTCGACGGTGACGCGGTCGAGCTGCTTCCACTGCTCCTGCGAGGTGCGGGGGATGCCCTGGCCGGCGGCCGCCCACGCCTGTGAGGTGAGCCCGGAGCAGTCGAACGTCTTCGGCCCCTCGGCGCCCCACTCGTACGGCTTGCCGATCTGTGCCGTCGCGTACTCCACGGCCTTCTTGCCCTGAGCGGAGGCCTCACCGCTGATGTCGTCGAGGACGCCGGAGCCCAGCCAGGCCGTCTGCGCCTTGTAGGCGGCCCGCTGCTCCAGCTTCGCCAGGCGCTGCTTCTCTTCCTTCTGCAGCTCCGACTCGACCTTCTCGGCGGCGGCGATCTGCTCCTTGACCTTCTTCTTGGCCTTCGCCTTCGCCTCGCGGTTGGCCTCAAGCTTCTTCCACTGGGCCGCCGCGTCGCGCGCGTACTGTTCCAAGTCCTGTTGCGTGCGCTTCATTTCGGCGAGCAGGCCCTTGGTCGCCTGTGCGCCCTGGCGGGCCCGGCCCGCGCCGGCCAGGAAGTCCTCCGGGTCGTCACTGAGCATCAGCTGCGCCTCGTCCGGCAGGCCGCCGCCGCGGTACTGGGCGCGGGCCGCGGCACCCGTGCGCTCCTTCAGCTCGTCCAGCCGGGCCTTGCCCTCGACGATCTCCCGGGCGAGCTCGACGATCTGTGTGGACTGCTTCTCGGTGCGCTCCTCGGCGAGGTTGTACGCGTCCGTCGCGACCGCCGCGTCGTGGTAGAGCGCGTCCAGCTTCTTGCGGACCGCTTCGATGTCCTTGTTGCTCGCGGGCGTTGCCCTCGGCGTCAAGGGCGGCGACGGAGTTGACGTCGGGTTCGGTGTGGGTTTCGGGGCCGCGTATGCCATGCCTGGCGCGGACAGGATGACTGCCGCGCAGGCCACGGCCATGGCCGCAGTGGTCACGCTCCGCACGCCGGATCCCATGAACCGACCCCCAAACTGATTTACCGTCAGTAACTTACGAACGCCTCGGGGATGGTGCCATGTCGGTGCGCAATCTGACAGAGGTGGGCAAGAACTACCCCTTCCCTGTCACCCGTTCCCTCCTCCTCACTGCCCACCCGGTCGTGATCTCTCTCCCGTTCCCCGCCAATGTGACGAATGACTCAGTGAGATCGTTCCCTCCGCTTGGCAGCCCGCCGTATTCAGCCCGATCTTTTCTGATCTCGTCTGATCTCGTCCGGTCTCCTCCCATCCCGGCGTGTCCCGCCGGTGGGGGCCGCAGCATCCCGCCCGTATCCCGATGGAGGCGAGGGACGCGTCCCGTCGAGTGTCCTCGCGGTCCTACCTGGCCGGCGCCAACGCCTCCCACCGCACGGTCACTTCGCCCTGCCGCCAGCGCGCCGCCCCGTCCGTGACCGGCCAGTCGGCCGTCAGGTCGCGGATCGCCCGGATCCAGCGCTGCCGGGCACCGTAGGAGGCGTACGGGGCGGCGGCCGCCCAGGCGTGGTCGAAGTCGCGCAGGAAGGCGTGCACGGGCTCGCCGGGGACATTGCGGTGGATGAGGGCCTTGGGGAGGCGTTCGGCCAGGTCGGACGGACGGTCCAAGGAGCCGAGGCGGGTGGCGAACGTGACGGTCCGCGGACCCTCGGGGCCGAGCGCGACCCACACGTGCCGACGGCCGATCTCGTCGCACGTGCCCTCGACGAGGAGCCCGCCGCGCGAGGTGGCGCCCGCCGGTGCCAGGCGCCCGCACAGCCGGACCCACACCTCGGCGACCTCGGCCTCGTCGTACTGCCGCAGAACGTTCGCCGCGCGGATCAGCGAGGGCCGTGCGGGGAGTGGGACCTCGAAGCCGCCGTGCCGGAACTCAAGGCCGTCGCGCTCGAACGCCTTGGCGGCCGCGACCCGGGCCGGGTCGATCTCCACGCCCACCACGCGCGCGCGTGGAGCGGCGGTACGAAGGCGCTGGAGCAGCTCGACCGCGGTCCAGGGGGCCGCGCCGTATCCCAGGTCGACCGCCACGGGGTCGTCGGCCCGGCGCAGTTCGGCGCCATGGGTGGCGGCGATCCAGCGGTCCATGCGGCGGAGGCGGTTCGGGTTGGTCGTCCCGCGCGTCACCGTCCCCACGGGTTTCGCTGCGCGGGCTTTCATGGGTCAAGGGTATGCGGGGCGATCGTGGGCCACCCGTGCCGGTGTGGGAGCCCGGGAGTTGCTGTCCCGGGGTCCCCGGACCAGCCCCCGGACCCCCGCCGGGCCTCAGCGGTCGGCCTGAACGGCCTCGCCCTCGAACGCCGGACGAGCTGCCGACGGACTGCCCGGACGAACTGCCGCCGGACCGCCGGACGGGGTGGCGCCGGACGGGCTGAAGGGTGCACCCCGACCTTAAGAGGGTGCAGGTCCGGCCCGAAGGGTCCAGGCCCAGCCCGAAGGCGTACCGCGGACCCGGTCGTACGCACAATTGGTTGTACGCACAGTTGCCTCGAACGGTTGAGCGACCTTCGGCAATGATTCGGCAAAGAGGAAATGGAGCAGGATCCTCCGATGTTCAGGACTTGAAGGGTGTTCCACGTCTCGCCACCGGCATGCCCGCAGCACGGTCCGTAGAACCGTTCCGTAGAACCGGTCCGCCGGTCCGTAGAAGGAGGAACGCCACGTGAGCCAGTACGTGAGCAGGCTCGGGCGCCGCTCTCCGGCGGCCTCCACGAGGCTCCGCCTGTACCGCAAGCCACGTCGCGTGGCGATGCTCTCCGTGCATACCTCACCGCTGCACCAGCCGGGCATGGGCGACGCGGGCGGTATGAACGTATACATCGTGGAGCTGGCCCAGCGCCTCGCCGCGATCAACATCGAGGTGGAGATCTTCACGCGCGCGACCACCGGGGCCCTGCCGCCCAAGGTGGAGCTCGCGCCCGGCGTCCTGGTCCGGCATGTCGACGCCGGCCCCTACGAAGGACTCGCCAAGGAGGACCTGCCCGCGCAGCTGTGCGCCTTCACGCACGGCGTGATGCAGGCCTGGGCCGGCCACCGCCCCGGCTACTACGACCTGGTGCACTCGCACTACTGGCTCTCCGGCCACGTCGGCTGGCTGGCCGCCGAACGCTGGGGCGCCCCCCTGGTGCACGCGATGCACACCATGGCGAAGGTCAAGAACGCCGCCCTGGCCGCGGACGACACCCCCGAACCCGCGGCCCGCGTCATCGGCGAGACCCAGATCGTCCGCGCCGCCGACCGGCTGATCGCCAACACCGCGGAAGAGGCCGACGAACTCGTACGGCACTACGAGGCCGAACAGGACAAGGTCGCGGTCGTCCATCCGGGCGTGAACCTCGACCGCTTCCGCCCGGCCGACGGACGCGCCGCCGCCCGCGCAAGGCTCGGCCTGCCGCAGGACGCCCTGATACCGCTCTTCGCGGGCCGCATCCAGCCCCTGAAGGCCCCCGACGTGCTGCTGCGCGCGGTCGCCGTGCTCCTGGACGAGCGTCCCGACCTCCGCTCGAACATCGTCGTCCCCGTGGTGGGCGGTCCGAGCGGCAGCGGCCTCGCCAAGCCTGAGGGGCTGCAGAAACTCGCCGCCCGGCTGGGCATCGCCGACGTGGTGTGTTTCCGGCCGCCGGTCGACCAGGAGCAGCTCGCGGACTGGTTCCGGGCCGCGTCCGTCCTGGTGATGCCCTCCTACAGCGAGTCCTTCGGTCTCGTCGCCATAGAGGCGCAGGCGGCCGGCACCCCGGTGCTCGCGGCCGCGGTGGGCGGCCTGCCGGTCGCGGTCCGCCACAAGGAGACGGGCTTTCTGGTGCCGGGCCACGATCCCGTCGACTACGCGCGCGTGCTGCGCGACTTCGCCGACAACCGGGCGCTCGCGGACCGGATGGGCGCGGCCGCCGCCTGGCACGCGAAGTCCTTCGGCTGGGACACGGCCGCCGCGGCCACGGCCGACGTCTACACGGCGGCGGTGCACGAACACCGTCGTCACGTACGCTCCCACCATGGCTGAAATGGCTGACAGGGCTGGCGTGGAGCGGGCGGCGGGGACCATCGAGGAGGTCCTCAAGGACGCCGAACTGGAGTGGGAGAGCCCGGAGTCCGGCCACTTCGTGGTGAAGCTCCCCGGCACCCGGAAGCTGTCGACGACCGTCTCGCTGATCGTCGGCAGGCACTCCCTGTCGCTCAACGCCTTCGTGATCAGGCACCCGGACGAGAACGAGGCCGGGGTGCACCGCTGGCTTCTGGAGCACAACCTCAGGCTCTACGGCGTGGGTTACGCGGTCGACCCGCTCGGTGACATCTACGTGGCGGGCAAGCTGCCACTGGCCGCGGTCACCGCCGACGAGGTCGACCGGCTGCTCGGCTCGGTCCTGGAAGCCGCCGACGGCAGTTTCAACACCCTCCTGGAACTCGGTTTCGCGTCCGCGATCCGCAAGGAGTACGCGTGGCGGGTGTCGCGCGGCGAGCCCACACGCAATCTGGACGCGTTCAGTCACCTGACCGCACGTCCGAGCGACTGACTAACCCCACCACTGACTAACCCCTGCACGACCCTTTCCCGCCGTCGGGGCGTCATGTCATGCTCGCCGCAGACGCACATCTGAACTTTGTTCACATCCATGGAATTCCCCATCCCTGGAAGGCGGTTCGGGCATGAGTGATCGTGGCGAGGGCATCACCAGACGGGCGCTGCTCGGCAGCGCGACAGCCGTGGCGGCGGTCGCCGTGACCGGCGGGCCTGCGGCGGCAGCGGCCGCGACCTCCCGGCCGGACGCGGCCACCGTGCGGGACAACGGCACCCGGGCCCGTACCGGCGCAGACGCAGGCGCAGGTGTGGACGCAGGCGCAGGCGTGGGCCAAGTCCCCGGCCTCTGGCGGGAGTACACCCGCGCCCCCTTCGCGCACCCGCAGATCCCGTACGTCGGCAGAGCCGGCCAACGCGCCGGGGCGGCGCACTTCCCCCGCCGCCCCGTCGTGGCCGACGTCCGCGCGTACGGCGCCAAGGCGGACGGCTCGGCCGACTCCGCACCCGCGATCAACCGTGCCATCGCCGCTGCCGGAAGGGCCGGCGGTGGCACGGTACTCATCCCGCCCGGCACCTACCGCCTCGACGGCCTGATCCACATCGGACACTCGAACGTTGTCCTGCGCGGTGCCGGAAGCGGCCGTACGAAACTCCGTGCGACCCGGAACCTCACCGAGCTGATCGGTGTCTACGGGTCGCGCTACGGCGGGGACAAATCCTCCTGGTCCTGGGCGGGCGGCCTCGTCTGGTTCTGCCCCACGGACCGCTTCACGAGCCTGACGAACGCGATCAGGGCCAAGGAGTGGCCCTTCGAGGGCTGGACGGGCAACAAGCGGGACGAGTGGAAGACGCTGACCACGGTCGAGCCCGCACGCCGGGGCTCCTGGACGGTGACAGTGGCGGACCCGGGCAAGCTCGCACCCGGCAAACTCGTCCTCCTGCGCCTCGCCGACGACTCCGACCACACCCTCCTGGAACACATGGCGGGCGGCGGGCCGGGAGCGGAGGCGTACTACTGGGACGACAAGACAAAGTTGACCAGCTACGTCCCGTACGAGTGGCCCGTGCGCATCGCGCGCGTGCGGGGCAGAAACGTCACCCTGGAGCGTCCGCTCCCGCTCGACATACGCCCGGAGTGGGACCCGCGCCTGACCACCCACGTGAAGGCGCTGACGGGATCCGGCGTGGAGGGCCTCACCCTGGAGGCCGTCGAGACCCCGCAGTCCCTGCATCTCCTGGACAAGGGCTACAACGGCGTCACCTTCCAGTGCGCGTACGACTGCTGGGCCGACGACGTCGTCGTGCGGCACGTGGACAACGGCTTCGGCCTGGTCGCCGCCTCGGCGTGCACCCTGCGCGACACCCGGGTCGCGGGGCGCGGCGCGCACCACCCGTACTTCTGCCGCGAGGGCTCGCACGACAACCTCGTCGACCGTTTCACGATCGAGGAGCGCACGACACCCGCCCCCGCGGGCACCCAGCTCCACGGCATCAACGTGGAGGGGCTGTCCTCGTACAACGTCTGGTCGCGCGGTGACATGCGCATGGGCACCTTCGACTCCCATCGCGGCATGCCCTTCGCGAACGTCCGCACCGACATCACGGTCACCAACAACGGCCGTCACGGCGGCGACGCCAGCGCCGGCCCTCTCTTCGGCGCCCGCTTCACGCACTGGAACATCCGCGTCACCAACGCCCGCGCCGGCCTGATGAAGATCGACGCCCTGGCCCCGTACAGCGCCACGGTCGGCATCAACGAGGTGACGGAGTTCGACCAGATCGACGTACCCGACTTCACCGGACCCCTGCACTCCCGCCTGGAGCTGTACGGGACGACGGACGCCGTACGCCCCCGGAACCTGTACGACGCTCAGCGCGAACTCGCTCAGCGCGAGCTGAGGCGGTAACGCCCCGGCGCCACCCCGACCAGCCGCTTGAAGTGGCGGTTCAGATGCGACTGGTCGTAGAAGCCGGTCTCCGCGGCCACGTCCCCCGGGGTGCGGCCCTCCAGCAGCAGCCGGCGGGCGCGTTCGACCCGGCGCGACATCAGGTACTGGTGCGGGGGTATGCCGTAGGCGCCGCTGAAGGCCCGCACCAGGTGGGTGGGGTGCGCGTGCACGAGGCGGGCGGCCTCCTGGAGGGTCACGCCCTCAAGGAGGCGTTCGTCGAGGAGCTCGCGCAGCCGGCGGGCGAGCGGGCGGTCGGCGCTCAGGCCGGCTCCGGCACTGGGCCCGGCACTGTCCAACGCGCTGTCCTCGGCCGGTCCGGGCCGCAGATGGCCGCGCAGCCGATCGCCGATCAGCGTAAGCCTGCTCTCCGCCTCCAGCTCGTCGCCGGGGTGGGCGAGGACGGTGTGCAACTGCCCCACACGCCGCCGCAGCACGGGGTCGACGAGCTCCGGGGTGTCCACCGCCGGACCGATGTACGTCTCGTCGAGCCGGCTGAGGTCCAGGTACAGCACGCGCTTACGGAAGCCGTACGGGGTGACGGGCGAGCCGTTGTGCGGGATGTGCGGCGGGAGCAGCGAGACCGCGCCCTCCGGGGTGCCGTGCTCGTGCCGGTCGAGGTCGTACCGCACCGCCCCGGCGTCGACGATCAGCAGGGTCCACGCGTCATGGACGTGCATCGGATACGCGTACTCGGTGAAGTGGGCGTGGAAGACCTCCACGACACCCGGCACGCTCGGGCGCCAGGCGGAGACTTCACGCTGGGCCACCATGCAAAGAACGTACAAGACGGACGCGTACGGGGCTCGGCAGTCTCAGAGCATGAACGCTGAACCCGGTCCTGCCGCCTCTTTCCCTGCGGACCCTTCCCCCGCGGAACCCGCTCGCACCGGCACCGATCCCGTCCGCGCAGACCCCGCTCTCGCCGAACCCGTCCGCTTCGACACCAAGATCGCTGTCCTGCTGCGGGAGGACCTGGAGCCGTGGCAGCGGCTGAACGTGACCGCGTTCCTCGTGAGCGGGCTCGGCTCGTCGGTCCCCGAGGTGGTCGGCGAGCCGTACGCGGACGCCGACGGTGTCGGTTACCTGCCGATGTTCCGCCAGCCGGTGCTGGTCTTCGAGGGCACGAAGGAGACGCTGACGGCGGCCCACGGCAAGGCCCTGTCCCGGGCGCTGCCCCGCGCGCTGTTCACCTCCGACCTGTTCACCACCGGCAACGACCGCGACAACCGGGCGGCGGTACGGGCCGTAGCGACCGCGGACCTGGATCTGGTGGGCCTCGCGGTGTACGGCCCGCGCAACGCGGTGGACAAGGTGGTGAAGGGGGCACGGATGCACCACTGAAAGCACCACTGGATCTCGGACCTCGGATCTCATGGGCACACGGCACCCCAGTGGTCAGGCGACTGGGTCCGGTACGTCCCAAGCGCCGGGGTGTGGCTTTACGGCCAGCGCCGAAGCCGCACCCCGCCCGCCCGTTGCTCCCGCACACCACGGCTGCTGTTCTGCTGCGGCAAGGAGCAGCGGAGGGGCGTCAGTTGGCCGACGCTCTCAGGGCGAGCGACTGAACTGTGGCGGAGCTCGCCACAGGCTGGAAGAGACTGGAAACACGGAATCTCAGCAGCACACCGGCCTCCTCTCGTCGCGCACAGAGTTGTGCCGTGATCACATGTGCGCCTACCGGGCCGAGGAGGTCAGGCCGCCTGTTCAGGCAGGGGCTCCGCCGCCGGGGTCGCCGGTCGTCGAGCGGAGGTCGCGTCCTCGTCCGGCAGCCGCCGCATGAGCAGCCCGTACCCCAGTCCGGCCACCGTGCCGACGACCGCGCACACGCCCCACAGCCACTCGGCCCCGTACCGGTCGATGACGACCCCGGACATCAGGGGCGCGACGAGGGAGGCGACGGACCAGGACATCGCGTACATGCCCTGGTACCGGCCGCGGCCCTGCGTGGGGGAGAGGCGGACGACGAGGCTGATCTGGGTGGGCGCGTTGACGATCTCGGCGAGGGTCCAGACGCAGATGGTGAGCGCGAAGACGCCGACCGAGCCGGCGAAGGCGGTGAGCCCGAACCCGTACCCGGCGAGGAGTGACGAGACGACGAGCAGACGCCGTGGATCCCGGTGCTGGATGAAACGGGTGACCGGGATCTGCAGTACGACGACGAGGACGCCGTTGACCGCGATCACCAGGCCGTAGTCGGCGGGCGTGAACCCGGCCGCGCCCATCGCCACCGGCAGGCCCACGTACCCCTGTTGAAAGATCAGCGCGATGAGGAAGGACAGCCCGACGACGCTCATGAAACGCCTGTCGCGCAGGACCGTCCGAAGGCCCACCGCGGGCTCGTCGGCCGCCTTGGTGACTGGTTCGGGCCGCGACTCGGGCAGCTTCGCGAAGACGACGATCGCGCAGGCCATCGTCATCCCGGCCTCAAGGAGGAACCCGGCGAGGTAACTGACCTCGGCGATGAACCCGGCCGCCGTGGACGAGACCGCGAACCCCAGGTTGATGGCCCAGTAGTTGAGCGAGAAGGCCCGGACCCGGTCCTCGGGCTTGACGATGTCGGCCATCATCGCCTGCACGGCCGGGCGGGAGGCGTTGCTGGCCATGCCGACGAGGAAGGCGACGCCCGCGATGGCGACCGGGTCGTGCATGAAGCCGAGCAGCGCGACGGAGACGGCGGTGGACGACTGGGCGATGAGCAGGGTGGGCCGCCGCCCGAGCCGGTCCGTCATCACACCCGCGCCGAGCGAGGAGACCACTCCGCCGAGTCCGTGCAACGAGGCGACGAGTCCGGCGTACGAGGCGGAGTAGCCGCGGTCGAGCGTGAGGTAGAGGGCCATGAAGGTGGCGACGAAGGCGCCGAGCCGGTTGACGAGCGTGCTGGTCCACAGCCACCAGAACTCGCGCGGGAGCCCGGAGAGGGTCTCACGAGCAGCACGTCTCACGCTCACTGATGTGAACGGCATCGGGGACCCCCAGGTTCTGATGAGCGCGGCTCATGTAAGCGGTGCATGCGCCAAGCACAACTTACGAATAACTTACGAGGGCGAGATCGGCGGGAGCCACTCAATTAACAGAAGTCGTCAAGCGTCGGGGCGGGCCGGGGCAGGGCAGGGTGGGCCTCCGACAGATGTCCGTCCTCAGGTGTCCGTCCTCCGGTGTTCGTCTTCCGGGCGGGCGAGCGGGCTCCGCAGGGCGTCGATTACGCTCGGGTCCATGGCCGACGCACCGTACAAGCTGATCCTCCTCCGCCACGGCGAGAGCGAATGGAACGCGAAGAACCTGTTCACCGGCTGGGTGGACGTCAACCTGACGGAGAAGGGCGAGAAGGAGGCAGTCCGCGGCGGTGAGCTGCTGAAGGACGCCGGCCTGCTCCCCGACGTGCTGCACACCTCGCTCCAGAAGCGCGCCATCCGCACCGCCCAGCTCTCGCTGGAGTCCGCGGACCGCCACTGGATCCCCGTGCACCGCTCCTGGCGCCTGAACGAGCGGCACTACGGCGCGCTGCAGGGCAAGGACAAGGCGCAGACCCTCGCGGAGTTCGGCGAGGAGCAGTTCATGCTGTGGCGCCGCTCGTACGACACGCCGCCGCCGCCCCTTGAGGACGGCACGGAGTTCTCCCAGTCGGACGACCCGCGCTACGCGACGATCCCCCCGGAGTTGCGCCCCCGCACGGAGTGCCTGAAGGACGTCGTCGTCCGCATGCTCCCGTACTGGTACGACGGCATCGTCCCGGACCTCCTGGCCGGCCGCACGGTCCTGGTCGCCGCCCACGGCAACTCGCTGCGCGGCCTCGTCAAGCACCTCGACGGCGTCTCGGACGAGGACATCTCGGGCCTGAACATCCCGACGGGCATCCCGCTCGCGTACGAACTCGACGCGTCCTTCAAGCCGGTGAAGCCGGGCGGCACGTACCTGGACCCGGCCGCGGCCGCGGCGGCGATCGAGGCCGTAAAGAACCAGGGCAAGAAGAAGTAACCCCCTCTAAAGAAGCCCCCTACCTGCAGTTTTACTGTCAGGAGGGGGCTCTTCTGTGCGCGTGGGCCGTGCCTGGGCCGTCAGGTGCGGTGCTTTCAGTAGCGGACGCGGATGTCGAGGATGTACACAGGCTGGAAGGAACCAAAAGGAACCAAGCGGACGCGTGCCAGAATGAACCGGTCTTTATTCGAGGCCTCTGGCGTCCACGGCTGACATCAACGACGCCGGACGGGGGCGTATGCCAGCACCTCTGCCGGGCCGCTGCCCCAGTCGACAACAGCCGTCGGAGGGGCTCGGATCGAACTCCTAAAGTGCGTGTCGCAGGTTGAATCCTGCCGGGAGCACAGTTTTGATCAGGGCTTAGGCCCCGGAACTCCAAGGCCAGGGGGGCGGTCCCCAGGGGGCAGAACCGCAGTGGGTCATGACGGCCACCCCTCACTGGACAGGCCGCCATCATCCCGAGATGAACGCGGGGTCCATCCGCGTGGGTCTGGGGGGTCTACACAGCGCGCCACTTGGCCCATAGATCCGTGGCGGCGTCACACCGTCGGTTGCCGTAGTCGCAGTCCGCGCAGTCCATCGAGTGGTCCATGTAAGCGCGGAACCTCTCCTGCTTGAGGGTCAGCTGGGTCTCGCCTGCTGTGGACCGCAAGTGGCCGAAGGCGCTCCCCGAGTCCTGGAGGGGGTCTTCGCTCATGACGCCCTGCCGTGGGGGTGATTGCGGATTTCGACCCCCCACGCTGTGGCCTGCGAGACCTGACCCTTGCCCTCGAAGCCGGCGCGCTGCCTGTCGAGAGCCGCGCACACGTCACAGCCAGGCGCCGGCCTCGGCGGCCGAGTTGGATCCGGCAGCGTGATCGGTGGTTCCGACGTGGTCTGCTGAGTGGTCATGCTGTGGCCGCCTGCTCTGCGGCACCAGCACGTAACGACCGGCCACACGCGATTGCTGCCAGGGAGGGTGATAAACCCGTCCCCGTACAGCGTCGTGGCGACGGTTCCGCAGTCGAAGCACGCCTCGCCATGCTGCCGAGCGATGCTCACCGGCCCCTGCACGAGAGTGGGGGCGCCAGGCTTCTCTGTGCTCATCCCTGTTCCCATCTGCCAGTTCGGTGTGGACAGACAGATGATGGGCGCCCGCAAGTGCCACAAGTGACACAGACTGTGTCACTCGATGGGGGGAAGGTCAGACGGCGCCGATCCACTCAGCGAAGTTCGTCAGTGACTCCGAGTCGGCCCGCTTCAACCGGCGGAGTGTGGCCGCATCTTCCCGCGCCCACCGGTGGCCGCGCGTGTGCTGCGGCGCGATCCGCCGCGCGACCTTCAGCGACTCGAACGCGTCGTCCGCCAAGCCTGCCCACAACTGGGCTCGGCCAAGCTCGATATAGAACCCGGAGCGCCGATATGCGCGGCGCGTAGCCCTGATCGCTTTGCTGGGAACAGGTCGTTGGCCGGATGGTCGCCGACGTACAGAGTCCTCTGGGGCGCGGCCTGGGCCACGTCCAGGACCCGCTCGAAGAACCCCGTTGCGGGCTTGGCGACGCCCCACTCCTCGGAGGTGACGACCAGGTCGGCAGGCAGGTCGAGAGCGCGGAGCATCTCCCCGGCGCGCGCGCTCTGGTTCCCGGCGACGATGACCCGGACACCCAGATCGCGGAGCGCCGACAGGGCGGGGCGGACATCGTCGTACAGGTCCGTCTCGTCGAGGGCTTCGCCGTGGCCTGCCTGTTCGCGTGCGCGGTACTCAGCGGGGATGTCAATGCCGGGGCGCGCGAGGCGTACTGCGTCGGCGTTGTCGTGGCCCTGTGCGACGACGGCGCCGACGAGTGCGGAGAGGGTGTGGCGGGGGATGTTCAGCCAGTCGGCCCAGGCGTTCCAGTAGCGGTCATCTCGGGTGATGGTTTCGCCGACGTCGAACACGATGGTCTCGATCATTCGGGGAGCCTACGGCTTCGTGGGCAGGGTCGGCTGTGCTGGGGACCGCCCACCCGATCCCGGACATGACGAAAGGGCCCCCGCTCCGCGAGGGAGCGAGGGCCGTCGTGGCCTTGTGTCGTAGGGCTTACGGGTACTGGCGGCGGGTGGGGTCAAGGCCCGCGGCCAGAGGAGTGGACGGATCACCGCCGCTGGGCATGGGACGTCCTCAGAGGCTCGCCGCTGGGTGAGGACGCCGAGTTGATGGTGAGCGAGTTGAGCGCGAACGTGATCCTGCACACCGCCAGCGGCCGACAGCCGGGCAGCTTTCGTCTAGCTCTAGCAGTCTCACTTGCAGATGGTCGCCCTCTCGGTCACGGGTGACGGAGGCACCGGCCATGCCCCCAAGATCGAGGACCAGGAGGCGGCGTGCGGCCGGGGGACTGGGCATGGTCAGCGCAATTGCCCACCGGGTCGTGGTCCACGACAGCGACGTCGGCCACACGGTCACCGCAGAACTCTTCATCGGGACCCGCCCGGGAGGACCCCCATGCTGACGGACAAGCCGCAGTGGGGCTACTGGTGCGAGTGCTGGACAGAGGACCTCACCGAGGGAGCGGCGCCGGAGCTCCGAGCATCCTTCGATGCACTCGGCGCTGCAGGCCGACAGATGGGTAGCGGTGGCACTGCGCACGATCTCACTGGCACTCGACGGAGGGCCCGGAGTTCAGCGAACTGAAGTCTCTTCACGGTGATCTGCGGACGGTGGTGGGGTCTGGCGGGGGACAGCGGGGAAGGTCGTCGGATACTCCGGCGTGCAGTGGCGTGCAGTGGCGTGCAGTGGCGTGCAGTGGCGTGCGGAAGCGGGCTGGGCGACCTACATATTCGGGTCCGGTGGGTGGCTGTGTTGGGCAGGTCGTGCAGGTTGGCGGTATGGGGTCGGTGCAATATGTGGAGTTCCGGTTGCAGTGACAACCGCTCAGGAGTCGCCCCTGAGCTGGTCGCGTTGGATCTGGTAGGCGAGGGCACGACGCACAGAGCCAGATGCGGTGGTGGTGACCTTCGCGGGGAGGTCGAGACCGCGACTGATCTCGTCGTATGCGTTCCGGTAGCTGCTGGGCATCTCTGCCTGGTGCAGCATCAGGTCCTCTTCGACGAGGCGCCGCAGCTCGTCGACGTTCTGGGGCGTGAAGCGCTTCTTCCTTCTGGCGATGGCGTGGACGTAGCGCGTGCAGCGGGCGGTGTCGTAGTTCTCGGAGATTTCCTCAGCGAGGCTCCAGAGGCGTCCTTCGAGCCAGGGCACGTCGTGCTGGTCGAGAGAGAGCTTCGTCGGGGGTAGTGGGTCGCCCATCTTGTACTTCGTTACCTGCTTGGATACGGCGGGCTGACTCATGTCGGTGAGCTGGGCGATCCTGTCCTGGGTCCAGCCGAAGTCGGCGAACAGCTTGATCATCTCGGCGCGTACCTTTCGCATCTCCTCGCCCGCGCGGATGACCTCGTTCATGCCGGCGAGCATTCGCTCAGCCTGTTCCTCGGTTAGCGTCGCGGGGTTCTGGTGTGTGTCCTTTTCGCCTGGCATAGCTCGGTTATATACCCGAGCGATCCTGCCGTCATAACCAGGTTGTATAACCCGGCTATGGCTGGCAGGGTCCGCAGCATGCCTATCTTCTCCGCACCTGACGGAACCCAGCTCGCCTACCGCGTGATCGGAGACGGCGACCCGGTCATCTGCCTCCCGGGGGGCCCTGCGGACTCCCTCTACCTCGGCGACTTGGGCGGCCTGTCCACGCACCGTCAGTTGATCATTTTGGATCTTCGCGGCACCGGCCGGTCCGCGATTCCCGAAGACACCTCTTCCTACCGCTGCGATCACCTGGTCAACGACGTCGAAGCGCTGCGTGAACACCTCGCGCTCCCTCGGCTGGACCTGCTCGGTCACTCCGCCGGTACGAACGTTGCGACGCAATACGTGGCCCGATACCCGAAGAACGTCAGCAAACTCGCCCTGATCGGTCCCAGTCCCAGAGCTGTTGGCATCGCGATCACCGGGGAGACGCGACGCCAGCTCGCGCAGCTTCGTGAGAGCGAGCCGTGGTTCCCGGCGGCGTTCGCCGCTCTGGAGGCGATCGCGGAGGGCACGGGCAGCGACTGGGAAGCTCTCGCTCCCTTCTTCTGGGGCCGCTGGGACGCTGCGGCACAGAACCACCACGCGTCCAGCCAGCCGAAAAACAAGGAAGCTGTCGCTCTCTTCGCGGACGAGGGGGCCTTTAACCCGGAGACGACTCGTGCGGCGCTCGCCGCCTGCGAGGCCCCCGTGCTGCTGCTCGCCGGAGAGTTCGACTTGAACAGCCCCCCTCATTCGGCGGCCGAGTTCGCGGCGCTGTTCTCCGATGCCACGCTCGTGGTTCAGCCGGGAGCGGGCCACTATCCCTGGCTCGACGACGCCGACCAGTTCGTGGCGACCACTGCTGCGTTCCTGGGATAGAGAGCTCCACCCGCGGTTGGACATCGAGCTGGCCCTCTGGCGGTCGGCCGAATTGGAAGTTGCTTACGGTGGTGTCGCGTCGCCTGCGAGGATCTGGCGGGCAGCTTGCGCGATCGGATGGCGCTGGCGGCGCTGATGCCGAAGACGACAGCAAGTGCAGGGATCGGGGCCGCGGTTGAGGCTTCCTCCATCCAGCGGTCCACGCGGAGCCGGTCGAGGGTGGCCTTGTGGCCGCGCGATCCTTTCTGCTCCGTTCAGGGCGAGGGCGTGAAGCCGGCGGACTGATCGAGGTGGAAAGCGGAGCCTGGAGCCGTCGGAGTCCAACCTTCGCGGAGGGCCAGCTGAATGGCCTGGGCAACGCCGGACGGCAGTGCCGGCTTGGCCTCACGTCCGAACCAGTTGCTCTGATGCGGCTGGTTGGTGGTGACCACGAGCGTCGTCCCTGGGGTGTCCGCATGCTCGACCGCGAACGTGCACGGCGACCAGGCCAGGCCCTGGAAGTAGGTCGGCCTGTCTCGGAGCCGCCAGCGGTAGGCCGTGCCGTCGACAACGATGCGGCGTGATCCCTTGCGGACCAGTGCCATTACTTCTCCTTCGACACCGAGGATGCCAGCGAGCCCGGCCCCGCTGTTTGCCTCAGTTTCCGTCTCATGCAGCACCGTTCACGGCCGTTCAGAGGCGGGACCGAAGGCGGTAGCCGCTCCCACACTGGCCGCACTCGGACGCTTCCTCAGCCTTGCCGTAGGACATGAGCAGGTACCCGATCGGGCCCGATGCCTCGTCGATGACCGGTGGCGAGGCCCACACGAGTTGGCGTGGTAGACCGTGGCGGTCTCTCCTCGTGCAGCGACGTACGCCAGACACGGCCCTGACGGCCTGAATCCTGAAAGGGCCGCACCCGTCCACCGAGCCCTACGTGCGGGAGTCGCGATCCCGTAGAGCACTGACGCCGCCGCCATCGTCGAAGTGATGAAAGGCATGAGCCTGGCGGCGTGCATCGCGGATGCCTCGCGTAGCCGCCGCTTCGATTCGCTGCGCTTCTGAACTGGAAGCCAGCCGGCGCCGATGGCGGCCCACCAGCACGAACACGGCGGCGGCCATGATGGACAAGACTGCTGTCGCAACCAGTACCAGGTAGACCATCGTTACCCCGTCTTCGCCTCAGACCGTTCCATACGGTCCGCACCTCAGCGCTGATCGCTGCAGGCTGCGCTGCTCAGGCAGAACCGTACTCAATGGGTGATCACAGGTGAACCGGCCCTTCCGGCACCAACAACTCGCAGAACCCTGCCGTCCTCCGGCAACTTCATGGGTATGGGGACAATCTTTGGCGTGAGTGGCGTGAGTGGCGTGAGTGGCGTGAGCGGCTGGCTGGAGCGCGAGATATTCGCTCAGCCTGATCAGGGTTATCCGGTGCCGGTGCCGGTGCCGGTGCCGGTGCCGGTGCCCGTGCCGGTCTTGTGCAGCATCTGGGCCAACAGGAGGGCGCCCCCGGCCGCTGCGCCTACCGCTCCCGCAGCCAGGAACCCGTGCGAGGAACGCCAGGACAGCACCGACCACCGCGACTGCGCGGAAAACAACGAGCCTGTGCTCAGCCACGACCCGGTCGAGATCAGAGACAGGGACGAACCGATAGAGCCGGCCGACAGGGCACTTCCGATCGAGCCGACCGACAGGGCCGAACCGATGGACCCCACGGACAGCACCGAACCCACCGAGCCGATCGACAACACGGAGTCCTGAGACCACAACGACAGCACCGAACCGGAAGAGGCGCGACGGACCGACCGTACGGACAGCTTTGTCATGAGGCCATCCTGCCCGCTGGTCGTCCTGCCTCGGAACGTTTCCGAAGGTTTCGGGTATCGCTGCTGGCCTCAGTGGGGCGATCGTCGTCGGCCAGACCCCACGGCGACACGATGGCGGCACGATGGCTCGGAGGGACGAAGGGAGGAGTAGAGCGCGGTCGTTCTGAAACTGTTCCATTCTGATCATGTGTGCCGCTAAAGTGGCGCAGCTGTCGTAGAGGGACGTGAGGTTTCCGTTCCGCGTCGGGGAGACGAACGGCAGCACTTCCAACACTCTTGTGGGGGCACATGAAGATTCACAGACGCCGCGTGCTCGCGGCACTGGGCACCGTTGTCGCCGTCGCCGCGGGCATGGTCACCGCCGCGCCCGGCGCGGTCGCGGCGGACCCCGTCACCTGGCAGGCCGCCGACGGCAAGCTGACGTTCGTCAACGGTGCACGCAACGTCATGCAGACGCAGGAACCCGGCAGCAGCACCTACACCGACTTCCTCGCCGACGCCCGTCAGCCGTCCTGGTCGCCCGACGGCAGCCGGGTCGCCTACGTGAAGAGCGGCCGGGTCGAGACCCGCCGCTACACCGGCTCCACCCTGGTGAAGATCCAGGAGCAGGGCTCCATGAGCAGCGTCGGCGACCCGACGTTCCTGCGGTCGGGCGAGACGGTCGTCTACTCCGGCGGCGGTCGCCTCCGTTACGCACTCTCGGACGGCTCCCGCTACGCCCAGCCGCTGTTCTCCACCGCGGAGGACGGCTGCGACCGCCAGCCCAGCGCGTCCGTCAACGGCCTGATCGCCTTCGTCCGCACCGGCGACACCTGCGGTTCGCCGACCGGGTCGGCCATCTGGCTCTGGGAGGACACCACCGGCGGCTTTACGAAGCTGACCGATGAAGGTGCCCACCCCGCGATCTCGCCCGACGGCACCCAGGTCGCCTTCGTGCGCGAGGTGGACGGCCAGAGCCGGCTCTTCGTCATCAACGTCGACGGCACAGGCGAGCGCCAACTCACCTCCACCGACGCCGCGTACACCCCGGCCTGGTCGCCCAGCGGCACCCGGATCGCCGTCACCAACGGCACCGACGAGGATGTGGCCATCCCGAGTGTCGTGGACGTCGCCACCGGTGACGTCACCAAGATGCCGCTGCCGCCGGGCACCTCCTCGGTCCTCGACATGGCCTGGCAGCCGCTTCGCAGTCAGAGCGTCGGCCGGGTCTGGGGCGCCGACGCGTACGCGACGAACGTGGCCGCGTCCCGGTGGACGTGGAACACGGCCGGCCAGATCCGGCCGGGCCTGATCGACGCGAAGACCGCCGTCGTCATCAGCAAGGACAGCCCGTCCTACGCCCTGACCGGGCAGACGCTCGCCGGCCAGAAGCAGGGCCCCCTGCTGATGACGTCGAAGACCTCGCTGTCGGCCGCCGTGCAGACCGAGTTGAAGCGCACGCTGAAGCCGGGTGCCAAGGTCTACCTGGTGGGCGGCACGGACATCCTGTCCAGCGCCGTGGCGAACAAGATCAGCTCGCTCGGCTTCACACCGAAGCGGCTGGCAGGCACCTCGCGCTACTCCACGTCCGTGGCGGTCGCCAAGGCCGTCACCAGCGCCCCGGAGTACGTGTTCGTCGCCACCGGCACCGACTACCACTCGGCGCTCGCGGCCTCCGCGGCGGCCGGAGCCCTCGGCGTCGGCGGAAAGGGCACGGTCGTCCTCAACGAGGGCAACAAGCTGACATCGTCGGTGAAGTCGTACCTCAACTCGCTCGACCCCGACCAGACCATGGTCGTCCCCGTCGGCGCCTCGGCGGAGTACGCGCTCACGCACACGTCCTTCTCCAACTGGCCCGGCACCTGGTCGTACTACCCGATCAGCGGCAGCGGCCATGACGGCACCTCCGCCGAGCTCGCCCGGTTCTGGTGGGGTTCCCCGTACCAGGTGGGTCTTGCCTGGACGGACAGCTGGCGCGGCGGTGTGTCCGCGAGCACCGGCATGCTCTACTACGGCCCGATCCTGTGGACCGACGAGATGACCCTGCCGGAGACGGACGCGACCTATCTGCGTCAGCAGGCGGCCGGGGTCAACTCCGTCATCGCCTTCGGCGGGACCGGATCGGTCTCCTCGGCCGAGCTGACCGCGGCGGGCTCCGCCATCAGCGCGGGCAGCTCGCTGGTTGAGTACCGCCCGTACTACAACGGTGCCGAACCGGCCCAGCGGTCCGCGCGCTCGGCGCCCGGCGAGACGAACGACACCGGCACGGCCGTCCCGAGGACCGAGACCCGGACCGGGTCTCTGGCCGGGCCCTCGACCGGGGCCCCGCAACCGGACCTGGACGCGGTGCGGACCACGAACCGCTAGCGGGCAAGCAAGCAACGCGGTTCACGAACGAATGAAGACGAACGAAAGGGTCCCGCACCTGAAGCGGGGCCCTTTCGCCGTCAAACGATTCGGCGTCAAACGATTCGCGGTCACACGTCACACGTCACACGTCGTGCGTCACGCGTCGGCGGCGTAGTCGACGCCCCCCATGCAGCGCGTCAGCCGCACTGATCAGCCGCACTGACAAGGGTTGCCGGACTGGCACCCGCAGCCGCAGCCCGAGCCGCAGCCGCAGGCGCCGAAGAGCGGCAGGGTCTTGATCTCGGCGGGCTGCTGCGTCTCGCGGTCCTGGGTCGGGTCGGGCGTGGTGGGGGGATCGGCCATGGGTTCCTCCTCGAAGGCTTGTGCCTACTCCCATTGCATTCCCAGAAGGTCGGGCGCATCAACGGCGCACAGAGGCTTTCAGTCCCCTACGCCCTGTCGACGCGCCCCCTCGCCCTCGCCCTCGCCCGCGGCCGACCGCCCGGCCACCTCTGCCAGGCCGCCGGAGGACTACGCCCCCTCCACCGGAGGCGTGCTCTGCAGTTCGTCTGCGTGTTCGCCCGTCACCAGGTACACCACCCGGTTCGCCACCGACACCGCGTGGTCCGCGAACCGCTCGTAGTAGCGGCCCAGCAGCGTCACGTCCACCGCCGTCTCGATGCCGTGCTTCCAGCGGTCGTCCAGGAGGTGCTGGAAGAGCGTGCGGTGGAGGAGGTCCATCTCGTCGTCGTCCTGCTCCAGCTGGAGGGCGAGGTCGACGTCCTTGGTGACGATGACCTCGGCCGCCTTCGCCATCAGCCGCTGCGCGAGCTGGCCCATCTCCAGGATCGTGGCGTGCAGATCCTGCGGAATCGCCCGCTCCGGGAAGCGGAGCCGCGCCAGCTTCGCCACGTGCTGGGCGAGGTCGCCGGAGCGCTCCAGGTCGGCGGACATACGGAGCGAGGTGACGACGATCCGCAGGTCCGTGGCCACGGGCTGCTGCCGGGCCAGCAGGGCTATCGCCTTCGCCTCCAGGTCGTGCTGGAGATCGTCGACCCTCTGGTCGGCCGCGATCACGCTCTCGGCCAGCTTCAGGTCGGAGTCGAGGATCGCCGTCGTGGCGCGACCGATCGCCGACCCGACGAGCCGGGCCATCTCGACCAGGCCCTCGCCGATCGAGTCAAGTTCCTCGTGGTACGCGTCCCGCATCAGGATGTCCCTTTCCTACGTCTTCTTCGGGGGGCTCACAGGGGCTCGTGAACCCCACGCTCCCACGGTCCGGCCCGAACGCGACGGTTTCCGTCCCCTCAAATGAACCACCACCGGCACCCAGGTGAACTCTGGGCGACGTCGCCTCTTCCCGCTGGTGGAAAGGCCCCCCGACCCGACCGTACGAAGTGAACCAGCATGGTCCCCAGGGTGAACTCTGGGCGACGAGTGTTCGAGTCCGGCCTCGTACCGCTGTGACCGGGGCGTACAGCGTGCCTAACCTGGAGCCATGGACGTGAACGCGGCGGTCGCCGCAGTGGCTGCGATCGCCGGTGTACTCACCGGTGTCATCGCCGTGCTGGCGTTCCGCTGGAGTGAGCGGGATCAGAAGCGCCCCACCCGCACCTCTCTGCACACGGACCCGGTCCTTCCACCGGGTGTCGACACGGTTCTTTCCGTGCTCCGCTCCTCCGCGGTCGTACTCGACGAGGCCGACGGCGTCGTCAAGGCCAGCTCGGCCGCGTACGCACTCGGCCTTGTGCGAGGCGGGAAACTGGCCGTCGAGCCGATGATCCAGATGGCCCGCGACACCCGCAGGGACGGTGAGATACGCCAAGCCGAGCTCGATCTGCCCCGGCGCGGTACCGGCCGGGGCGAGGCCCTCGCTGTGTCCGCCCGCGTGGCGCCGCTCGGCTCACGGCTCGTACTGCTTCTCGTCGAGGACCTCACCGAGGCCCGGCGGATCGAGGCCGTACGACGCGACTTCGTCGCCAACGTCAGCCATGAGCTCAAGACCCCGACCGGCGCGCTCGCCCTCCTCTCCGAGGCCGTGATGGGCGCTTCGGACGACCCCGAGGCCGTCGAGCGCTTCGCCGGGCGCATGCAGATCGAGGCGACCCGCCTCACCAACCTCGTTCAGGAACTCATCGACCTCTCCAGGGTCCAGAACGACGACCCCCTGGAGGACGCCGAGCCCGTACGCGTCGACGAGCTGGTCGCCGAGGCGATCGACCGCTGTCGCCACCAGGCCGGCACCAAACAGATCACCATGGCCGCCGGCGGCACCGCCGAACTGCGACTCTGGGGCAACCGGGGGCAGCTCGCCGCCGCACTCGGCAACCTCGTGGAGAACGCCGTCAACTACTCGCCCGCCCGCACCCGGGTCGGCATAGCCGCGCGCCGCGTCACCGCACCCGGCGGAGACCTTGTCGAGATCGCCGTGACCGACCAGGGCATAGGCATCTCCGACAAGGACAAGGAGCGCGTCTTCGAGCGCTTCTACCGCGTCGACCCGGCCCGTTCCCGCGCCACAGGCGGTACGGGGCTGGGGCTTGCGATCGTCAAGCACGTGGCCGCCTCGCACAGCGGGGAGGTCACGGTGTGGAGCTCCGAGGGTCAGGGCTCCACCTTCACCCTGCGGTTGCCGGAGGCGGGCGCGGCCCGTGCCCGTGCTCGAGCCCGCGACAACCAGACACCCGGTCTCGACGAAGACGACGAGACCGGTCAGACCGACGGGACGACCACCGTCTCATCCCCGTACGAACCCTTTTCTGCCCCGGAGGTCCATCCGTGACCCGAGTGCTCGTCGTCGAGGACGAGGAGTCCTTCAGCGACGCTCTGTCCTACATGCTCCGCAAAGAGGGCTTCGAGGTCGCCATCGCGGCCACCGGGCCCGACGGGCTTGACGAGTTCGAGCGCAATGGCGCCGACCTCGTCCTCCTCGACCTGATGCTGCCCGGCCTGCCCGGCACCGAGGTGTGCCGCCAGCTGCGCAGCCGTTCGAACGTCCCGGTGATCATGGTCACCGCCAAGGACAGTGAGATCGACAAGGTCGTGGGGCTCGAAATAGGAGCCGACGACTACGTCACCAAGCCCTTCTCCTCGCGTGAGCTGGTCGCCCGTATCCGGGCCGTCCTGCGCCGCCGCGGCGAGCCGGAGGAGGTCAGCCTGGCCGCCCTGGAGGCGGGCCCCGTCCGCATGGACGTCGACCGCCACGTGGTCACCGTCTCCGGCTCCAAGGTCGAGCTCCCGCTCAAGGAGTTCGACCTTCTGGAGATGCTGCTGCGCAACGCGGGACGCGTCCTGACGCGTATGCAGCTCATCGACCGGGTGTGGGGCGCCGACTACGTCGGTGACACCAAGACGCTGGACGTCCACGTGAAGCGCCTGCGGGCGAAGATCGAGCCGGACCCCGGCGCCCCCCGCTACCTGGTCACGGTCCGCGGCCTCGGTTACAAGTTCGAGCCGTAAACCGCGCAGGCGTAAACCGGGCACGGCGAGCAGGACGAAGGGCGGGACCCCTGGAAAAGGGGTCCCGCCCTTCGTCCTGCTCGCCGTACGTACAGGACCTGCCCGTACGGGAGAACGGTGGCTGTGAGCCGCTCAGTGGCCCGCTGCCGACTCCGAGGCATTGGCGCTGGCCGAGGCCGCGTCCGTGGCCTGGGTGCCCGCCTCGCCCGTTTCCTCGGTCCCGCCCGAAGCGGACGCGGAAGACGAACCCGAGGGAGACCCGGAGGCCGCGCCGGGCTCGGACTCCGACGCGCCGGGCTCGGTGCTCGGCGCCGCCGGGGCCTCGGTCGGACCCCAGCCGGAGAAGTAGCTCTCGGCCGGTACGACGAATGCTTCCAGCTTCACGTCACCGGTCTTGCTGAAGGTGAAGGTGACCGGCTGCGCGTCGCCGTCCTCGAAGGCCTCGCGGCTGCTCTCCAGTACGGCGGAGGCGTTGTCCTTGCCGCCGAGGACCAGCGAACCACCGGCCGGGATCGTCAGCTTCCCCTTCCCCGCGCCCTTGGCGGGCTTGAGCCGGGCGGGCCCGTTGATGCCCTCGACCTTGACGGACTCCAGGGTCTGGGCGGTTCGGCCGCCGTTGAACAGGGTCGCGGCGACCACGGCCGGGCCCGTCGACTCCAGCTCGGGCTGGGTGATGACGACGGCATTCTGGATCTTGATGTCGCCGACGCTGGTGGCGGCGTTGTCCGGCTTGATCTCCAGGGTCTGGGCCTTGTTGCCGGCGCCGCATGCGGCGAGCGAGGCGATCGAGAACGCGATGGCGGCGGCGGCGAGGGCGCCGCGTCGAAGGCTGCTGCTCACGGCGGCGGCAACTCCTAGAACGTGGGCGGAAAAAGAGCGGCTCCTCTGATAAAGCCGCTCCAAGGATCAGTCAGCGGCCTCAGGTTACCGAGCCGTTCCGGTGCCGCCGCACCCGACCCGCCTCTACGACTCCTCGGCCACAGCCGGATGCCGGTCCTCGGCCACAGCCGGACGCCGGCTCCTTGCCTCCCGGTCACTCACGTCACGCGGTGTACATGCATGCTCCACTGACCCATAGGCCACATGCTTGTCCCGCACTCGCCACACAGCTGTCCGTCTTTCACATAAGAACCCTCTGGTAAGCCGACGGTACGGGCGCCGGCAGCGGATTCTCCGTAAGGAATGCGTGGCGGTCAGGGAAATCGGTCTTCCGTCGTCTTCGGCTGATCTTCGGTTGATCCCGGTCGGTCTTCGGCTGATCTTCGGTTGGTCATCGGCTGATCTCCGGACGCGCTTCCGTCACTCTTCCGGCCGCTCTCCGGGCCGCTCTTCCGGCCGCGTGATCAATTCCGGATTCATCTCGTACACGGCTGCGATCACCGAACGGAGTAGCGGAAGATGAGCTCTCGGAACCCGACAAATATGGACGTTCAGGCACGTGAGCGAGCTTCAAGGGTGTTGTAACGTGCGCGTTTCTCCTCCCCGGAAGAGCCGCTCCGACCTGCGAATACCGTCGTCGGTGCCCCCTCCGCAGCACGTTCCTGTTGCGATTGTCAAGCCCCGAGATATGCCCTGACCTGCGAAAACGCCATTCAGAACACGCGGTTTCCGTGTTACCCTGGATAGCCACGGAAGGGGTACCTGTCACATGACGTTCAAGGTTGGCGACACCGTGGTCTATCCCCATCACGGGGCCGCGCTGATCGAGGCTATCGAAACTCGCCAGATCAAAGGCGTGGACAAGACCTACTTGGTGCTGAAGGTCGCCCAGGGTGACCTGACAGTGCGTGTGCCAGCGGACAATGCGGAGTTCGTCGGCGTACGTGATGTGGTTGGTCAGGACGGGCTGGACCGGGTCTTCGAGGTACTGCGCGCGCCGTACGCCGAGGAGCCCACGAACTGGTCCCGTCGTTACAAGGCAAATCTTGAGAAGCTCGCCTCCGGCGATGTCATCAAGGTGGCGGAGGTAGTCCGTGACCTGTGGCGTCGTGAGCGCGAGCGTGGACTCTCCGCCGGCGAGAAGCGCATGCTCGCCAAGGCCCGCCAGATCCTGGTGAGCGAGCTCGCCCTCGCGGAGAACACGAACGAGGACAAGGCCGAGGCCCTGCTCGACGAGGTCCTCGCGTCCTGACGCCCAGCATGCTCTGATCGCACAATCTGATCGCTTTGTGACCAGAAACGAAACGAGCGGTTCGGCGCAATGAAATGCCGCGGTGCCCGATGACATATCCACTGTCGCCGGGCGCTGCGGCATGTCCGTATCCGACGGCAAGCCCGTACCCGGAAACCGTGTACTCAACGCACTCCCTGACACTCCAGGGAATCCGATACTCCGATACTCCGTACTGATACTCCGATACTCCGTACTTGGAGTGCCGGGCCCGGACAGCTGGCTCGACCATCTTCACGGAAGGGTCCGGTCGAGGCGTCGCGCCCGGCACTCACCCAGCCCGTCGGCCGGGGTACGCCCAGGCCATACCCACGTCGGCCGAGCATACAAACCTGACAGGAACCGATGTCTGACGATTCGCGCCCCTCGCCTCCCGGGGCCCGTACGGCGGCTGTGATTCCGGCTGCCGGCCGAGGTGTACGCCTCGGCCCGGGCGCTCCCAAAGCGCTTCGCGCGCTGAACGGCACCCCCATGCTCATCCACGCGGTGCGGGCCATGGCCGCGTCGCGTGCCGTCTCCCTCGTCGTCGTCGTGGCTCCGCCCGGCGGGGCCGCGGAGGTCAGGACGCTGCTCGACTCGCACGCGCTCCCGGAGCGGACCGAGTTCCTCGTCGTGCCCGGCGGTGACAGCAGGCAGGAGTCCGTGCGGCTCGGGCTGGAGGCGTTGCCGGACGGCATCGACATCGTGCTCGTGCACGACGCGGCGCGTCCGCTCGTACCCGTCGAAACGGTCGACGGCGTCATCGAGGCGGTACGCGACGGCGCTCCCGCCGTCGTGCCCGCGCTGCCGCTCACGGACACCGTCAAGCAGGTCGAGCCTGCGGAGACGGCCGGGGAGCCCGAGCCCGTGGTCGCCACGCCTGAGCGGTCGCGGCTGCGTGCCGTTCAGACGCCCCAGGGCTTCGAGCGCGACTCCCTCGTACGGGCCCACGCGACGGTCACGGGCAACGTCACCGACGACGCGAGCATGGTCGAGCAGCTCGGGCTCCGGGTCGTGGTCGTGCCCGGGCACGAGGAGGCGTTCAAGGTGACGCGTCCGCTGGACCTGATTCTCGCGGAGGCGGTTCTGGCGCGGCGGAGGCTGACCGATGGGTTCTGAGGGTTCTGAGGGTTCTGAGGGTTCCGGGACACCCGCACCCCTGTTGCCGCAGGTCGGCATCGGCACCGACATCCACGCCTTCGAAGAGGGCCGTGAACTGTGGTGCGCCGGGTTGAAGTGGGAGGGCGAGGGCGCCGGGCTGGCAGGGCACTCCGACGCGGACGTCGTCGCGCACGCCGCGTGCAACGCGCTGTTCTCCGCGGCGGGCCTCGGTGACCTGGGGCAGCACTTCGGTACGGGGCGCGCCGAGTGGTCCGGGGCGTCCGGCGTGACGCTGCTGACGGAGGCGGCGCGCATCGTCCGTGCGGCGGGGTTCACGATCGGCAATGTCGCGGTGCAGGTCGTCGGCCCTCGCCCGAAGATCGGAAAGCGCCGGGACGAGGCGCAGAAGGTCCTCTCCGAGGCGGTGGGGGCGCCGGTGTCGGTGTCCGGGGCCACGAGCGACGGCCTCGGGTTTCCCGGGCGCGACGAGGGGTTGATGGCGGTCGCCACGGCGCTGGTGGCACGGGTGGGTTGACGGGAGGTTTCTCTCGCGGGGGCGAGGAAATACCGGTCGACGTCACCGCCGGGATACAGATGTCACGCATACGTGCCCCATGCGGTAGAAGGGGCACTGCCCACCGCCCACTACCCTGGTGTGGTGACTATTCGCCTGTACGACACCAGCGCCCGGCAGATTCGCGATTTCACCCCGATCACTCCGGGCTGTGTCTCGATCTACCTCTGTGGCGCCACGGTGCAGGCGGCCCCGCACATCGGGCACATCCGGTCCGGGCTCAACTTCGACATCATGCGCCGCTGGTTCGAGCACCGCGGCTACGACGTCACGTTCGTCCGCAACGTGACGGACATCGACGACAAGATCATCTGGAAGTCCGCGGAGCAGGACAGGCCGTGGTGGTCGATCGGCTACGAGAACGAGCGCGCGTTCAACGACGGCTACACGGCACTGGGCTGCCTGCCGCCGACGTACGAGCCGCGGGCCACCGGCCATGTGACCGAGATGGTCGAGATGATGCGCACGCTCATCGAACGCGGCCACGCGTACGAGGCCGACGGCAACGTCTACTTCGACGTACGGTCCCTGCCCGGCTACCTCTCCCTCTCCAACCAAAACCTGGACGAGCTGCGGCAGCCTGCGGGGGACGGCGAGACCGGCAAGCGGGATCCGCGGGACTTCGCCATGTGGAAGGCGGTCAAGCCCGGCGAGCCGTCCTGGGAGACGCCCTGGGGGCGCGGCCGGCCCGGCTGGCACCTGGAATGCAGTGCCATGGCGCACAAGTACCTGGGCTCCGCCTTCGACATCCACGGCGGCGGCATCGACCTGATCTTCCCGCACCACGAGAACGAGATCGCCCAGGCCGTGGGCTTCGGCGACGAGTTCGCGCACTACTGGGTGCACAACTCGTGGGTGACCATGAGCGGCGAGAAGATGTCGAAGTCGCTCGGCAACTCCGTGCTCGTGAGCGAGATGGTCAAGGCGTGGCGGCCCATCGTGCTGCGCTACTACCTGGGCACTCCGCACTACCGCTCCACCATCGAGTACAGCGAAGAAGCGCTGCGTGAGGCCGAGTCGGCGTTCGCGCGGATCGAGGGCTTCGTGCAGCGCGTGGTGGAGAAGGCCGGAGGCGCGGTCGCCCCCGCGGCCGAGGTCCCGCCGGCGTTCGCCGAGGCGATGGACGACGACTTCGGGGTCCCGCAGGCCCTCGCGATCGTGCACACCACGGTCCGGCAGGGCAATTCCGCGCTGGCCGCGGACGACAAGGAAGCGGCCGTCGCCCGGCTCGCCGAGGTCAGGGCCATGCTCGCGGTCCTCGGCCTCGACCCGCTCGACCCGCACTGGGCGGGCGAGAGCGACCGGGGCGAGGACCTTCACGGAGTCGTCGACACGCTCGTACGGCTGGTGCTGCAGCAGCGCGAGTCGGCCCGTGCCCGTAAGGACTGGGCCACCGCCGACGCCATCCGGGACCAGCTCAACCAGTCCGGGCTCGTCATCGAGGACGGCCCCCAGGGGCCGCGCTGGACCCTCGGCCCGCGCTGAGAGCCTGAGCGTTTTCTTGATCGATTGTGCCGTCCGGGTGTCCGGGCGGCACACTTCATAGACGTACGGCACAGACGTACGACATTTCGCAGCGGCGTACACGCGTGCGCCTTCACACAGACAGGTAGGTCATGGCCGCTAACAACCGCCGCATGTCCGGCAAGAAGGGCGCGCAGGTCGGCAGTGGCGGCCAGCGGCGCCGGGGCCTCGAAGGCAAGGGCCCCACCCCGCCCGCCGAGGCGCGCAAGGGGCACAAGAAGAACCGCATCGCGGGCGCCAAGGCCAAGCAGCTCGTGCGCAAGCCCTCGCCGCGCGGCGGCCGGGGCGGCAAGGGCACGTCCGAGATGGTCGTCGGGCGCAACTCCGTCGTCGAGGCGCTGCGCGAGGGCGTGCCCGCGTCGATGCTGTACGTCCAGCAGTTCATCGACAACGACGAGCGGGTGCGCGAGGCGCTCCAGCTCGCCGCGGACCGCGGCGGCATCCACCTCATGGAGGCCCCCCGCCCCGAGCTGGACCGCATGACGAACGGGCTCAACCACCAGGGGCTCGTCCTCCAGGTCCCGCCGTACGAGTACGCGCACCCGCAGGACCTCGCGGCCGCCGCGTACGACCAGGGTGCGGACCCGCTGATCGTCGCCCTGGACGGGGTGACGGACCCGCGCAATCTCGGTGCCGTCGTCCGGTCCGTCTCCGCCTTCGGCGGGCACGGCGTGGTCGTGCCCGAGCGTCGCGCGGCCGGCATGAGCGCCGGTGCCTGGAAGTCGTCCGCCGGTGCCGCGGCCCGTACGCCCGTCGCCCGTGCGTCCAACCTGACCCGGGCCCTGGAGGCCTACAAGAAGGCCGGTCTCGTCGTGGTCGGCCTCGCGGCGGACGGTGAGGCCGAGGTCGGTGACCTGGCGGCCCTCGGCGGTCCCGTCGTCATCGTCGTCGGCAGCGAGGGCAAGGGGCTCTCGCGACTCGTGGGCGAGACCTGTGACTTCCGGGTGCGGATTCCGATGCCGGGCGGCACGGAGTCGCTGAACGCCGGTGTGGCCGCGGGAGTTGTGCTGTACGAGGCGTCGCGGCGCCGGGTCTGAGACCTTGCTGCGGTAGCGATGGGTGCAGCGGCGGGGGCGGCGTCGGCGGTGTGAGAACGCCGTCCCCGCGGAGCATTCGCACGTGCTTGGTGATCTTGACGCGGTCCGGACAGATCGGGCCGGTCAAAGCAGTGTCCTAAACACACGTCACTCGGTTAGATGAGTGTGGACACCAGAACACCCCGCACACCCACGGGGGACCACTCGTTGGGATTCGACGACGCTCCCGCGCTGAGCATGGTGAAGGTGCCGAGCGATCCGGCGCAGGTCATCGTCAATCATGCGAGCTTCCGCGTGCAGCTGGGCGCCGCGTCCCGGGCCCGGTTCCCGCGCGGCGCGCGGAACTTGAGCTCGGGCGACGGCACCGCGCGCGTCCCCGTCGTCGGAACCGCCGCAGGCACCCGCCGCCGCGCACCGGTCGTCTGGAGCGGGAAGTCCGCCCCCGACGACACCGGCGCCACCCGGCTGTTGCAGGCCGTACGGAGCACGAGTCTTCAGCACGGCGCCGGGGATCCGGCGGGCGACGGCGGTTCGACCCAGGTCATCCCGCGCGTCGACGGTGGCGGCGGCTCCGGGTTCGACGTCGACGCCACCGTCGAGACCCCGACCGTCCGTGGCCCCGGGACCCGCCTCCTGCCGCAGCAACTGCGCGGCTCGGGCAGCGCGTACGAGGAGCTCGACGAAGGCCCGTACGCGGGAGGCGAGTTCGAGGGCGACTCCTACCAAGGCTCCTGCGACGACTCCTACGACGACGAATACGGGGACGACGACGACGGCGGGGCGCTCAAGCGCCACGGCGCCACCCCCGTCCGGCACGGGTACTACCCCGGCCGCCGGATGAACCTCGGCGTCGTCCTGCTCCCGCTGCGCGTCTTCCTCGGCTTCATCTCCATCTACGCCGGCATGGGCAAGCTCTGCGACCCCGTCTACTTCGACGGTGGCAAGCGCGGCTCCATGGTCAAGTGGCTGAACTCGCTGCACCCCTGGGAACTCGCCGAACCACTGCGCGAGTTCGCGCTCCAGCACCCCGTCGGTGCCGGACTCCTGATCGCCTTCTTCCAGGTGATCGTCGGCGTCCTCACCGTCCTCGGCCTGTGGCAGCGGCTCTCGGCGGTCGTCGGCGCCCTGCTGTCGGCGGCGCTGCTGCTCACCGTCAGCTGGAAGTCCGTCCCCGTCTACGACGCGCCCGACATCATCTACCTGGCCACCTGGTCGCCGCTGATCATCGCGGGTGCCCCCGTCTACTCCATCGACGGCCGCCTCGCGGGCGAGGCGTGGCGCAGGCTCGGGCCGCGTGCCGAGATCTGGGAGCTGCGCCGACGCGTACTGCGGCGCGGTGGGCTCGTCGCGGCCATCGTCGTCGGGCTCACGCTGCTCATCGGCTCGTTGCTCGGCGGCGCCGTCCGTGACTCCGACCGCGTGGTCGTCCCCGGCCCGGGCGAGGCCCCGCGCAACGAACTGCCCGGCTCCGCGCTTCCGGAGGAGCCCGGCGCGCGCCACGACAGGCAGAGCCCGTCGGCGTCCAACTCGCCCACCAAGGCCGCGACATCGGCGAGCCCCTCGGGCGCCGCGACCTCACCGGGTGCGACGGCGCGAGAGACGGCCGGCGCGGGTGCGGGCCGGCCCAGCCAGACGCAGGGGTCCGGTCAGGCACCGCCGCAGCAGTCGGCTCCGACGCAGGCGCCCGCCGCCCCCGCGGGACCGCCCTCCTCGGGCGGCACCACGGGCGGTGGAACCGGCTCGGGTGGCGGCGGCAGCAGCAGCGGCGGAGGCAGCGGCTCCGGCGGCAGCACGGGCGGCTCAGGCGGCGCCGGTAACTCCGGAGACGAATCCGGGCTCGTGGGCGGCCTGCTGGGCTGAGGAACCCGTACGACGCCGATGGGGCCCCGCACCAGAGTGGTGCGGGGCCCCATCGGCGTGTGTGCCGGTTCCGCGAGCGGAGAAGGGTGTGCTGGTCCGCGAGCGGAGGCGGGTGACGGGGAGGCCTCAACGGCCCAGCGCCGCCAGCTCCTTGGCCGCCTCGGTGAGGTCCTTCGCGGTGTCGATGGCGCGCCAGTAGGCGCCCTGCGGGATCGGGTAGCCGGCCAGGCGTCGTTCGCGGGCCAGGCGCGGGAACGTGGAGCGCTCGTGGTCACCGAGGGCGGGCAGCAGCTCGGCGAACTCGGGCGAGAAGACGTACACACCCGCGTTGATTCCGTACGCGGTCGGCGGGGACTCGATGAAGTCCGTGATGTGGCCGAAGTCGTCGGTCTCCACGGCGCCCCACGGGATGCGGGGGCGGGCCAGCGCGAGGGTCGCCACCGCGTCGCGCTCGGTGTGGAAGTCCGCCATCTCACGCAGCGAGAAACGGGTCCAGATGTCACCGTTCGTCGCGTACCAGGGGCGGTCGGGGTGAGGCAGGTGCTTGGCGGCGTACTTGAGGCCGCCACCACGGCCCAGGGGCTCCGACTCGACCACGGTGGTCACGGAGACGGGCAGATCCGCCGACTCCAGCCACTGCTGGAGAACCTCGGCGAGATGACCACAGGAGACGACGACGTCGGTGACGCCCTCCTCGGCGAGCCAGGACAGCTGGTGGCCGATGATCGGGGTCCCGGTGCCGGGGATCTCGACCATCGGCTTGGGTCGGTCGTCGGTGTAGGGACGCAGCCGGGACCCCTGGCCGCCGGCCAGGACGATGGCTTGAACGGGGCGCGACGCTGCGTTCGGATCGGTCATGCCCGAACTTTACGTGGCGCCCCGCGGGGTGGGCCGTCGGGGTTTGTGCGCCCCGCGGCCGGAACCGGGCTCAGGTGTGCTGGGCTGCTACGCCCGTTGCGAAGGACGTGTCGCACACCGGGCGGGCGAACGACTGGGCTCGGGTCGGGCCGTACGCACGCACCGCCGCGCGGCCCAGGGCACGGGCGATGGAGGCGCAGTGCCTGCCGAGGGACGGACGGCCGTTCACGGCCTCCTGGAGATGAGTGAGGGCGACCCCCGGGCTCTTCTCCTGGAGCTCCAGGAGGAGTTGGTCGCGCAGCACGTCCTGCGCGGCGCGGGACGGGGCGCGCCGGGAGACGTCCTCGGCGGAGGCGGCGAGTGCAGATGTCGAGGAGTCGCTCCCCGACCAGTTGACCCTGGTGACCGCGAGTGTCCCGGAGAGCACCAGGACGACGGGCAGAACGAGGGCGAGAGTACGGCCGATTCGGCGGGCCGGGCCGCGGCCGTGGCGGGTCGGTCGGTCGGCGGGGCCGCGGCCGTGTCGCGTCGAGTGGTTAGTGGAGTGCTTCACGCGAGTGAGGGTAGCGTGGAGTGATGATTTGGAGACATTTAGTAATCAGTTCGGGGGACGGGGAAGCGCCGATTTTCGAGTTTGATGTTGACGAACGGGTGTCGAAATGACCGGTCTGTCGGGTTATTTGTCGACAGCGAAGAAGGCCCCGCAGCAGTCTGCGGGGCCTTCTTCGTCAACCTGGGTGAATTCTCCGGGATCCGCCCGGCCGGTCGGGGCCGCACGGGACCAACCCGTATCGGCCCGGACCAACCCGGATCGGTCCGTATCGGCCCGGATCAGTCGGTGAGGCGCTCGCCGGTGGAGGTCGAGAACACGTGGGTCTCGCCCGGGCGCGGCACGACGTGCAGGGTGGCGCCCTTCTCCGGGACCGCGCGGCCGCTGACGCGGACGACCAGGTCCTGGAGGTCGTCGCCCATCTGGGCGCTGCCGTAGACGTAGCCGTCGGCGCCGAGCTCCTCGACGACGTTGACCGTGACGGCGAGGCCCGCCGGGGCGTCCTCGGTCTCCTTCGAGAGGACGGTCGCGGCGGTGCCGCCCTGCTCGACGATCTCGAAGTGCTCGGGACGGACGCCGACCGTGACCGTACGGTCACCCTTGTCGGAGGCGGCCTTGAGGGCCTCGCGGTTGACGGGCACCACGCTGTTGCCGAACTTCACGCCGCCGTCGGTGATCGGGACCTCGACCAGGTTCATGGCGGGGGAGCCGATGAACCCGGCGACGAAGAGGTTGTTCGGCCGGTCGTACATGTTGCGCGGCGAGTCGACCTGCTGGAGCAGCCCGTCCTTGAGGACCGCCACGCGGTCGCCCATGGTCATGGCCTCGACCTGGTCGTGGGTGACGTACACGGTGGTGATGCCGAGGCGGCGCTGCAGCGACGCGATCTGCGTACGGGTCGAGACGCGGAGCTTGGCGTCGAGGTTCGACAGCGGCTCGTCCATGAGGAACACCTGGGGCTCACGCACGATGGCGCGGCCCATGGCGACACGCTGGCGCTGACCGCCGGAGAGCGCCTTGGGCTTGCGGGCCAGGTAGTCGGTGAGGTCGAGGATCTTCGCCGCGTCCTCGACCTTCTGGCGGATCTCGGCCTTGTTGACGCCGGCGATCTTCAGGGCGAAGCCCATGTTGTCCGCGACCGTCATGTGCGGGTACAGCGCGTAGTTCTGGAACACCATGGCGATGTCCCGGTCCTTGGGCGGCAGGTGCGTGACGTCACGGTCACCGATGTGGATCGAACCGCCGTTGACGTCCTCAAGACCCGCGAGCATGCGCAGGGAGGTGGACTTTCCGCAGCCGGAGGGGCCGACGAGGACGAGGAACTCGCCGTCCGCGACGTCGAGTTCGAGCTGGTCGACGGCGGGCTTGTCGCCACCCGGGTAGGTGCGGGTCGCCTTGTTGAACGAGACAGTGGCCATGGTGAGGGCCCCCTTCACCGGCAGGAACGTGCCGGACGATCCGTTGTAAAGGTGGTGTACCGCCACGGAACGATCCGTAGTGGTGTAGTCCACATGGGCGGACTGGATCGTGACGCTACCCCGCGTTCATCGCCCTGTCAGTAGGCGAGAGGGTGTGAACTTCGATGAAATTTTCGATGGCGGGGCAGAGCACCGCACTTTTGGCCTTGCCGAGGCTTCCTGCTTCACAGCCCGCTGCCGACGGACGGCGGGCTACCCCGCCGCCACGCACGGTCTCACGCAAACTCCACAGGCATTCCGGCCGACGGCCCGTCGGTCCGTACCGCTCACTGGGCTCGTACTGCGCACCGGCCCGACTACGCGGCCAGCAGACACTCCTCCAGCTCCGAAGCCTTGATCACAGCCGGAGCCTGCCTGCCCGGAGGCAGCGCGGAGGCCACCAACCAGTACAGGCGCATTCCCTCGTCCCGCAGATTCACCGCCGCGTTCACGTCCCGGTCGTGCACCGCGCCGCACTCGGCGCATGCCCACTCCCGGACCGAGACATCCAGCTTCGGGCCCTTCACATGACACGCTGAGCACCGCCGGGTGGAGGGGAAGAAACGGTCCACGACCACCAGTGTCCGGCCGTACCACTCACACTTGTAACGCAGCTGCCGCAACAGCTCACCCCACCCGGCATCGAGGATCGCCCGACTCAGCCCCGCCTTGCGCCGACGGCCCTTCCCACGAGCCGGCCGCAACAGGGTCACGATGGACAGGTCCTCCACCACGAGCACTTGGTTCTCGCGCACGAGGCGGGTCGTGAACTGGTCCAGCATGTCCCTGCGTACATCACCGATGAGCGCGTAGAGACGCGCGATCCTCTGCCTGACCTTGTCCCGGTTCTGGGATCCCTTCACCTTCCTGTGCAACTCCCGCTGCAACCGCGCCAACTTCTCCGCGTACCGCTTCAACAACCGCGGATGATCCAGCTTCGTACCGTCATCGAGCGTCACCAAGGACGCCAGCCCCAAGTCCAGCCCGACCGCCTTCGGCTCCCGCGAACCCGACAGGAAGACAGCAGGCAGCGACGACACACGCTCCTCCACGAGCGCGGACACGAAATACCGACCCGCCCGATCCCGCATCACCGACAACCGCACCGGAACCGCCCCCGCGGGAAGCGCCCGGGACCAACGAACGTCCAACGGCTCGGACTGCTTGGCGAGCGTGATCAGACCCGTCCCCGGCCGCTCGGGATCCTCGACCCATCTGAACCCCGTACGCACATACGTCGCCGCATCCCGCGACCGCTGCTTTTTCCTCGGCTTCGGGTACTTCGCCACCTCCCTGAAGAACCGCGTGAACGCCTGATCGAGATGCCGCAGAGCCTGCTGCAACACCGTCGACGACACCTCCTTCAGCCAGGCCCTCTCCTCGGCCTGCTTCCAACCCGTCAGCGCTCGACACGTCTCCGCGAACCCCACCCTCACCCGGTGCTGCTCCCAGGCTCCCGACCGCAGGGCCAGCCCCTCGTTGTAGACCCACCGGCAAGCACCGAACGTCCTGACCAACTGCTCGGCCTGCGTCTCGGTCGGATAGAAGCGGAACCGGTAGACGCGATGCTGGGCGCCCGTCTCCTTGGCGTGACTCCTGAGCGGGGTCGCCTTGCGGCCCGCGTGCTTGCGGCGCTCTTCGATGCCGAGCTCCTCACGCTTGATGCGCTCGGCCTGGACACCCTTCACCGCCTTCGGCTTCTCCGCCGCCTCTTCCACGAGCCCCCCTCGCGATCCGATCTTCGGAACAGCACTTCAGTCCGTTCAACGAACAGGTGCGCGGGTGGTTACGCATGGCTTTCGGGGTCCGCTGCCAGGGCAACTACGTGGATCGGGAGGAGGGGGGCTGTGTACAGTGGAGCCGCCTTCGCGTACGGCGTTGTTGTGCGCGGTGCCCCCTTAGCTCAGCTGGAACGAGCAGGTCACTTGTAATGATCAGGTCATCGGTTCGAATCCGATAGGGGGCTCTTGATGTAGTGCCGTCAGGCCCAGGTCACTTCGTGGCCTGGGCCTTTTGGGTGGGGATGCCTGCCGCTCGGGCGATGACGCGGGCCGTGCGCAGGCCCTCGCGGTGCGCGGAGCCGGAGTGGGCGGGGCGGCAGCGGCCCAGTTGGGGGGCGTACTCGGCCATGACCGCGCCCGGGTGGTCCGTGGTGAGTTCCGTGAGCGGGGCTTCGCGGCCGCAGGCGGCCAGGACCGACTGGAACTCGCCCGCGTTGGCGAAGTCGCACACGGTGTCCTCCGTGCCGTGCACCAGGTGGATGGGCAGAGGTGGGGCGGAGGCGCAGACGTCCATCGGGGAGGGCAGACCGAGCAGCGGTTCGGGCTGGTTGTAGCGGGCGGAGATGCCGACCACGGCGGCCGGGCGCCAGCCCTCCGGCGGGTCGGGGCGCAGGGCCGTGGCCATCGCGGCGCGGCCGCCCAGGGACCAGCCGACGAGGACGACCTGTGCCGGGTCCCGTACGAAGTCCCAGGTGAAGCGGAGGGAATCGGAGAGCTGGGGGCGGCCGCCGTCGGGGGCGTCCGGGTGCCAGTCGGGGACTATGACGGTGGCGCCGAGACGGGCGACCTCTGCCGCCAGCGCGCCGAGGACGTCCCGCTCGGCGGGGCCGCGGCCGTGCCAGAGCAGGACCGTCGGGGCGTCCGGGGCGGCGGCGCGATGGATGTCGAGGAGCTGGCCGTCGGAGGAGTAACGGACGGTGTCCATGACTGTGGTGCTCATGGGGTTCCCCTGTCTCAGCGGCCCGTGACCCGGTCGGCGATTCGCGCGATCCGGGACGACTGTGCGGCATGGGTGGTGAGTTCGCGGCGGTCGGCGGCTCGATACGTCGCGTACATGCCCTGTACCCCGAGCCAGCGGAAAGGCTCGGGTTCCCACTTGCGGACCTTGTGTTCGACCCAGGGCAGGGCGGTGAGGTCGGTCGCGCCCGACTGGCCCGAGTCCCGCTGGATCAGGTCCCGGAGGGTGCGGGCGGCAAGGTTGGCCGTGGCGACACCCGAGCCGACGTAGCCGCCGGCCCAGCCGAGGCCGGTGGAGCGGTCGAGGGTGACCGAGGCGCACCAGTCGCGCGGTACACCGAGTACGCCCGACCAGGCGTGGGCCACCGCCACGTCCGCGAGCTGCGGGAAGAAGCGGCCCAGGATCTTCCGCAGGGCCTCGACCGTCGACGCCTGGGTGCGGCCGTCGTTGTCCGTGCGCGAGCCGAAGCGGTACGGGGCGCCCCGGCCGCCGAGCGCGATGCGGTCGTCGGCGGTGCGCTGGGCGTACATGTAGGCGTGGGCCATGTCGCCGAGGGTCTCCCGGCCTTCCCAGCCGACGGACTCCCACTGGGCGGGGGTCAGGGGCTCGGTGGCGATCATCGAGGAGTTCATGGGGAGCCAGGTGCGTTTGTGGCCCTTCAGGGAGGCCGTGAATCCCTCGGTGCAGCGCAGTACGTAAGGGGCGCGGACCGTTCCGTACGGGGTGACGGCGTGCTTCGGTCTGATCTCGGTGACGGGCGTCGACTCGTGGATCGTGACGCCGAGCGCCTCGACGGCCGTCGCGAGGCCCTTGAGCAGCTTGACCGGGTGCAGGCGGGCGCCGTGCGGGGTCCAGGTGGAGCCGAGGGCGTCCGCGACGCGGATCCGGTCCGCGGTCTCGCGCGCGCCGTAGAGCTCGCGGTCTTTCTCGCCGTACGAGAGCTCCGTCTCGTGGAAGGCCTTCAGGCGGGCCAGCTGGGCCGGGGTGTACGCGACTTCGAGGACGCCGCCCTGGTGGATGTCCGCCTCGATGCCTTCCTCCCCCGCGACCCTGACGACCTCGGCGACCGTGGCGTTCATGGCCTCCTGGAGGCGTACGGCGGCCTCGTGGCCGTGCAGGTGCGCATACCGGTCGCGGCCCGCGATGCCGTTGTAGAGCCAGCCGCCGTTGCGGCCGGAGGCGCCGTAGCCGCAGAACTTCTGCTCCAGGACGGTGATGCGCAGGAAGGGGGCGGCCTTCTTCAGGTAGTACGCGGTCCACAGGCCTGTGTAGCCCCCGCCGACGATCACCACGTCGGCGCTCGCGTCACCCGGGAGGGGCTCGCGGGGGGAGGGGAGTCCCTCCTGGGCGTACCAGAACGATATGCCGCCGTTGACGACGGTGCGGGGGGTGTGTGGCGCGTGTGACGTGGGGGGTGTGCGGGGCGCGGGGGGCGTGTGCTCCGTGCCGGACGCGTTGTCCGAGCCGGACGCGCTGCCCGCGTTCTCCGTGCTGCTCATGCTCGGGACGTTAGCTTCTCCGGGCAGTGGGTGTCTCCTTCAGGTCCCGTGGGTTCCGTGGGTTCCGTGGGTTTCATTGGTTTCCTGGGTTTCGTGCGGGTGGAGGGGAGAGTGAAGGTGTGCGGGAACGGCAGGGGGGGCGGAAGGGGGAGGGATGGTCGGGTGCGGGCGGCTGCTGGAGCGGGGCGGGCGGTTCCTGGAGCGGTGGGGGCTGCGGCAGGAGGGGGCGCCGATGAGCGGGCGGGTTTCGGTCGTGCTGCCGGTGGTGTGCGGCGACGGGACACGGGCCGCGCTGAAGCTGCAGGACGTCGACGAGGAGACGGCCGGTGAGGGGTCGGCGCTGCGGACCTGGGGCGGTGACGGGGTCGTACGGCTGCTGGCCGAGGACGCGGAGACCGGCACCCTGCTCCTGGAACGGCTCGACGAGGACCGGCCGTTGACCGCCCTACCGGATGTGATGAAGGCGACCGCGGTGCTGGCCGGGCTGCTGGCGCGGATCACAGCGGTGCCGGCGCCGGCGGGGCTGCGGCGGCTGGACGGCATCACGGCGGGCATGTTCGAGCGGCTGCCGCCCGTCCTCAAGTCCCTTGCGGCGGAAGAGGACCGGCGCCTGCTGGCGGACTGCGCGGCGGCCGTGCGGGAGGTCGCGGACGAGCCCGGGGACCGGCTGCTGCACTGGGATCTGCACTTCGGGAACGTCCTCGCGGCCGACCGCGAACCCTGGCTCGTCATCGACCCGAAGCCGCTCGCCGGGGACCCCTGCTTCGAACTGCTGCCCGCACTCTGGAACCGGTACGACGAGGGCGGGTTGACGCGCCGCTTCGACCTGATGACGGAGACGCTGGGCGTGGACCGGGGCCGGGCGCGTGCCTGGACGCTGGGGCGGGTGCTCCAGAACTCGCTGTGGCGGGTCGAGGAGGGCGAGGAGCTGGATGGCCGGCAGGTGGCCATCGCGCGGGTGTTGCTGGGGCGCTGAGGCTGGCGGGCGGGTGTTGCTGGGGCGCTGAGGCGGGCGGGTGCTGCGGGGTCGCTTAGGCGCCCGGGCGCTGAGTCCGGGTGACGGCGACGATGACGATGACCGGGTCGGGGCCTGGATGACGGTGTCGCTCGGAGTCGAGTCAGGGCTCCAGGACCACCTTGCCGATGGTCGCCCTGGTCTCCAGCGCGTGGTGTGCGGCGGCCGCGTCCGCCAGGGGGAAGCGGTGGAGGCGGATGGCGTGCATGGAGCGTGTGGAGTGCGTGGAGTGCGCGGCCGGCATGGGGCTCCCCCGGGGTGTGGTGTCGCGGCGTGGGCGAGTCCCAGCCTTCAACGTCAAGCATGCTTGAGGTCAAGGCCTGCCCTGCTGCGGATCCTGAGGGCCAGGGACACTGCTTCCAGCGCGCTGTTGAACGACACCTCGGAGAGCACTCCCGGGGCCGCCACCTGGTCCCCCGCCAGGTAGATGTCGTCGCCACGGGCCACGCGCGGGCGGTCGCGCCAGCTCGTGCCGGGGAGGTCGACCGCGCCGGTGCGGCCGTTCGCGAGCGCCTCGCGGCGGTACGTGACCCGGCCGCGCCAGTGCGGGAGGGCGAGGTCGAGCAGGTCCTCGGCGCGGGTGATCCCGTCCGCTCGGGACTCGCGGGGTGCGATCGGGATCTGGCCCTGGAGAAGCTGTTCGCCGGGTGGGGCGAGGGTTCGGTCCTGGGCCGTGAACCGCTCGATCCAGCCGGGGGTGTCGAGGTCGGAGACGGCGAACGCGTCGCCCCGGCGGGTGCGGACGGCCAGGTCGATCAGGGCGGTGCGGCCGCTCGGCCAGGTCAGGGACTTGTCCCGGAGGAGGGCGCGGGCCGCGTCGAGTGAGGTGGCGACGATGACCGGGCCGTGGTCGGCGGGGACGGCGTCGACGCGGGCGAGGGTCTCCACCCGTACGCCCAGGTTCCAGGCCCGGGCCGCCATCCTGTCGACGACGCTCGCCCAGCCGCCGCGCGGGTAGTGCGCCTCCGGGGGGAGTTTCGTGGCGCGGCGCAGGCGTTCCTGGACGAAGGCCGCTGAGAGGGAGCCCGGGTCGTGGTGGAAGAGCGCGACCGCGGAGTAGTGGGCTGCGGCGGTGGCGCCCTCCTCGCCTGCGATGTGCGTGGCCCAGGTGCTGAAATCCTGGTCCACGGGGGCCTGTTCGGGCGTACGGCGGAGGAGCCTGAGCATGGAGAGGGGTGGGGTACGGCGCAGGGAGCCCTTGTGGCGGAGGCGGAGACGGGCGGCTTCCAGAGGCGGGAGCGGGGCCAGTTCGCCGAGCAGGCCGCGCTGCTTCAGCCAGGTCCAGTGGGGGCCGCCCTTGTAGAGGGCGTGCGGGCCCTCGTTCGTCTTGTACGGGCCCTCGGCGGTGCGGGCCCGGCCGCCGAGGGTGTGGTGGGCCTCGAACACGGTGACCTTGGCGCCTGCCTCTGCGGCGGTGATGGCGGCGGTGAGGCCGGCGAAGCCGCCGCCGATGATGGTGATGCGGTGCATGGGGTGGTGTCTCCCTCTCCGCGGGGCGTTCTTCCTGGTGGCTTCTCTTCTGTTTCCTTGTTTCCTTTCCTCCTTATGACTGTTCGGAGGGCTCGGAATGTGACATCCGGGGGTCTTGGCTGGTCAGAAGGGATGTCAGTGGTCGGGTGCAGGATGGGGTCATGGCGAGCAGAGCGGTGAAGGCGGGCGCAGGGGTGAAGGGGGCGCGGAGGCCGGAGGTGCGGCTGCCGCCGCTGGAGCCGTACGGGGGTGGTGAGCTGGAGCCGGACGGGGATTACGACGGGCTGCGGTTCAGCGACGTGGACTTCGTGGGGCAGGACGGCGGGGGCGCGCGGTTCATGGACTGCGCGTTGACGGGGTGCGCGGTCGACGAGACGCGGCTGCATCATGCGCGCGTGCTGGATTCCGTGCTCACCGGGCTGCGGGGAGTGGGTACGGATCTCGGGTCGGCGACCTTGAGGGATGTCGAGGTGGTCGATGCCCGGCTGGGCGGGGTGCAGTTGCACGGCGCCGTGCTGGAGCGGGTGGTCTTCCGTGGGGGGAAGATCGACTATCTGAATCTGCGCGAGGCCCGGATCCGGGATGTGGTGTTCGAGGGGTGCGTGCTGGTCGAGCCGGACTTCGGGGGTGCTCGGCTGGAGCGGGTGGAGTTCGTGGACTGCGTACTGAAGCAGGCGGACTTCAGCGGGGTGTCGTTGACGGACGTGGATCTGCGGCGGGCCGCGGAGGTGGACTTCGCGCGCGGGGTCGACCGGCTGGCGGGGGCTGTGATCAGTCCGGCTCAGTTGTTGGATCTGGCGGGGGTGTTCGCCGCGGAGGTGGGGGTTCGGGTGGTGGGGGTGGACGTGTGACGTCTGACGTCACACGTGTGACGTCAGAGATGTGGGATGTGACGTGTGAGATGTGACGTGTGCTGTGGCGTGCGGGTTGCCGTGGCCGCCGGGAGGTGGGGTCAGGGCAGTCGGGGGAAGCGGGCCTCTAGGTTCCAGATCGCCGGGTTGTCGCGGAGCGCCTCGTGGAGGTCGGTCAGGTCGGCCAGGACGTCGTGGAGGAAGTCGCGGGCCTCGCGGCGGAGTTCGGCGTGGGAGAAGGTGAGCGGGGGCTCGTCGCCGGGCATCCAGTCGGACTCGATGTCGACCCAGCCGAAGCGGCGCTCGAAGAGCATGCGGTCGGTGGACTCGGTGAAGTCCAGTTCGGCGCGCTGGGGGCGGGAGGCCCGGCTGCCCAGGGGGTCCTTGTCGAGCTGTTCGACGATGTCGCACAGCGCCCACGCGAAGTCGAGTACCGGCACCCATCCCCAGCCTGTGGACAGCTCCCGGTCCGCCTTGGTGTCGGCGAGATAGACGTCCCCGCAGAACAGGTCGTGGCGCAGAGCGTGGACGTCCGCGCGGCGGTAGTCGGTCTGCGGGGGGTCCGGGAAGCGCGAGGAGAGGGCGTAGCCGATGTCGAGCACGTGGGTGATGGTGTCACGCCGCCCTAGGATCGCCGTCATGCCCCGGTTTGCTGTTCTTGTTCCTGTTGCCGCGTTGCTGGTGTGTGCCCTCGGAGCCTGCGACGGAGGAGTGCGCGGTGTCGCGGGGGGCTCCGGGGTGCGGGACCCGTACTTTCCCAAGTCGGGCAACGGCGGGTACGACGTCACGCGGTACGGGCTCTCGCTCGACTACGAGCCCGGGGCGCGTCGGCTGGTGGGGAAGGCGCGGATCGAGGCGCGGGCGGAGAAGGACCTCAGCGCGTTCAATCTCGACCTCAAGGGGATGAAGGTCCGGTCGGTCGAGGTGGAGGGGAAGACCGCACGGTTCAACCGCAGTGGTGATCACGAGCTGACCGTCCGGCCTCGTGACGATCTGGAGAAGGGGGGTGCCTTCACCGTGGTCGTTCGCTACTCCGGGTCGCCGGAGACCGTGACCGATCCGGACGGCTCGGAGGAGGGCTGGCTGCCCACCGAGGACGGGGCTCTCGCGCTCGGTGAGCCCACCGGGGCGATGGCGTGGTTTCCCGGGAACCATCATCCGAGCGACAAGGCGGCGTACGACATCAAGATCTCCGTGCCCGAAGGGCTGGAGGCCGTCTCCAACGGGGAGTTGCGCAGGAAGACGACGAAGGGCGGGCGTTCCGTCTTCGACTGGCATGTCGGGGAGCCGATGGCTTCGTATGTGGCGACGGTGGCTGTCGGTGAGTTCGTGCTGCGCCGCTCGGAGATGGGGGACGGGCTGCCTGTTCAGGTGGCCGTGGATCCGGATCAGGTGGCGGCGAGTGATGAGGTGCTCGGTCGCATCCCCGAGATCATGGAGTGGGCCGGGCGCACCTTCGGTCCGTATCCCTTCTCGTCGACGGGCGCGATCGTGGAGCGGAAGGACGACGCGGGGTATGCCCTGGAGACCCAGAACCGGCCCGTGTTCCCCGGCGCCCCCGGTATCGGCCTCCTCGTCCACGAGCTGGTCCACCAGTGGTACGGGAACTCCGTCACCTCTGAGTCGTGGCGCGACATGTGGCTCAACGAGGGCTTCGCGACGTACGCCGAGTGGCTGTGGGCCGAGGACCACGGCGGAGACTCGGCCGAGGAAGTCTTTGATCTCCTGTACGCGGGGGACTACTACGACAAGAAGGCGGACAGCGACGCCGTCTGGGCTTTTCCGCCCGGCAGGCCGCCGAGCGCGGCGCGCATCTCCGACAGCCCCGTGTACGAGCGGGGCGCCATGGTTCTGCACAAGATCCGCGAGACGGTCGGCGACAAGGTGTTCCACGACATCCTTCGGGGCTGGGCCGCCACCCACCGGCACGGCAACGCGGACACCGACGACTTCACCGCCTACGTGGAGAAGAAGGCGCCCGACCAGGACTTCTCGGAGATCTGGAAGGACTGGCTGTACGGGGACGGCCGGCCCGACTCGCCTTAGGGGTTTCTTAGGCGGCTTCTCAAGGATCTCCGCCGCCGTCCCCCGCGTCCCCCGCGTCCCCAACCTCACGGGTCAGTGCACTTGGCGCACCGCGCACCGCGCCCCGGGGCCTGTCCGGCGGCGCGGGCCCGGGCCCGGGCGCGGGTATGGGTGTGGGTGTGGAGACAGGACGAGGGGCCTCGGTCCGGCTGCAGCCGGACCGAGGCCCCTCGAATGTCGTGCGGGTCCGGGATCAGACGCTGACGCCGAAGTCCTTGGCGATACCGACGAGGCCGGACGCGTAGCCCTGGCCGACCGCGCGGAACTTCCACTCCGCGCCGTTGCGGTACAGCTCACCGAAGACCATGGCCGTCTCGGTGGCCGCGTCCTCCGAGAGGTCGTAACGGGCGATCTCGACGCCGCCGGCCTGGTTCACAATGCGGATGTACGCGTTGCGGACCTGGCCGAAGTTCTGCGAGCGGGTCTCCGCGTCGTAGATGGAGACCGGGAAGACGATCTTGTCGACGTCGGCCGGGAGGCCCGCGAGGTTGACGTTGATCGCCTCGTCGTCGCCGGCACCCTCACCCGTCCGGTTGTCGCCCGTGTGGACGATCGTCTGGTCCGGGGTCTGCTTGTTGTTGAAGAAGATGAAGTGGGCGTCCGAGTAGACCTTGCCCTCGGGGTTGACCGCGATGGCCGAGGCGTCCAGGTCGAAGTCGGTTCCCGTGGTGGAGCGGACGTCCCAGCCGAGGCCCACGGTGACGGCGGTCAGGCCCGGAGCCTCCTTGGTCAGCGAGACGTTGCCACCCTTGGACAGGCTTACAGCCATTGTTGGGAGTCCTTCCCTCGTTTTTGTACGTACGGGTCGTGCGGTGCTGCGCGTCGGGCTTCGTACGTGACGAAGCTACCGCCAACCCTAAGAACGCCGATGGGGGTCCCCAGGGTTCCGCTCCCCTTTACTTTCTTTACCTGCGGGTCGGAGACGGACCGCGGGCGGGGCGGGAGCGCCGGTCCGCGCACGGTCGTGCACGGGGTCGTAACCGAAAAGCGGGTGACGTGGACCGGACAGACAAGGGACCATGGGGACATGTCCGGTCCCCACGTCATCCGCGGCTCCGTCTCGCTTCCCGAGGCCGAGCTCATGTGGCGTTTCTCGCGCTCCTCCGGTCCGGGCGGCCAGCACGTCAACACCACCGACTCGCAGGTGGAGCTGCGCTTCGACCTCGCGAAGACGGAGTCGCTGCCGCCGGTGTGGAAGGAGCGGGCGCTCGCCAGACTGGCCGACCGGCTGGTCGACGGCGTCGTGGCCGTGCGGGCCTCCGAGCACCGGTCCCAGTGGCGCAACCGGGAGACGGCGGCCGTCCGGCTCGCCTCCCTGCTCGCCGAGGCCAGCGCCCCGCCGCCCAGGCCCCGCCGGGCCACCCGTATTCCGCGGGGGATCAACGAGCGCCGGCTCCGCGAGAAGAAGCAGCGGGGCGACACGAAGCGCGGCCGTTCCGGGCGCGACTGGGGCTGAGAGCCTGTGTCACATCCGCTGAGAGCCCGGGGGCGGAGCGGCCGGCTTCACGGTCGTACACGGTCGGATCGCCGTCGCGGCGCCCCGAAGGACCGGGCGGGCGGCTGTCCCGAAGCACCGGGCGGGCGGCTGTCCCGCAGGACCCGGCGGGCGGCTATCCCAACTGTCGGTAGCGGCCCTGGAAGTACGTGAGCGGTTTGCTGTCCGCGCTCGGTAGCGAGGACGTCAGCACCCGGCCGATCACCAGGGTGTGGTCGCCCGCGGTGACCCGCTGTTCGGTGCGGCACTCCAGGGTCGCCAGAGCGCCGTCCAGCAGCGGCGCACCGGACGCCTCCCCGCTGACGTACGGCACGTCCGCGAAGAGCAGGCGGTCCGAGATGCGGTTCTTCATGGCGAAGCGGCTCGCGACGGAACTCTGGCTCTCGGAGAGGAAGGAGACCGCCCACAGGGGCTGCTCGTCGAGCAGGTCGTCCATGCGGGAGCCCTCGCGCAGGCCGATGAGCACGAGAGGCGGGTCCAGGGACACGGACATGAAGGAGGTCGCCGTCATGCCGATGTCCTCGCCGCTCGGGCCGTCCGGGTCGGACTGCGGCTCGTGCGCGGTCATCAGGACCACACCTGCGGTCAGCCGGGACATGGCGGCGCGGAACTCGTCGTTGCTCACCCCCTCAGCATGCACGGGTGGGGCGGGAGGAGCGGCAGGGGAAGTGTTCAGCACAGGAAGACGCTAATCTCCGCCGGCGTTCGTCACATCCGACCAATGCCCGAACCGGGTCCTAGGACCGAAGACGGAGTGTGACTTGTTGTCTCTCATTTGTCTCTCGTCTGTCTCTCATCAGGCGCGCGCACATGTTCCACAAATTTGCGTTCAGTAAACGCACCGCGAAAACACAGAAACTCTACTCAATTGTTCATCTTCACCTGTGACTTGAGTCACAGGTGCCATAATTTGTTGACCCTGTGTACCGAGTGAGCAGCGCGCTGTGATTCAGTGTCGGAGAAGCTGGCAGGGAGTAGGCGGGGAGAGAGCCCTGGAGTTGCTGTCGAGGTCTCGAGGGGAGGGTGAATGGAGACCGAGTCGGAGCCGTACGTCCGCCTTGCGACCCTGCGGCAGCTGCATACCGTCATGGCGGACATGAACACGGCCCGCAGTCTGGCCGACACGCTGCAGACCGTCGCCGACGGAGTGGTCAACGGACTCGGCTACGAACTGGCCGCCGTCAACCTCGTCCAGCCCGACGGTGACCTCGTGGTCGCCGCCCTCGCCGGGAACTCCGCAGCCGAGGCGCTCATCACCGGCCGCACCGGCTCCCGCGAGTCCTGGGAGCGCCGGCTGAACATGGGGGAGGCGTGGGGCGACCTGCGCTTCATACCGCACACCGAAGGCTGGGTCCTCGACGACGACGACGTCCCGCAGTGGTACACCGACGGGCCCGAACCGCGCTTCGAGGACGAGTGGCACCCCGCCGACCGTCTCTTCGCCCCCATGTACACCCCGGGTGTCCCGGGCGTCTCCTGCGGCGAACTGATCGGCGTCCTGTCCGTGGACCGCCCCCGCAACGGGCGGCACCCCGGCGCGTGGGGCCGCGAGGCCCTGCAGATGTACGCGTTCCAGGGCGCCATCGCCATCAGCAACGCGCGCCTGCGAGCCAACATGCAGCGCGCGCTCGTCCGCCTGGAGCGCGAGCAGCAGGCGCTGCGCGCCAGTGAAGAGAGCTTTCGGCAGGCCTTCGAGTACGCCCCCTCCGGCATGGCCGTCGCCGAGATGGGCGGCGACCAGCACGGCCGGATCCTGCGGACGAACGACGCGCTGTGCCGGCTCCTCGGCCGCCCCGCCTCCTCGATGCGCCGCTACTCCTTCTCCGACCTCGTCCACCCCGAGGACATCGGCACCCTGCTCAGGACCTCCGCCGAGGGCGGCCGCGCCGAACTCAGGCTCTGTCGCCGCGACAGCACGTACGTGTGGGTGTCGCTGCGCAACAGCGTGGTCGCGGACGCCGCCGACGGGCCGCGCTTCCTGCTCACCCACGTCGAGGACATCGAGGAGCGCAAGCGCCGGGAGCTGCAGCTCGCCCACCGGGCCTCGCACGACTCGCTCACCGGGCTGCCGAACTCCGCGGAGCTGCGCTCCCGGCTCGCCGCCCGGCTGTGCGCGCGCCCCACGGCGACGGAACCCGGCGTGGTCGACACCATCGACACGATCGACGCGGCGTACGGGCAGGTGGTCGCCGCGCGCAACGCGAGTGGCGGGAACGGCGGGTTCGACGCGAACGGCGCCTACGACGTGAACGGTCACGGCTTCGACTACCGGCCGGGCCCGGACGCGTTCGACGCGTACGACCACCATGTGCACACCGTCACGCCCGAGGGGGAGCGGGACGACGGCACGAAGGGGCTCGCGGTTCTCTTCTGCGACCTCGACGGCTTCAAGTCGATCAACGACCGCTTCGGGCACAACGCCGGGGACTCCGTGCTGATCGAGGTGGCCCGCCGGCTGGGCGGCGCCGTGCGCGACGGGGACACGGTCGCCCGGCTCGGCGGTGACGAGTTCGTGGTGCTCGCCGACGGGCTCGGGCGGGCCGACGCGCAGGACCTCGCGGTGCGGCTGCGCAACGAGATAATCCAGCCGATCAGGGTCGACGGCCGTGCCATGCGGGTGGGCGCCAGCTTCGGTATCGGATGGGCCCACTGCGGTATGACGGCGGACGAGGTCTTGCAGTCGGCCGACGAGCGGATGTACATAGAGAAACGGTCTCGTCCCAAAGCGCACAGGCGTGCGGGCTGATCCGCAGGTCAGCGATGCCATGCGATCTGTGTCACCCGTTTGGGGCAGCCGGACCGGGTAGGCTCGCCTTTCGATCCCCCGTACCGCAGCTGAACCGCACCCGCTAGGAGACCAAGGGATGACGCCCGGCAACAACGGCGCGAGCACGCCCGAGGATGACGACCCGTTCGGCTATCTGTACGAGGACGGGAAGGCCGCCGGCGCCCAGCCGCCGAGTGGTGGGGGTGGCTACGGCTACCCCGGCTCGGTCAACCGGGTGCGTCCGGTCGGTGAGCGTCAGTACGGCCAGTCCGCCGCACAGAACGCGGCCACCGCGCAGTACGGGCAGGTGCCCCAGCAGCAGGGCACGTACGGGCAGCCGAACGCGAACCACTCCGCGCCCGAGGCCTTCGGCGGCGCCCCCGCCGCGCACCAGCAGTCGCCCGACAGCAGGCACGGCGGCCGGGGCCGCGGACCCAACACCAAGGTTCTGCTGATCGGCGCCGTCGCCGTGGTCGCCGCCGTGGTGATCGGCATCGGTATCGCGATGACGGGCGGCGACTCGGACGACGACAAGGGCGGCGACGACACCGCGGGTCCGGCCGCGTCGGCCGGCGAGAGCGCCGAGCCGAGCCAGTCGTCCACCAAGCAGGCCGCGGACCCGGCCGAGCTTCCCGAGATCGACGCGAAGGCCCTCAAGCTGGGCCCCGGGGTGTCGACCGCGTCGGACATCAAGGGCGCGAGCGCGGGCGGCGGCATATACGTGACGGGTCTCAACCAGGTCGGCGCCGAGGTCACCTGGACCGTCAACGACATCCCCAAGGCCGGCACCTACACCATCTTCACGAGGTACAGCGTCGCGGGCGGGGACGCCAAGATGACGCTCACCGTGAACGGCAAGAAGTTCGGCAGCAAGCTGAACATGAGCAACTTCACGGGTGCCAAGGAGAACGAGTGGGAGAAGGGCTGGACGGAGACCTACTCCTATCCCGCCCTCACCAAGGGCACGAACACGATCTCCATCTCCTGCCAGCAGGGCGACGACTGCAACGTCCTCCTGGACCAACTCCGCCTGAAGGCCGGCCAGGTCAAGGACTGACCGCGGGGTACTGACCGCGGGGTACCGACCACGGGGTACTGACCACGGGGTACCGACCGCTGACCGCAGGGTTTTCAGGGGCGCGGGGTGCTACGCCGCGGCGGTCTCGCCGGTCACCAGCACCCGGCCCAGCAACTCCTCGTACGCCGAGTGGTCGAACTCCCCGGCGACCGGCGCCAGCACGGTCGCCGCGGACAGCGCAACCGCCCGAGCCAACCGCTCCGGCCACGGCAACCGCTCCGCCAGCCCCGACAGCAGCCCCGCCACCACGGAATCCCCCGCACCCGTCGGATTGCCCCGCACCGGTCGCGGCGGAGTGGCACGCCAGTCCCCGTCGGGCGTACGGGCGAGCAGCCCCTGCGCACCCAGTGACGCCACGACCGCGTGAGCGCCACGCCGGCGCGCGTCGCGGGTGGCCTGCGAGGGATCGTGGGCGCCGGTGAGCTCGGCCAGCTCGTCCGCGTTCGGCTTGACGATGTCGGGGCGCGCCGCGACGCCCCGCCGGAGCGGCTCGCCGCTCGTGTCGAGCAGCACCGGGACCGCCAACGCCCGGGCGGTGCGGACAAGTTGCGCATACGCCCCGACCGGCACCCCGGGTGGCAGGCTGCCGCACAGGGCCACCGCCGAGGAGGACCGCAGCAGCACCTCGTACGCCTCCTGGAAGGCGGACCACTCGCGGGGGGTGATCGCGGGGCCGGGTTCGTTGAGCTGAGTCGTGTCACCGGTCGTGGTGTCGACCACTCCGATCGTGCGGCGGCTGGAGCCGCTCACCGGGACCAGCGCGTCGACGACACCCGGCGTGTGCGCGAGCTGGTCCCGCAGGACCTGCCCGGTGGCGCCGCCCACGAAGCCCGTCACCGTCACCTCATGACCGAGGACCGCGAGCACCCGGGCCACGTTCAGCCCCTTGCCGCCGGGCCGCTCGGTCATTTCGGTGACCCGGTGGGACGTGTGCGGGCGCAGCGCCCGTACGTGGTACGTGATGTCGAGAGCGGTGTTCAGCGTGACCGTGAGGATCACCTGGGCCGACCTCCCCCGATGGGCACACGCTCGCCGAGCGCGCTTGACTGTCCGAAGGCCCGATCATGTCAAAGACAACGCTGGTCGGCCCAGTCCCAGTGTCGGCCACCGCGAGGCAACAAGGGGGCGAACCGGCACAGTTGGGATGTAATCGGCCGGCCTTTTCCCCCGGCTGGGCCTCAGCCGGTCGGGCTGGTCGGGGGCTCGACCAGCCATTCGCCCCGGCGCATCACGCCCTTGACCTCGAAGTCCGGGTCCAGGACCACCAGGTCGGCGTCCTTGCCCGGCTCCAGCGAGCCTACCCGGTCGTACAGGCCCAGCTGCCGGGCCGGATTGGCGGAGATGGCTGCGACGACGTCCTCGACGGGCAGCCGGTCCACGGTCACCGCCCGCCTGAAGGCCCGGTCCAGCGTGAGCGTCGAGCCCGCGATCGAACCGCCCTCCACCAGGCGTGCCACGCCGTCCGCCACCTCGACCTCCAGTGGGCCGAGCATGTACCGGCCGTCGCCGAAGCCCGCCGCGTCCATCGCGTCCGTGATGAACGCGACCCGCCCGCCGCCCGCGTGATGGAAGGCCAGCTGGAGGGAGGCCGGGTGGAGGTGGACGCCGTCGTTGATCAGCTCGACGGTGATCCGCTCGTCCTCCAGCAGAGCCGCGATCGGTCCGGGAGCGCGGTGGCCGAGTGTGGGCATCGCGTTGAACAGGTGCGTCGCCACGGTCGCGCCCGCGTCGATGGCCTCCACCGTCTGCTCGTACGTCGCGTCCGTGTGCCCGATCGCCGCGATGACGCCGTTCTCGACGAGGAGGCGTACGGAGTCGAGGCCGCCAGGCAGTTCGGTGGCGAGGGTGACCATGCGGGCCCGGCCGCGTGCCGCGTCGATCAGTTTGCGGACCTCGGCCGGGTCGGGGTCGCGCAGCAGCTCTTCGGAGTGCGCTCCCTTGCGGCACGGGGAGATGAACGGGCCCTCGAAGTGGATGCCCGCGATATCGCCCTGCTCGGCCAGCTCGGAGAGCAGTCCGGCGCGCTGGGCCAGGCCGTCCATGTCGCCGGTGACGGTGGAGGCGACGAGGGTCGTCGTGCCGTGCGAGCGGTGGGTGCGGATGCCCTTGAGGATCTCCTCGACCGTGCCCGAGGTGAAGGAGGCCCCGCCGCCGCCGTGGTTGTGCATGTCCACGAAGCCGGGCACCACCCAGTGGTTGCGCAGGTCCACCGCGGGGGCGCCCTCGGGAGCGCTCCCGGCGATGCGGCCGTCCGCGACGATCAGCCGTCCGCCGTGCACGGTTCCGGTGGGGAGTACGACGTTCGCTCCGGCGAGGACCACGGCGTGCGGAGAAGTGCGCTCAGTGGTCATCAGGCGGTTACCTCCGAAGCGGGGACAGCGGGGACAGCGGGGACAGCGGGGACAGCGGGGACAGCGGGGACGGAAGGGGTGCCCAGCAGGTCCCAGGCGAGGAGGCCCGCGCCCAGACATCCGGCTGTGTCCCCCAGTGCCGCGGGGACGATGGACGGCAGTTTCTGGAAGGTGACGCGCCGTTCGACGGCGGCCCGCAGCGGTGTGAACAAGGTTTCCCCCGCCTCGGCGAGACCGCCACCGATGATCAGGGTGCCCGGGTCCAGCAGGGTGAGCGCGGTGACGAGCCCGTCGGCGAGCGCGTCCACGGCCTCCTGCCAGACCGCCAGGGCCCGGGTGTCCCCGGACTCGACGGCCTTCGCGCAGTGCGCCGCGTCCCGGTCGCCCGACGCCTTCGCCCATGCCTCGCTGACCGCGGCCGCCGACGCGTACCGCTCCAGGCAGCCGCGCTGCCCGCAGGGGCAGGGGGCGCCCCCGGGGCGTACGACGATGTGGCCGATCTCGCCCGCGAAGCCGTGCGCGCCCGCCTCCACCCGGCCGTCGATACCGATCGCGCCCGCGATGCCCGTGCCCAGCGGTACGAACAGGAAGCGGTCCGCGCCCCGGCCCGCGCCGATCCGGCCCTCGGCGAGGCCGCCGGAGCGTACGTCGTGGCCGAGGGCGACCGGCACTCCGTGCAGCCGTTCGCTGAGCAGGTCCCGCAGCGGTACGTCCCGCCAGCCGAGGTTGGCCGAGTAGGCGGCGATGCCGCGGTCGGCGTCCACGATGCCGGGGACCGCGACACCGGCGGCGCTCGCGGGCTCGCCGAAGTGGCGCTCGCCGTACGCACACAGGTCGGCCGCGAAGCCGAGGATCGACTCGATCACGGCGTCCGGGCCGCGCTCCCGGCCCGTCGTGCGGCGGGCCCGGTGCAGCAGTTCGCCGTCCGCCCCCATGAGGGCGGCCTTCATCCCGGTGCCGCCCACATCCAGGGCGATGACGTGTCTCACACGTACAGTGTCGCCCCTTACCCCGTGAGAGGTCTAGTCCACTCACGTGGTGTAGACCTTAGAGCGAAAATTGCTAATCGAAAGATGCGATCGCATGAGCGAATCCGTGGGTGCGCGGACGAGCGGTACGCGGATGCGGCGACAGGGTTGGGGACGGCAGCAGTGCAGCGGCGAGTGACAGGTCTGATCGCGGTGGTGTCCGTACTGGGTGTGACGGCGGCTCTCGGGGGCTGCGGCAGCTCCACCGGGTCCGGGGACGTCACCTTGAGACTCGTGGCGGCCGACTACGGCGACTCCCAGGCGAACAGCTCCCAGAAGTACTGGGACAAACTGACCAAGGCGTACGAGGTGAAGCACCCTGGTGTCGACGTCGAGGTGAGCGTCTACTCGTGGAACGACGTGGACGCCAAGGTCAAGGCGATGGTCGACGACGGCAACCCGCCCGACCTGGCACAGATCGGCGCGTACGCCGACTACGCCGCCGCGGGGCAGCTCTACCGGGCCGATGACGTGCTCTCCATAAACACCCAGTCCGATTTCGTCACGCAGCTCTCCGCCGCCGGGCAGGTGAACCGGACGCAGTACGGCATGCCCTTCGCCTCCTCCACGCGGCTGCTCTTCTACAACAAGAAGCTCTTCGCCGACGCCGGGCTCACCCCGCCGGAGAACTGGAGCGAGCTCGCGTCCGATGCCGAGGCCCTCAAGGCCAAGGGCGTGAAGTACCCGTACGCGCTGCCCCTCGGGCCGGAGGAGGCGCAGGCCGAGACCATGATGTGGCTGCTCAGCGGCGGCGACGGGTACACCGACTCGGTCGGCTCCTACAGCCTCGACTCGAAGCCGAACGTCGAGACCCTCACCTGGCTCAAGGACAAGCTGGTCGACAAGGGCCTCACCGGGCCCGTCGAGCCCGCGAAGCTCAACCGCGCGCAGGCCTTCGCGGCGTTCACGCGCGGCGAGGTCGGCATGCTGAACGGCCACCCCACGCTGATGAAGTCCGCCGCCGCGAACGGCGTGAAGGTCGGCATGGTGCCGATGCCCGGCGCCGAGGGGCGGGCCAAGGCCACGATGGGTGTCGCCGACTGGATGATGGCGTTCAAGAAGAACGGGCACGGCGAGCAGATCGGGGACTTCCTCGACTACGTGTACAGCGACAAGAACGTGCTCGCGTTCTCCCGCGAGTACGACCTGCTGCCCGTGACGTCGTCCGCCTCCGAGGTGATGGCCGCCGACAAGGACGACGCGGACCTCGTCGACTTCCTCGGCGAACTGCCCAACGCCGAGCTGTATCCCGTGGGCCAGACGTCCTGGGCGGCGGTCAGCGCGGACATCAAGCAGCAGATCGGCAAGGCCGTGGGCCCGAACGGGAACCCGGCGGCGACCCTGGAGAATCTGCAGCGGGCCGCCACGGCGGCGCAGGCTGCGGAGTAGCTCCGACGGCGCCCTGAGAGCCTGTGTCGGTGGCAGCGGTTAGCGTGTCGGGTATGGAGGACGAGGGGTTGAGCCCGCAGGAGTGTGCCGTCCTCGCGCTGGAGCGGCGGGGGTGGAGTACGCCGGGGGCCAAGGAGCGGGCGATCCGGGAGGAGCTGGGGCTCGCCCCGGTCCGCTACTACCAGTTGCTGAACGCCCTCCTGGACGCGCCGCGGGCCCTGGCCCACGACCCGGTGACGGTCAACCGGCTGCGGCGGGTGAGAGAGGTGCGCCGGACCGGGCGGGAGGTGTGATTCAGCCGCCACGGCCTGTGCGGGGTGCGGGGTGTGACCACCGCGGAGTGCGGGCCGGCAACGCGGAGGCGGCGGGGCAGCAATGCGGAGGCGGCGGGGCCGGAACGCGGAGGCGGCGGGGCCGGAACGCGGAGGCGTAGGACCGCACCCCGGCGGATAAGGTCGCAGCATGGCCAGTCACCCCGACTCATCGTCCTCATCGTCGCTTCCGAGGCCCGTGACAGCGGCGGGCCGGGACGGTCTCGACGCCATCCTCGCGCGGCCCCACAGGGCCGTACTCGCCTTCGACTTCGACGGCACACTCGCTCCGATCGTCCCGGACCCCGAACAGGCCCGCGCCCACCCGGACGCCGTACCCGCCCTTGCGGCACTGGCCCCGAAGGTGGCGTCGGTGGCCGTCGTCACCGGCAGGCCGGCGAGTGTAGCCGTGCGGTACGGAGGCTTCGCCGGAGTCCCGGGCCTCGACCACCTCGTGGTGCTCGGTCACTACGGGGCGGAGCGCTGGGACGCCGTCACCGGCACCGTCCGGGCCCCCGCCCCGCACCCCGGCGTGGCCGCCGTCCGCGCCGAACTGCCCGGCTTCCTCGACGGGATCGGCGCCTGGCAGGGCAGCTGGATCGAGGAGAAGGGCAGGGCCGTCGCGGTCCACACCCGCCGCGCCCAGGACCCCCAGGCCGCCTTCGAGGCCCTGCGTGAACCCCTGGCCCAGCTCGCCCAGAAGCACGGCCTGATCGTCGAACCGGGGAGGATGGTCCTGGAGTTGCGCCCCGCGGGCATGGACAAGGGCGTCGCCCTCGGCGAGTACGTACGCGACGTCGGCGCCGGGTCGGTCATGTACTGCGGCGACGACCTGGGCGACCTGCCGGCCTTCGCCGCCGTCGAGAAACTCCGCTCCGACGGCATCCCGGGCCTCCTGGTGTGCAGCGGCAGCACAGAGGTCACCGAACTCACCGACCGCTCCGACCTGGTGGTGAACGGCCCGGAGGGAGTAGTCGGGCTGCTCACGTCCCTGGCCACCCACTTGGCGCCCCGTTAGGGGCGCCCTCCAGGGGCGCCCCTCAGGGGGCCCCTGGAGGGCGCGGGGAACTGCGCGCCCAGCCCCCACCGGCCCGGCGGCTGTCGATCGACCGGACCCGCGGAGCGTTACGCGTCCAGCGCCCGCAGCTGGTCGAGGAACCACTGCGCGGGAGGCAGAGCGGTCGCCGCCGCGGCCAACCGCTTCGTCCTCTCGGCCCGCTCACCCACCGGCACCGACAGCGCCTCGTGCAACGCGTCCGCGGTGCCCGACACGTCGTACGGGTTCACGACGATCGCGTCCTCGCCCAACTCCTCGTACGCCCCCGCCTCCCGGGACAGCACCAGCACGCAGCCGTCGTCCGACACGACCGGAACCTCCTTCGCGACGAGGTTCATGCCGTCGCGGATGGGGTTCACCAGGGCCACGTCGGCCAGCCGGTACGCCGCGAGTGAGCGCGCGAAGTCATCCTTCACGTGCAGCACCACCGGGGTCCAGCCGGCCGTCCCGTACTGGGAGTTGATCTCGTCGGCGACCCGCTGCACCTCGGCCGTGTAGTCGCGGTAGACCGCCAGGTCCTGGCGCGACGGGTAGGCGAACGCCACGTGCACGACCCGCTCGCGCCACTCGGGCCGCTCGTCCAGCAACTGCCGGTACGCCAGCAGTCCGCGCACGATGTTCTTGGACAGCTCGGTCCGGTCCACCCGCACGATCGTCTTCCGGGCGCCGCCGTCCGGGGCGGTGCCGATCTGCTCCCGCAGCGCGGCCGTCCGCTCGTCGACGTCCGGCCGGTGCGAGCGCTCGCGCAGGAAGTCCGCGTCCGCCCCGAGGCCGTGCACCCCGATCCGCGTGTCGGAGGAGAAGTCCGGCCCCAGTACGGCCTCGCAGCACTGCGTGAACGCGTCCGCCCACCGCTGGGTGAGGAACGCGGCCCGGTCGGCGCCGAGGATCCCGTCGAGCACCTTCGCCGCGATGTCGTCCGGCAGCAGCCGGAAGTAGTCCGGCGGAGCCCACGGCGTGTGCGAGAAATGGCCGATGCGCAGGTCGGGACGGAGCTCGCGGAGCATCCGTGGCACCAGCGTCAGGTGGTAGTCCTGTACGAGGACGGCGGCACCGTGCGCCGCCTCCTCGGCCAGCGCCTCGGCGAAGGCGTGGTTGTACGTCTCGTAGGCCGCCCACTGGCGCCGGAACTCCGCGTCGAAGACCGGCTCCAGGGGCGTCTGGTACAGCATGTGGTGGACGAACCACAGCGCGGAGTTCGCGATGCCGTTGTACGCGGCGGCGTGGGTGTCGGCGTCGATGTCGAGCATCCGTACGCCCTCTTCGCCGACCCCGCGCCGTACCGCCTCGCGGTCGCCGTCGCCGAGGGCCGAGCAGACCCACAGGGCGCCCGCGTCCGGGCCGATGGCGGACAGGCCCGACACGAGTCCGCCTCCGCCGCGCTTGGCCGTGAGCTCGCCGGACTCGTCCTTCGTGTACGAGACCGGGCCGCGGTTGGACGCGACGAGGACGGAGTGGGTGGCGCGGTCACCGCGGGTGGAAGCCATGACTCGAAATCTAGCCCCAGGTGTATCCGCTCAAACGTTCCACTCGCCGCGTACGGGAGGTTGCGCCCCCGCCCGGCGCCCGGCGGGGGCGTGCGGCGGACCACAACGGCGCTCCCCGCGGCGCTTCCCGCACGGCGCTCCCCGCGGCGCGCCGCGCGCCGCGGGGAGCGCCGCGAGGTGAGCTACGCCGCGCGTCGCTTCACGTACTCCGTGATGTCGATCATCGGCGGCCGTTCCTCCATGTCCACCGAGTACGTACGCGGCTCGAAGCCGTTCTCGCCCCGCTCGAACTGGGTGAGCGACGGCCGGATCAGGTGGCCGCGGGCCAGCCGCAGCTGGGCCGTGCGGTAGATCGCCGCGGACATGCGGCCGAGCGCCTGGCCGTCCTGGTGGCGGTGCTTGCGCACACCCACGTCGACCTGCGCCAACGCGTCCAGGCCCACCAGGTGCAGGGAGTCGACCAGCATGCCCAGCTCCACGCCGTAGCCGACGGGGAACGGGAGCTGTTCGAGGAGCGAGCGGCGGGCCGCGTACTCCCCGCCGAGCGGCTGGACGAAGCCGGCCAGCCGCGGCCAGTGCATGTTGAGGAGGGGCCGGGCCATGAGTTCCGTCACCCGGCCGCCCTGGCCTGCCACCTGGCCGAGCGGGCGGTCGTACATCGCCTTGACGAGGTCGACACCGGGGTCCGTGAGCAGCGGGCCCACGATCCCGGAGACGAAGTCCGACGAGAACTCCTTCAGGTCCGCGTCGATGAAACAGACGATGTCCCCGCTGGTGACCAGGAGCGAGCGCCACAGCACCTCGCCCTTGCCCGGCACGGCCGGGATGCGCGGCAGTATGTCGTCGCGGTGGACGACCCGGGCGCCCGCCGCGGCGGCCACCTCGGAGGTGCGGTCGGTCGACCCCGAGTCGATGACGACGATCTCGTCGACGAGCGGCACCTTCGCGGTCATCAGCTCACGGCGGATCACGGCGACGATCTCGCCGACGGTCTCCTCCTCGTTGAGCGCGGGCAGTACGACGCTCACCGTGGAGCCGGCGGACCGTTTCGCGGCGACGATCTTCTGGAGCGGGCGGTCCTCGACGGACCAGGAGCGCGTGCTCAGCCAGCGCTCGACGTCTTCCAGCACGTGCGGCTCTCCCTTGCGTTCATCGGGATGCTTGTGCCCGCCGCGACAGTGGCCGGCTGTGACGGTCATCTCGCGGTTCGGACGGCTCTCTCCACCATCCAGGCCTTCGGTTACAGTTTTCAGCAGCGTTGATGACCATCGCATGTCGGGGGTTGTTGCGTGTACAACTAAAATCACGACTCCGCACTCACAACTGAATACCGCTCATCCAGAGGGGCAGAGGGATACGGCCCGTTGAAGCCCCGGCAACCCTCCAGCCGGTCTCGTCCTGATCATCGCCGATCAGCGCAGCGAGGCTCCCGGCTCGGGAAGGTGCCAAATCCGTCTCACGGCGAAGTGCGTCGTGAGGAAGATGAGGAGAAAGGGCCTCGCCTCCATGGCTGCGCAGACAGTTGCAAGCACCACGAATTCCCCCTCCACCTCCGCCGCGAGCTCCGCGAACACCGTCGATCTCGGCCCCGCCGCCGCGCTTTCCTGCCGCGAATGCGGCCACCGCGTGCCGCTCGGTCCGGTCTTCGCCTGCGAGGAGTGTTTCGGCCCGCTGGAGATCGCGTACGACTTCTCGGGCTACGACACGGAGGAACTCCGTAAGCGGATCGAGGCGGGGCCGGCGAACATCTGGCGCTACGCGCCCCTGCTGCCCGTCCCCGCGGACGTGGCCGACAAGCCGAACATCAACCCCGGCTGGACCAAGCTCGTCAAGGCCGACAACCTGGCGCGTGAGCTGGGTGTCGACGCCGGCAAGCTCTTCGTCAAGGACGACTCCGGCAACCCGACGCACTCCTTCAAGGACCGTGTCGTCGCCCAGGCCATCGAAGCGGCCCGCGTCTTCGGTTTCACCACGCTCTCCTGCTCCTCCACCGGCAACCTCGCCGGCGCGGTGGGCGCCGCCGCCGCGCGGGCCGGCTTCCGTTCCTGTGTGTTCATCCCGCACGACCTGGAGCAGGGCAAGGTCGTCATGGCCGCGGTCTACGGCGGCGAGCTCGTCGGCATCGAGGGCAACTACGACGACGTGAACCGCTTCTGCTCCGAGCTGATCGGCGACCCGGCCGGCGAGGGCTGGGGCTTCGTCAACGTCAACCTGCGGCCGTACTACGCGGAGGGGTCCAAGACCCTGGCGTACGAGATCTGTGAGCAGCTCGGCTGGCGGCTGCCGGACCAGCTGGTCGTGCCGATCGCCTCCGGTTCCCAGCTCACGAAGATCGACAAGGGCCTGAAGGAGCTGATCGAGCTCGGCCTCGTCGAGGACAAGCCGTACAAGATCTTCGGTGCCCAGGCCGAGGGCTGCTCGCCGGTGTCCGTCGCCTACAAGGCCGGTCACGACGTCGTACGGCCGCAGAAGCCGAACACGATCGCCAAGTCGCTCGCCATCGGCAACCCGGCCGACGGTCCGTACGTGCTCGACATCGCACGCCGTACCGGGGGTGCCGTGGAGGACGTGAACGACGAGCAGGTCGTGGACGCGATCAAGCTGCTGGCGCGGACCGAGGGGATCTTCGCGGAGACCGCCGGCGGTGTGACGGTGGGGGTCGCGAAGAAGCTGATCGAGAGCGGTCTGCTCGACCCGACTCTGACGACTGTCGTCCTCAACACCGGGGACGGTCTGAAGACCCTGGACGCGGTGGCCTCCGACACGGGGCTCACCGCCACCATTCGCCCGAACCTGGACTCCTTCCACGAGGCCGGGCTCGGTTCCTAGTCGTCTCCTAGGTTCCTGGCCGTCTCCCGGTCGTCTCCTGGCCGTCTCGTAGTCGTTGTTCTCACGCTGCGGGCCGGTGGGGGCCGGTCGCGCAGCGGTTCCCCGCGCCCCTTACGGGGGCGCTGTACGCCAGCCACACCCGACGGAGGTCCTGCCCCATGAGTGTCAACGTCCGTATCCCCACCATTCTGCGCACCTACACGGGCGGTAAGGCCGAAGTGGCCGCCGAGGGTGCGAACCTCGCCGAGGTCATCGCCGACTTGGAGAACAACCACACCGGTATCGCGGCCCGGGTCCTGGACGACCAGGGGAAGCTGCGGCGGTTCGTCAACGTGTACGTGAACGACGACGACGTCCGGTTCGAGCAGGGGCTGGAGACGGCGACGCCGGACGGCGCCGGCGTCTCGATCATCCCGGCGGTCGCCGGGGGCTGAGCGCCTTCGCGTGATGGCTGAAAATTACCCTGGGTAATGCCGAACACGCAGAGTTCATCGAATTGCCCTCTCCGTGAGAGAAACGGAGGGGGCAATTCTATATGGTTGAGCGCGGTACAGTTGGGGAAGCTGCTTCGTTCCGCCCGTCCGGCGCATTGAGTTCACGCCCGGGGCCCGACAAGAAGCAGCCAAAGTGCCCGGCCTTTTTGAGCCGTTTATAGCATTCGCGGGGCCCGACTTGCCCTGAAACTTCTCGAATCCTTCACATATTCCCGATCGGCCGCGCCCGGAATTCTCGTCGGATTGACCTGTTGCAGAGGGCAGTTGGACGGATACATTCGGCCGCGGTCGACGCGTTCCGGCGCACACCCCCAACCGTTGGGGGGTGAGGTCTGACCCGGGTCCGCGAAGTGCGGGTCCGTGCAAGGGCCAGTAATAGGGGAGTTAGGCATGGCTCAGGGCACCGTCAAATGGTTCAACGCGGAGAAGGGGTACGGCTTCATCGCGGTCGACGGTGGTGCGGATGTATTCGTCCACTACAGCGCGATTCAGATGGACGGCTACCGCACCCTGGAAGAGGGTCAGCGGGTCGATTTTGAGATCTCGCAAGGCCAGAAGGGGCCGCAGGCGGACATGGTCCGACTGGCGACCGGCTGAAGCACGCGCCGACTTACTGCAGCGACGTTCTTCTTCCGAAGGGCTCGTACCCCATGGGTGCGGGCCCTTCGGCATGCCGGGGCGCTGCCCCCGTCACCTGATGTCGCCTCCTCCTCCCTCCTGCTCTCGCCTCGCTCTCACCTGCTCCCACCTGCGGATCATCGAGAGGCGCTTGCACTCGCATGGGTCGAGTGCTAATCATTGGCGTTAGCACTCTGAAGGTGAGAGTGACAACGAGGACCGGGTCAGTGAGGTCCGCGGGCCGGGTGGGGCAAGGAACCACCCAGGTCGGCAGGCCGTCCGTCGCGGGCGCAGGCGCGGTCCTGGAGATTCCACCCCAGTCCGGGAGGACCACTTCACATGGCCAAGATCATCGCGTTCGACGAGGAGGCACGGCGCGGTCTCGAGCGCGGGATGAACCAGCTCGCCGACGCCGTCAAGGTCACCCTTGGTCCCAAGGGTCGCAACGTCGTCCTCGAGAAGAAGTGGGGCGCCCCCACGATCACCAACGATGGTGTTTCCATCGCCAAGGAGATCGAGCTCGAGGACCCGTACGAGAAGATCGGCGCTGAGCTGGTCAAGGAAGTCGCCAAGAAGACGGACGACGTCGCCGGCGACGGAACGACCACGGCGACCGTGCTCGCCCAGGCGCTGGTCCGTGAGGGCCTGCGCAACGTAGCCGCCGGCGCCAACCCGATGGCTCTCAAGCGCGGTATCGAGAAGGCCGTCGAGGCCGTCTCCGGTGCCCTGCTGGAGCAGGCGAAGGATGTCGAGACCAAGGAGCAGATCGCTTCTACGGCCTCCATCTCCGCCGCCGACACCCAGATCGGCGAGCTCATCGCCGAGGCGATGGACAAGGTCGGCAAGGAAGGCGTCATCACCGTCGAGGAGTCCCAGACCTTCGGTCTGGAGCTTGAGCTCACCGAGGGTATGCGCTTCGACAAGGGCTACATCTCGGCGTACTTCGCCACCGACATGGAGCGTATGGAGGCCGTCCTCGACGACCCCTACATCCTGATCGCCAACTCGAAGATCGCCAACGTCAAGGACCTGCTCCCGCTCCTGGAGAAGGTCATGCAGGGCGGCAAGCCGCTGCTGATCATCGCCGAGGACGTCGAGGGCGAGGCGCTGTCGACGCTGGTCGTCAACAAGATCCGTGGCACCTTCAAGTCCGTCGCCGTCAAGGCTCCGGGCTTCGGTGACCGCCGCAAGGCCATGCTCGGCGACATCGCCATCCTCACGGGTGGCGAGGTCATCTCCGAGGAGGTCGGCCTGAAGCTGGAGAACGCGGGTCTGGACCTGCTGGGCCGTGCCCGCAAGGTCGTCATCACCAAGGACGAGACCACGATCGTGGACGGCTCCGGCTCTGCCGACCAGGTCCAGGGCCGGGTCAACCAGATCCGTGCCGAGATCGAGAACTCGGACTCGGACTACGACCGCGAGAAGCTCCAGGAGCGCCTGGCGAAGCTGGCCGGCGGCGTGGCCGTCATCAAGGCCGGTGCCGCCACCGAGGTCGAGCTCAAGGAGCGCAAGCACCGCATCGAGGACGCCGTTCGCAACGCGAAGGCGGCCGTCGAGGAGGGCATCGTCGCCGGTGGTGGCGTGGCTCTGCTCCAGGCTTCCTCGGTCTTCGAGAAGCTCGAGCTCACGGGTGACGAGGCGACCGGCGCGAACGCCGTGAAGCTCGCCCTGGAGGCCCCGCTCAAGCAGATCGCCGTCAACGGTGGTCTTGAGGGTGGCGTCATCGTCGAGAAGGTGCGCAACCTGCCCGTCGGTCACGGCCTGAACGCCGCGACCGGTGAGTACGTCGACATGATCGCCGAAGGCATCATCGACCCGGCGAAGGTGACGCGCTCTGCCCTGCAGAACGCCGCCTCCATCGCCGCGCTGTTCCTCACCACCGAGGCCGTCATCGCCGACAAGCCGGAGAAGGCTTCGGCCGGCGCCGGCGCCGGCGGTGGCATGCCGGGCGGTGACATGGACTTCTGAGCCCCGGCTCGGTAGTTCATCGCAGTACGCATTTCAGTACGCGAACGAGGGCGGTACCCCACTCCAGGGGTGCCGCCCTCGGGCATGTCCGGGGTCACAGAGGTATATGGCGGGCCGGCGGAATGTGCGGAGGGCCGGGGTGGTTGTCGCGAGGAGTGATTCATGCGTATGCACATACCAATCGGGATGCGTATACGTACACATGGATCCCCCGCCCGACCGCCCACCCGACCACTCCATCCCCACGAGGAGCCTCTACGTGACTGTCACCGCCTCCGCCTCCCGCGCGGCCGAGATCCTTTCCCGGCCCGTCTCCCTCAACGGCCTGACCGTTCCGAACCGGATCGTGATGGCGCCGATGACCCGGCAGTTCTCGCCGGGCGGTGTCCCGGGGGAGGACGTGGCGGCGTACTACGCGCGCCGTGCCGCCGCGGGTGTCGGCCTGATCATCACCGAGGGCACGTACGTGGGCCACGAGTCGGCCGGGAACAGCGACCGGGTCCCGCGGTTCCACAGGGAGGAGCAGCTCGCCGGGTGGGCGAAGGTCGCCGAGGCCGTGCACGCGGCGGGCGGGACGATCATGCCGCAGCTGTGGCACATCGGGAGCGTGCGCAAGGCCGGCGAGCCGCCGTTCGCGGACGCCCCGTCCGTCAGCCCGTCCGGCATCCACACGGAAGGCGCCGAAGCCGCCGGCAAGGCCATGACCCAGCAGGACCTGGACGACGTCATCCGTGCCTTCGCCGAGGGCGCGGCCGCCGCCGAGCGCATCGGCTTCGACGGGGTCGAACTGCATGGCGCGCACGGTTACCTGCTCGACCAGTTCCTGTGGGCGGGTACGAACCGCCGCACGGACGCGTACGGCGGCGACCTGGTAGCCCGGACGCAGTTCGCCGCGGAGATCGTGGCCGCGGTGCGCGCCGCCGTCTCGCCGTCCTTCCCGATCCTCTTCCGCTTCTCGCAGTGGAAGCAGCAGGCCTACGACGCGCGCCTCGCCGAGACGCCGGAGGAGCTGGAAGCGCTGCTGGCCCCGCTCGCCGCGGCCGGTGTGGACGCCTTCCACGCCTCCACCCGCCGCTACTGGCGCCCGGAGTTCGACGGCTCGGACCTGAACCTGGCCGGCTGGACGAAGAAGCTGACGGGCAAGCCGGTCATCAGCGTCGGCTCGGTCGGCCTCGACGGCGACTTCCTGAAGGGTTTCCAGGGCGAGGGCGCCCCGGCCAGGGGCATCGACGACCTGCTGGACCGCCTGGAGAGCGACGAGTTCGACATGGTGGCCGTGGGCCGCGCGCTGCTCCAGGACCCGCAGTGGGCGGCGAAGGTACTCGACGGCCGCTTCGACGAGCTGGGGGCGTACGACGCGAAGGCGCTGGGCTCACTGAGCTGAGCACCGCTGACAAATGTCACGGCGGAGTGGTGACACCACGCTCTGAGAGACGGGTGCGCAGGCGGCTGAGATGGATACATGCCCTCGATACCCGTCACCGACACCGACACCGTCACCGACGTTGAACGTCTGAACATCACCGCCGCAGAAGAACACCAGAGGCACAGGAACAGGCACGGGACCGGGACCGGGAACAGAACCCGGTCCCGGTTCCGGCCCCTCGCCCTCGTCATCGCGCTCTCCGCCACCGCGGTGGGGGCGTCGGCGATACCGGGAGTGTCGGTGGCGGCGACGCCGGACACCGTGCAGGCCGTGCGGTGGGGCGCGTGTCCGGAGAAGGCGGCCGCACCCCGACTTGAGTGCTCGACGCTCGAAGTCCCGCTGGACTACCGGGATCCGGAAGGCCGGCAGATCGAGATCGCGATCTCCCGGCTGGCGAGCAAGGAACCCTCGAAGCGCCGCGGCGTGCTGCTGACCAATCCGGGCGGCCCCGGCGGCGAAGGGCTCGGCTACCCGGCCCTTCTCGCTGGCGCAAAGCTGCCGCAGAAGGTGCTGGACTCCTACGACGTGATCGGCTTCGACCCACGTGGTGTCGGCCGCAGCGCGCCGGTGACCTGCGATCTGACGACGGAACAGCAGTACCGCGGCAACTTCGCGCCGTACGCGCACACCGCGGCCGATGTCGCGCGGGAGGCGGGGAACGCGCGGACCGTCGCCGAGCAGTGCGCCACCTCGCGGACGGCGTGGACGCTGCCGCACACCACGACCGCGAACACCGCGCGCGACATGGACCGGATCCGGGCGGCGCTGGGCGAGCCGAAGCTCTCGTACCTCGGTCACTCCTACGGCACCTACCTCGGTGCGGTGTACACGACGATGTTCCCCAAGCGCAGCGACCGGGTCGTGCTCGACAGCAACATGGGCCCCGGCGGTTACGACGTCACGGCCATGCGGATGTTCGCTCGTGGACTGGAGGACCGTTTCCCGGACTTCGCGAAGTTCGCCGCCGCGCACCCCGAATACGGTCTGGGCAGCACACCGGAGCAGGTGACCGCGAAGTTCTTCGACCTCGCGGAGCGGCTGGACGAGAAGCCGGTCGCGGACATCGACGGAACCGCGTTCCGCGGGTTCACGTTCGACCGCCTCTACTCCGATGCGCTCATGCCCGAGCTGGCCAAGTTCTGGCAGGCACTCGACACGGGCCGGCCGGTGCCGGACGTTCCGCTGCTGCCGAACGCGGAGAACCTCATGGCCGCGCGCTTCTATGTGATATGCGGTGATTCGCGCTGGCCGGAGACGGTCCGGGAGTATCAGCGCAACGTCGCGGTCGACCGGCTGAAGTACCCGATGCTGGGCGGGTCCACGGCCGGTATCGGACCGTGCGCGTTCTGGCCGGACAAGCGGGCCGAGCCGCCGGTGCGCATCGGTGACCGAGGCCCGTCGAACGTGCTCATGCTGCAGAACGAGCGCGACCCCGGGACGCCGCTGGCCGGTGCCCGGGAGCTGCGGCGGGCGTTCGGGAAGCGGGCCACGATGGTGACGGCCGACCAGGGCGGGCACGGCGTCTATCCGTTCGGCCCCAACACGTGCGCGAACGACGCGGCGACGGCGTTCCTGACCACGGGGCAGCGCCCGTCGCAGGACCTCGCCTGCGCGGCGCAGCCGAGCAGGTAAAGGGATCGGGATCAGGATCGGAAGCCGGAACGGGATCGGGAGCGGAGCCATGTTCGAGGAGCGGCGGCGGCGTCGGGTCGCGCGGCGGGTCAAGCCAGGGGACGGGCGAGCGCTGAAGCGTTTTCGCTGGTGGCAGTTGCCTTCCCGCGCACTGTTCTATCTTCGGCTGACGAACAATGACGGCCGGCGGATGGTCTACGCCGTCGACGTCAGGCATCAGAACACGTCGGAGGGCCACGTCAAGGCCCACCTGTACCTTGATGGCAGGCATCACGCCGAGTCCAGAGTCCCTGCCGCCTTCCCCGTCCAGGGCGGCACCGTCGAAGTAAGGGCGAGCGGCTTCGGGCTCAAGCGCTGCCACTACGTCACCGCCGACGGCGCCGAGTACCAACTCGTCCCGGACCCCGCCTCCGGCGAGGGGCGCCGCGCGCGCCTCGACCACCGCCACCCCGCCCTGAGCCGCTGTATCGGTTTCCTCTCGGTGATCGTGCTCCTCGTCGGCCTGGTTCTCCTGATCCTCCAGCTCGCCGAACAGATCACCCGGGAGCCGGAGGGCCTCGCCCAGTACGTCGGGACCTTCACCTCGCCCGTTGATCTGTCGGCAGTGGGCAACACCGTGGTCGGGCTCGTCACTGTGGCGGCCAGCACGGAGCGGGCGCTGCGGCTGCGTTACAGCTGGCTGCTCGACGGCGGGGCGGGCTGAGCTTGACGCCTCAGCTCATGAGCTGAGGCGTCGGCTGTCAGTCCGCGTAGTCCTTGAGTTTCTCGGTTTTCAGGGTGATGCCGTCATGGTGTTGCCTCCTCCCTCCCATCGTGCCCCGGCAGCGTGCCTTCGGACGGTTGGAGCGGTCACAGGCGTGGCCTTTCCCGGCGGTCGACCATCGCCGAGCGGGCTGCGGCGGCGTGGGCGTGGACTGCGGTGGACGTCAGTGGAACGGATGGCCCGGGTGGCGCTGTCTCGCCCCGGCACGGGCCGCAGATGCCGCCGGGCAGGGCCTCCGGGCGCCCCGGGATGCCGCACTTCGCGCACTCCAGTACGCGGAGGGGCGGGCGTGGGGCGGGCTCCGGGTGCGGGTCCGGTGGGAGCTTGGTCGTCAGGCGGGTGCGGACGATGGCCGACGCGCTGTGCACCGGGACGGGGAGGCCTGCTGTGAGGACCTGGAGTACGTACTCGTCGCTGACGCCCCTCACGAACCACTCCGAGAGGAGCGGGGCGAGCTCCTCGCACGCCCTTGCCGACAGGGAGAGGGCAGGGGCCGTACGGCCGAGGGCCGCGAGCAGGATGTACGCGCGGGAGCGGGTCGGACCCTGTCTGCGCGACGGCTGCGGTGACTGCTCCGGTGATTCCTTCGACGACTCCTCCGATGACTCTTTCGGTACGTCACCCCGTGCGAACGCCGCCCACCAGCCGTCGTCTCGTGCCGTTCGTGAGAACCACGTTCGGGTGATCCAGCGTGGGCTTCCCGAGTCGGTCAGGTGTTCGCGGCCTCGGCGCAAGTGGCCGGTCTGCCGGAGGTTGTTGAGGGCCGTGCGGACGGCGCACTGGCCGTACGGGAGTGTCTTGGCCAGCGTCTTTACGGAGATGTCGGCGCCACCGGGGAGGGTGTCGATGTACGCGGCGATGGCCGCTTCGCGGGGCGGGAGGTGCGCGAAGTCATGGGCCGTTCGGGGGAGTTGGTCCGGGGCGTCACGTTTCCCGTAACCCGGATTGGCCATCGGGTGGGATTGGGGCGGCGGGGTCGCGTGCGCGGCCGGGAGTGCAGCACTAAGCTTGGCTTCAGCCATGGGATCGCTGTTTCCGATCTTGTAGGTCAGACCCCCGCAGGTGTTCCAGCACCTGGCGGGGGTTGTTCGTTATTCGGGCACGCTAAGCCCATGTGACTGTCCGTGGCAAGTCGGTCGCGTCGAGTTAACTCGCGGGGAGGGTGGGTGGGTTGAGACCCACCTCCCAATCCGTACAAACAGGGCTCGGAGCTCGGCGCCTGAGCTTCGGGGCGGCTGCGCCCTAGTCCTGCTTGAGGTTCTCGACGAACGCCGTCCACGCCTCGTCCCGGAACGCGAGCTTCGGGCCGAGGGGGTTCTTGGAGTCGCGGACGGGGGTGTGGGTGGGGTGGCCGGGGGCGACCTCCAGGCAGTCACCGCCGTCACCGGCGCTGTACGTCGACTTGCGCCAGCGGGCGACTTCCAGGCAGTTGCCCCCACTGCCGTCGCTGTAGCTGGACTTGAGCCAGGTGGTGGAGAGCGGGTCGAACTCACGAGTGCTGGTCTTCATGCTCGTAATCCTGCGCCACTGACTCCACCAGGGCCAGTGAGTCCTGAGGTGGAAGTGCTGCCGCTTGGAGGAGGCTGAACGTGAGGGTATGGCGGGCAATCGCGGCGGGGTCGTCGAGCAGTTTGCCCATGTCCAGCCCCTCGACGAAGCAGAGCGGCGGGGCGTCTGCGAACGCCATGAGTTTCAAGGAGCCGCCCATTCCGGCATGTGCTCCGGCGTCAAACGGCAGCACCTGCATGATGATCCGGTGCCGACGCGCCAGGTCTGCCACGTGGTGTAGGGACTCTGCCATCGCTGCCGCTCCGCCGACCGGTCGCCGGAGCGCGGCCTCGTCGAGGACCACCCACAACAACGGGGTTGTTGGATCGCTGAGGAGGCGGGCGCGTTCCATCCGGATCGTCGTCAGCTCTTCGATCTTGGCGTCCGAGACTGTCGGCCGGTAGGAGCGGAACAGTGCCGTGGCGTAGGCCGGGGTCTGCAACAGGCCGGGGATCAGCAGCGGGAGGTAGTGCCTGATCTCCGTAGCGACTGCCTCGGCCTCTGCCGCCTCCTCGAAGTGGTCCGGGTATTTGGACTTGGCCAGAGCTGAGCAATTGCGCTCGAAGAAGCCGTTCGTGTTGAGGATCTCGTCAATCTGGACGGCGTACTCAAGGTGCAGGCGTCGTGTCCCTGCCTCCAGTTGGCCGATGAATGAGCCGCTGACGAACAGTGGTTCGCCTAGTTCGTTCTGGCTGAGCCCCTTCCTCTCGCGGGCATGACGCAACTCGGCGCCGATCAGGGCGCGAGGTGAGGAGGACGGGTCTAGGTCCTTCGGGCCTGGCATGGGCAACTCCCTGTCACACAGGCGGGGTTGTTGGGGCGCCGTCTATGGCCAGGTTAGAGAGGTGATGGCCACTCTGTGTGGTGAACACGAACACTCAGAGTGGAGGCTGTGGCGCGATGGAGATGACGTCGAGTGAGCGGGTGTGGTTGACGGAGGAGGCGGTGGAGTGCCTGCGGTCGGCTCTGGGGAAGGTGGGAGTCGCGCTGCCGTCGCTCGGTGTCGACCCGGTGACGGCGGCGACCGGGGAGCCGTTCGCGCTGGTGGAGCTGGGCCGGTGCAACGTACGGACGGCGGTCCGGCTGGCCGGCGCGCTGCGCGGGGCGGGTGGGCAGGCGTGAGCGGGGAGTTCGGGGTGCGCGGGGCGTACGTGATCGACGTGCGCGACGGGCGGGTCGGGCAGGTCATGGGGCGCGAGGGAGGTTACGTACAGCTGCGGCCTGTGGGTGGCGGGCGGGAGTGGGACTGTCCACCGGAGGCACTGGGCGAGGCGCCGGTGGGTGAGGTGCTGCGGGCACGGGTGCGGCTGATCAACCGGGAGGGGCGGCTGCCGTGACGTACGGAGCCGGGTCCGTATGCCCGGACGGGCACCGCCTGAGCCCCGGCTCGGAGCGATGTCCGGCTCCGGGGCGGCCGGGTTGGTCGCGGATCAAGCGCGCTGAACTGGTTCTGCCGCGGCGTGGGTGAGGATCGCCTCGGTCAGGGCGGGGAGGACTTGCGGCGGGAGTGCGTGGCCCATGCCCGGGATCTCGGTGAGGCGGGCACCCCGGACCGCCTGGGTCAGGTGCTGTGCGTGCGGCGGTGGGAACACGGGTTCGGCCGGGGCGAGGATGACCTGTACGGGAACCCCGGTCGTCGCGAGCGCCTCCGTGCGCAGCATGCCGGAGTGGTCGGCGAGGCCGTGTGCGGGTGATGTGGTGTAGCGGCCGGCGTGCTCGATGATGCGCCGTTCGAGATTGCGGAAGTATGCGGCGTCGAAGGGGAGTTGACCCCCGGAGAGTGTTCGCCAGTGCGTCACGCGCCGGGCCAGTTCGGACTCCAGGCCATGATCCTCGACCGGTTGCGACCACAGTTCCAGTACCTCGGGGGAGATGCCGGGGAGTTCCTCGGCCGGGAGGACTGTTCCGTCGGGGCGGGTGTAGGGGGCTGTGCTGAGCGCCGCCGTTCCGATCAGGGTGGCGCTCAGTACGCGGTCGGGGTGGTCCGCGATGAGCAACTGGGCCAGCATGCCGCCGAGCGACAGCCCCACGACATGGGCTCGCTCCACACCGAGGCCGTCCAGGACCGCTATGGCGTCGGCGGCCAGGTCGGTGATGCGGTACGGCTGTTGCTCGTACGACCAGGTGGAGCGGCCGGTGTCGCGATGGTCGTACCGGATCACTCGGTGGTGGGCGGCGAGGGCTTTGACGAGCGGCTCGGGCCAGCCGAGGCCGGAGGCGCCCGCGCCCATGATCAGGAGGAGGGGCGGCGCGTCGGCGCTGCCGCGCTGCTCGGTCCAGAGGTGTACGTCGGGGGCGACGGTGAGGAACTGTTCCATGAGGCGTAACGATACGTATCGTCTCGCCATCTCGCAACGGGGCGAACTGGGGTAATGGACCTGTCACCGATCTCGAACACGCCGACATGGCGTACGAGTGGTGCCGGGGCGGCACCCCGCTGGGCAGCGGCGCACAGGTCGACCAGACCCTTTGTAGGGGACTGCGGGCCGCGTACGCCGACCACGGAAGCAGACCCAGAAGCAGCGCTAAAGGTTTCCCATCGGCTCGATGTCGACCTTCACCGGCGTGCCCCAGATGCGCAGTACCTCGTAGTCGGTGAACTCGTGGACCAGGCGGTAGGCCATGCTCGGGCGCGGGTTGCGGCGCTGCGCGGAGAGATAAAGCTCGGCCTCCTGTTTGTCGCGGCGCGGCGTGCCGCAGAGCTGCCAGGCCTGGCCGGTCCACATTTCCGGGAGCCAGCGCTGCTGGGGCTGGGGCCGGTCGCCGCGGATGCCGTACCGGGATTTCGTACGCTCCCCGTTCTCGTCCGGGGCGGCCGGCCGCCCCTGCGGGAAGGACTCGTGGAACGAGTCGTTCACCTTCGAGCGGCGCGCGAGGCGGCGACGGGTCTCGCAGAGCAGGCACAGGTCGGGGGCGTCCTCGTCCACCGGTCCCGTGGGGTGTTCCGCGCAGCGGGTGGTGGGCGCCGCCGTGGTGACGGTCTCCTCCAGGAGGTCCAGGGCGCGCTTCAGGTCGGCCTTCACCTCGTGCAGTTTGGTGTCCGGCATCTCGGTGGACAACGCGTCCCCGTGCTCCCCGAGCACGCGGAGGGCCCGCCCCAGAGCCGTCAATTGCGCATGGTTCACGACGCTCTACCCCTTCCTCTCGACCCCCCCACCATCCCACGCGCCACTGACAGCCGGTTCCGCCCGCATGCGGTCGCACACCTCCGCCACCGATGCCTCGTCCGGGACGGTCCCGTCCTGGAACATGGCCATCTGCAGCGCGGGCCCGTGGGCCCCGTACCGTTCGAGATCGGCCGTCAGCGCGGGCTGCACCACGAAGTGGAGGTGGCCCGGGACGGCGTCCGCGTGTGACCAGAGACAGACGTAGACCTGCTCGGGCCGAGTGACCGCGGTGACGAGGGCGGCGGTGCGGCGCAGCAGCGGGCCGAGTTCCGCGGACTCGTCGGGCGTCAGGTCGGCCACGTGCAGGACGTGGCGGAGCGGCTTGACGATCAGCGTGCCGAGTCCCAGCGGACCGATGCAGTGCTCGACGGTCCACAGGGAGGTGCGCAGGATGGTTCCGCCCGGGAGGAAGTCGCTCCCCGCGGTGAGGCGGCAGGCCTTGCAGCCCTCGCAGCCCTCGTCCGTGTCCGGGGCGCCGGGGGCCTGCGGCTTCAACGGGGTGCGGCGGTCAGGGCCGCGCGCAGGTGGCCGTCGGTTTCTGTCAGTAGGCGGGCGGCGGTGGGCCCGTCCACGTCGCCGAGGATCGTGAGGATCGCGTTCTTCACCTCGCCGTCCGTCGCGGCCAGCGCCGCCTCGATCTCCTCGTCGGAGGCACCGGTGGCGAGCGAGACGATACGGCGCGAGCGGGCCCGCAGCTTCTCGTTCGAGGCGCGTACGTCGACCATCAGGTTCCCGTACGTCTTGCCCAGGCGGATCATCGTGATCGTCGAGAGCATGTTGAGGACGAGCTTCTGCGCCGTGCCCGCCTTGAGGCGGGTGGAACCCGTGAGCAGCTCGGGGCCCACCACGACCTCGATGCCGTGCTCCGCCGCGGCCGCCAGCGCGCTGTCCGCGTTGCAGGACAGGCCGACGGTGAGGGCGCCGAGCGCGCGGGCGTGCTCGACCGCCCCGATCGCGTACGGCGTGCGGCCCGAGGCGGAGACGCCGACGACCACGTCGTCCGCCGTGAGGCCCAGCGCGGACAGGTCCTCGACGGCCAGTTCCGCGGAGTCCTCCGCCCCCTCGGCCGAGACCGTCATCGCGGCCGGGCCACCCGCGATCAGTCCGACGACCTCGGTCGGGTCCGTGTTGAACGTCGGCGGGCACTCCGAGGCGTCCAGCACACCGAGCCGCCCGGCGGTTCCCGCGCCGGCGTAGACGAGCCGCCCGCCCCGCCCCATCCGCTCCGCGATGGCGTCGATCGCCGCCGCGATGACCGGCAGCTGAGCGGCGACGGCGGTCGGCACGGTGGCGTCCTCGCCGTTCATGATCTTCGCGATGTCGACCGTGGACAGCCGGTCGATGTCGGAGTGCTCGGGACGGAACGCCTCGGTGGTCAGACCCTCCAACTCGGCCCGCACATCACGGTAATCGGAGGACGAGGAGGATGAGGAGGAGTGTGAGGGGGCGTCGGTGGCATCGGCGCTGGAGGTCATGTACGACGGCTCTTTCTTGTACGGGGCGAACGTTGCCTGTCGCGGCACTAGCGGGGCGTGCTTCGGTGGCGGTGGGCCAACGCCTCGTACGAAGCCGACAGCGCGGGCGCCGCCGTCTCGTACGTTCGTTGTGCGACGCCTATGAACAGGCAGTCCACCACCAGAAGTTGACTCGTCCGGGACGACATCGCCGCCGGCCGCAACTCGCTCTCCCGAGCCGTGGACGTCGTGAGGATGTGATCCGCGTACTGCGTGACGGGCCCGTTCGGCCGCCCCGTGATCGCGATCGTCGTGGCCCCGCGCTCGAACGCGACCCGCAACGGTTCGATGACGTCCCCGGTCGACCCGGAGTGCGTGATCGCGATCGCCACGTCCTTGGCCCGCAGCTGCACGGCGTTCGTCACGGCGAGGTGGGGATCGTTGTGGGCCTGGGCTATCAGCCCGATGCGCAGCAACTTCTGCGTGAGGTCCTGGGCGACGAGCCCGGACGCCCCGACGCCGTACACGTCGATACGGCGGGCCGCCGCGAGCGCCCCCACCGCTGCTCCGAGCTGCACCGTGTCCAGCGCGGCCGCGGTGTCTGCGAGCGTCTGCTGTTCGTCGTACGCGAGCTTGGCGACCACGTCCGCGAGCGGGTCGTCGACCGCTATGTCGGCCGTCACGGCGGGTGCCCGGCCCGACTGCTGCTGGGCGGCGAGGCCGGCGAGGGCGAGGCGCAGGTCGCGGTAGCCGGGGTAGCCGAGGAGACGGGCCGTACGGACCACTGTCGCTTCGCTGGTGCCGGTCAGTTCCGCGAGACCGGTGACCGTGAGGGCCGCACAGCCGGCCGGGTCGTTGGCCACGGCCTCGGCGACCCGCTGCATGGAGCGGGTCATCGACGGGGCGAGGGTGCGGACCTTCGCGGCGAGGGCCGCGGGGGCCGGCGGGGTTTCGCCCGCGAAAATTTCCTTCACTACGTGGGTCACGTATTGAAAGATATTTTCAGGCCGGGGGAGGGTCAAGGGCAGAGGGAGAGGGAGAGGGAGAAGGAGGAAGGACAGTGGCGAGACAGGGGCTGGTCGCGCCCGCGCGGCGGAGCCGCACAATGGATGTATGGAACCTTCGGCCTCTCCCCCTCCCGTCAGCCCCTTGGAGCAGGCGCTGCATGCCGCCCGTGCGTTGGTGCTCGCCGATCTCGTCGCGGGCGAGGTGGCTCAGGCCGACGTCGTGTCGATGGTCGAGGAGTCGGTCGTACAGCGGCGGTGGTGGGTGGAGCAGTGGCCCGAGGGCGTCGAGTACGTGTCCGGGCTGATCGCCCAGGACGTACAGGACGCGCTGTTGGAGAAGTACGGGCGCTGGCCGCTGTGTCCCGTCTGCGGCGCCGGTGATCCCCATGCCCTGGAGGTGGAACCGGAGCTGGGACCTGACCCGCACTGGGTCTGCCACAAGGCCGGGGTCTCGGTCTCCCCGGTGGGCGCGCTCGGACCGGCCATGGGCGGCCCCGGCGACTCGGAGGGCTCCGGAGGCTCGGAGGGTTTCGGAGGCTCGGAGGGTTTCGGCGGCTACGGCGGGGAGGGTTCCTCGTGACCGTCTTCATCGACCCGCCCGACTGGCCGGGGCACGGCCGCATGTGGTCCCACCTCGTCAGCGACGCCTCGTTCGAGGAGTTGCACACGTTCGCACGCGGGTTGGGCGTGCCCGTCCGTGCCTTCGAGCGGGACCACTACGACATTCCCTCCCACCGGTACGAGGACGCCGTGCGGGCCGGCGCGGTGCAGGTGCGCAGCCGCGAGGTCGTACGCATCCTGCACGCGGCCGGGCTGCGCAGGCCCAAGGGACGACCGGACTCAGCGGCGTAGCTCAGCCGCGTAGCTCGTACGCGTACTGCTCCCCGTCGTCGCCCACCGTGCCCACCCGGGTGAAGCCCACGCGTGAGATCACGCCCTGGGAAGGGGCGTTGGTGCGGTCCACCGTCGCGAACAGGTAGGTGAGGTCCTCGCGGGCCAGGGCCCAGGCGGACAGGGCGCGCAGGGCCTCGGTGGCGTAGCCGTTGCCGCGGGCCGACTCCGCCAGGTCGTAGCCGACCTCGGCGCGGCCCTGCTCGTCCGGAGCGCCGTGGAAGCCCATGCCACCGACCGCGCGCCCGTCCTCGCGTCGGACGAGGAGGAACATCCCCCACTCGGGGCGGTGCACCCCGGCCTCGTACGCCTTGACCACCATTCCCGCCGCGTCCCGGGTGCCCTGGAAGGGGCCGCCCTCGATCCACTCGAAGCCCCCGGTGCCACCCGCGCACAGGTCGGCGGCGGCCGCGGGGGTGACGCCCTGGAGGGTGAGGCGGTCGGCCGGGATGACGAGGTTGTTGCTCCAGCGCCAGGTGGTGAGGGGCGCGCGGCCGGGCAGTTCGCCGCGGCCCGTGGCCCACAGGAGGGTCCGCCAGTGGTCGGGTCCCGGCTCCGGCCGGACGTGCGGGAAGATCCGGGTCAGGATGTCGGCGCAGAGCGCGGCCGGTGGCTCGTACGGGATACCGAGACCCTCGGCCACGTCGTGCGCGTGCACGAGGATCTCCGTGACCCCCATGGCGGCGAAGCCCTCACGATCCGCGCTGCGGAAGGGGTACGGGTGGAAGGCCCGTACCTCCCGCGGGGTGGTGCGCACGGCGGCCGCGAACAGGGCGCCGGTCGCCTCGACGACCTGCAGGACGTCCTCGGCGCCCTCGCACTCGTCGAAGGTGATCTTGAAGGGTACGTAGCGGTCGGCGGGGCGGCCCGCCAACTGGCCCGCGTACGAGATGAGGTCCGACGCGAGGTGTTCCGCCGTCCTGCGGCAACTCCATTCGAGACGTCCCGCCTTGACGCTCCAGTCCCGGCCGGTCCCGCCCCGCAGGGCCGTCACCGCACCCGAGACCGCCTCTTCCACCTGGTCCCCACCCATGGCTCGCATGCCGGTGAGGATAGATGGTCAGTTCGCGGCGCCGTTCATTTTTTTCCGTCGGCCGCCACGGCCGCGCACGGAGGCGCGCTCACGGCTCCGGTGACCACCCGCGACGACGTCCCGCGCTGGTGCAGCCGCAGCGAGACCGTGGTCAGCACACCCGCCGCGACGGTCAGGGCCGCTCCGGCCCAGGCCGGGGAGGCGTAGCCGAACCCCGCGTCGATGGTGGCGCCGCCGATCCAGGGGCCGCCGGTGTTCCCGAGGTTGAAGGCCGCCGTGGTGGTGGCACCGGCCAGGGTGGGGGCCTCGGCCGCGACGTTGAACATCCGGGCGTTCAGGGCCGGGGCCGTGTAGAAGGCGGAGACACCGAGGAGGAAGGCGAGGGCGGCGGCCGCGACCGCGTACTGTCCGAGCAGCGCGAGCGCCACGAGCAGTACCGTCGAGGCCGCGATGCCGGACAGCAGCACCCCGAAGAGGTGCGCGTCCGCGATCCGGCCGCCGATCGCGGTCCCGATGAGCGCGCCGACCCCGAACAGCGCGAGCACGGCCGGCACCCATCCTTCGTCGAGCCCGGCCACGTCCGTGAGCAGCGGGGCGAGATAGCTGAACGCGCAGAAGACGCCGCCCGCGGCGAACGCGATCAGTGAGATGGAGAGCCAGACCTGGCGGTCGCGGTAGATCCGCAGCTCGTTCCTGAGCCGGGGCTTCTCGTCGGGGAGCGGGATACGGGGGATGAGGGTGGCCACCCCGACGAGCGCGACCGCGCTGGCCCCGCCGACCGCCCAGAACGCCGACCGCCAGCCGAGGCTGTCGCCGAGGAAGGCGCCCGCCGGAACTCCGAGGACGTTCGCGATCGACAGACCGCCGATCATCACGGCGAGCGCCCGGGCGCGGGCGTTCACCGGGACCATCGCGACGGCCACGGCCGCGCCGACCGCCCAGAACCCGGCGCAGGCCAGTGCGCTCACGACACGGGACGCGAAGAGCACGGCGTAGTTCGGGGCGAGGGCGCCCGCGATCTGGCCGAGGCCGAAGACCGCGATGAGCGCGATGAGGGTCGTACGGCGAGGCAGCCGGAGCGTCGCCACGGCCAGCAGGGGCGCTCCGACGACCATGCCGACGGCGAAGGCCGATATCAGCAGGCCCGCTCGCGGAATGGACACGTGCATGTCGTCCGCGACCGCCGGCAGCAGCCCGGAGAGCATGAACTCGCTGGTGCCCAGTGCGAAGACGGAGAGCCCGAGAATGTAGACGGCCAGGGGCATCCGAGTACGAGAGTGGGGATCGGTGCTGGTGCTTGTGCTGACGCTGGTGCTTTTGCGCGTGGGGACGGGCATATCAGGTGCCAACCTCGACGGGGGCCATGCCATTCCATCGGGTGGGATCGGGTGGGGTTCAGCCCGTCAGCAGAGTCAGTTCACTCGTCAGGTTGCGGCGGGCCGGGCCCTCCCATTCCCTTGTCCCGTACGGGGTGTGGAAGAGGCGGGGCAGGTCCAGGAGCTGCCGGAGGATTGCCGCGCGGCCCTCGCTGAAGGCGTCCGGGGGCACGAAGGCGTACTCCTCACGGACCGCCTGCGCGTAGGCGGCGTAGGAGTCGGCGGGCGAGGCGAGGATCGCCAGGTCGGCGTCGCACAGGACCTGGCCGTTCGGGTCGTCGTCGGCCGGGGCGTGCGTGACCGTCAGGCGGACGAGGCGGGCGACCTCGGTCGTGGCGTCGGCGGAGAGGCCGGCCTCGGGGAGCGCGCGCTCGGCGAGACGGGCCGAGCGTTCCTCGTTCTCGGAGCGGTCGGGCTGGTAGACCGCGTCGTGGAACCACGCGGCCAGCCGGACCAGATCCGGGTCGTCCGCGGCCTTCTCCAGCACGTCGACGTGGTCCAGCACCGCCGTGAGGTGGTCGAGGGTGTGGTAGCGACGCTGGGGCTCCGACCAGCGGGCGAGGAGGTTGTCGGCGTAGAGGGAGGGGTCGGGGTAGGGGTAGGGGTAGGGGTCCTGCGTGTCCGTCCCACGGCTCCGGTGGAGTGCGTGGGACCAGCGGGTGCGCAGGGCGTCGAGGTCGGCCATGCGCTCCATTGTCCGCCTGACGCCTGACGCCTGACGCCTGACGCCTGACGCCTGACGCCTGACGCCTGACGCCTGACGCCTGACGCCTGACGGCGCGCGAGGGAGTTGTGCCACGTTGCCGGGCCGTTGATCTCCGGCAGGGTGCGCGTAGGCTGAGCATTGGACTAGACCTGTAGTTCAGGCCTGCAGCCCAGGCCTATAGCCAGATTTGTAGCCGCCCATCTGTCCGCCCGAGGGAAGAGGTCCTATGAGCAAGCGTGCAGTCCTGGAGGTGATCGCCCTCGACGTCGAGGACGCGGTCGCCGCCGAGGCCGGAGGCGCGGACCGGCTGGAACTGGTCACCGACATGGCCGCCGACGGGCTCACCCCGCCGGTCGGGGCCTTCGCCGGGATCCGGGCCGCCGTCGGCATCTCGCTGCGCGTGATGCTGCGCCTGGCCGACGACTTCGCGGCCGGGGACGTACAAGCGCTCGTACGGACGGCGCGGGAGCTGAGGGCGGCCGGGGCGGACGAATTCGTGCTCGGGTTCCTGGACGCGACCGGGGAGCCGGACCTGCCCGCGCTGGAGTCGGTGCTCGCCGAACTGGACGGCTGCCGTTGGACGTTCCACCGGGCGATCGACCGCGCCGCCGACCGTGACGCCCTGCGCAAGCGGCTCTCCGACCTGCCCGGCCTGGACACGTATCTCACTGCGGGGTCGGCGGCCGGCGTGGACGAGGGCCTGCCGACACTGCTCGCGGAGGCGGCCCGGCGCGGCGAGCCCGGCTACGAGCCGCGACTCCTCGTCGGTGGGGGCCTGCGCCTCGACCACGTACCGCGGTTGCGGGCGGCGGGCGTCGACGCCTTCCACATCGGCGGCGCGGCGCGGCCGGGCGGCTGGGAGACCCCGGTCTCGGCGGCGGCGGTACGGGAGTGGCGCTCGGCGCTGGACGCCGCCTGAGCCCCGGCCCCGTCTTCAGGGGCGCGGGGAACTGCGCGACCAGCCCCCACCGGCCCGCAGGCGGTGAAGGCGGTGCAGGCGATGTCGGCTACCCCGGCGGCTGTTCGGTCAGCTGGGCCGGCAGGCCCGTCGCGTGGGTCACGAGCAGACCCGAGACCGCTCGGGTCAGGGTGACGTACAGGCGGCGCAGACCCGTCCGCTCGTCCGGTTCGGCGTCGACCACGGCCCGGGGTTCGTCCAGGACCACGTAGTCGTACTCCAATCCCTTGGCGAGAGACGCCGGTACCAGGGTGAGGCGGGCGGCGAGGGTCGTCTCCTCGCCGGGGGCGAGGTGGGGGATGCCCGCCTTCGCCAGGGCCTCGGACAGCAGCGGTACGCGCACGTCGGCCGCGATCAGGCCGACCGAACCCTCATGGCCCAGCAACTCCTCGCAGGCCGCGACCACTTCGGCGGCGCCGGCATCCGTGGTGATCTCGCGGACCTCGAAGAAGCCCGGGTTCTCCCGGACCGACGCCACCGGCGCCAGGCCCGGCGCGATGTGGGGGAGCAGCCGGGAGGCGTACGCGATCACGTCCGTCGGGACACGGAAACCGGCCGTCAGCTCCTCGACGACCGCGTCCCGCTTGCCGAGATGGGCCAGCGCCTCGTCCCAACCCGGCGTCGCCCAGGGCGTCGTGCCCTGCGCCAGATCACCGAGCACGGTCGCCGAACCGGTCGTGCAGCGCCGCCCCACCGCCCGGTACTGCATGGGCGACAGGTCCTGCGCCTCGTCGAGCACCACATGCCCGAGAGAGTGCGTGCGCTGTACGAGATCGGTGGCCTCGTCGATCAACACGGCGTCCGCGGCGGCCCACCGGGCCGACTTCGCCGACCGTACGGGCTTCGCCCACCGGATCGTCTCCTGCTCGTCCTCCGTGAGGATGCCCTCCGCGTGCAGGGCCAGGAACTCCGCGTCGGAGAGCAGGCGGAAGACCAGCTTCGCCGGGTCCACCGGCGGCCAGATCGCCTTCACCGCCGCCTTCACCGCGGGGTTGCGGGCCACGGCGTCCTGCACACGGTCGTCCGGCGCCTCGCCCGACCGTTCCATCTGCACCAGCACGGCGTGCGCGATGCGCTGCGGCAGGGCCTCGCGGGCGGCGCCGTACCGGATGTCCCGGTCCAGCAACTCCTGGACGATGTCCGTCAGTTCGTACTCCGGTACGCGCCAGCGCCGCGAGCCGCGGACCACCACGACTTGCTCGGTGGGCATGGTCACCTGGGCGCGGACGGCCCTGCGCAGGACCTCGGCCATCCGCGCGTCGCCCTTCACGACGGCGGTCGCCGCCTCGTCCACGCCCCGCACCTCGACATGCGCGACCAGGTCGTCGACCGTGGCCTGCTTGACCTCCAACTCGCCCAGCGCGGGCAGCACCTGCTCGATGTAGTGGAGGAAGGACGCGTTCGGCCCGATGACCAGGGTGCCGGTCCGGGCGAGCCGGTCGCGGTGGGCGTAGAGGAGGTACGCGACCCGGTGCAGGCCGACGGCCGTCTTCCCGGTCCCCGGACCACCCTGCACGCAGACCGTGCCGCCGAGACCGGACCGTACGATCTCGTCCTGCTCCGGCTGGATCGTCGCCACGATGTCGCGCATCGGGCCCACGCGCGGGCGCTCGATCTCCCGCTGGAGCAGCTTGCTGGTGGCGGCGACCTCCGATGAATCAGTGGGGTCGGAGAGGTGCTCGTCCTCGTAGGCGGTGAGGTCGCCGCCCGTGTATCCGAAGCGGCGGCGCAGCGCGATGTCCAACGGGGCCTTCTTGGAGGCCCGGTAGAAGGGCTGGGACACCGGGGCGCGCCAGTCGATCACCATCGGGTCGCCGCCCGCGTCGTGCACGTGCCGGCGGCCGATGTAGAAGCGTTCCCCCTGCGCGCCCTCCGCCTGCTCGGCGCCCGGGGCGTGCAGGTAGTCGAGGCGGCCGAAGAACAGCGGAGTGTGGGACAGGTCGGCCAGAGCCTTGATGCGCTCGTCGATCTGGCGGGTCAGGACCTCCGCGTTGACCCAGTTCGCGGTGACGTCCCGGATGTCGAGGGACTGGACGTCCTCGCGCATCGAACGCAGCGCGGCACGGGAGCCCGCGAGGTGGGCACGCTCGCGGGAGAGAGGATCATCGGGCGGGGTGGACACGGGCGTTGCCTCCGGAGCCTGCGAGAGCGGCGGGACCTGGTGGGCCCTGCCGAGTGGCGGTGAGCCGGCCGGTTTCCGTCCGGGCGGCGGCGCTCCACGACGGGAGGCGGGCAAGAGCGGAGATCTTAGGCGAGCCGGCGCGGCCGGTGCCAACCGTTTTTCGTCCCCTGGGGTCCCCGGTCCCCTAAGGGATGGCGTCCCCCCCCCGTGGGGAGAGGTCGGTCCGGAGTCGTACGAGGGGATGACGGAGGTTCGCTCCGCAGGGCGATGAAAGCGGAGCGCCTGGATTCCACCATGGATACATGAGCACTGCGACGTTCACCCAGGCCCCCGTCCGCCCCCGGCCGCCGTCCGGCGCGGCTGCCCTGCAGGGCAGCCGCAACCAGAGCCGCAACCAGAGCCGCAGCCAGAGCCATAACCACAGCCATCGCTTCGGCGACACCCTGCGCGCCGTCAAGGTCTTCGCCGGCGCCGCCCTCGGAGTGGTCCTCCTCGGCGAGTACGGCGAGGAAGCGGGCGTACGCCGCCGGTAGGACCGATCAGTTGTTGTCCGCGAGGAGTTCGTCCGCGTCCACGATCCGGTACGCGTAACCCTGTTCGGCCAGGAAACGCTGGCGGTGGGCCGCGAAATCCTGGTCGATGGTGTCGCGGGCCACGACCGAGTAGAAGTGGGCCTGGTGGCCGTCCGCCTTCGGGCGCAACACGCGGCCGAGGCGCTGAGCCTCCTCCTGGCGGGACCCGAAGGTGCCCGACACCTGGATGGCGACCGTCGCCTCCGGCAGGTCGATGGAGAAGTTGGCGACCTTCGAGACGACCAGGACGCTGATCTCACCCTGCCGGAACGCCTCGAAGAGCTTCTCGCGCTGCGCGTTCGACGTCTCCCCCTTGATGACCGGCGCGTCCAGATGCTCGCCCAGTTCGTCGAGCTGATCGATGTACTGGCCGATGACGAGCGTCTGCATCCCCGCGAACCGGCGGACCAGCGCCTCCGTGACCTTGCGCTTCGTCGCCGTCGTCGCGCAGAAGCGATACTTCTCCTCCGCCTCGGCGGTCGCGTACGCGAGCCGCTCGGAGTCCGTGAGGTTCACCCGGACCTCGACGCAGTCGGCCGGCGCGATGTACCCCTGTGCCTCGATCTCCTTCCAGGGCGCGTCGAAACGCTTCGGCCCGATGAGGGAGAACACGTCCGACTCGCGGCCGTCCTCGCGCACCAGTGTGGCCGTCAGACCGAGCCGGCGGCGCGCCTGGAGGTCGGCGGTGAACTTGAAGACCGGGGCGGGGAGCAGATGCACCTCGTCGTAGATGATCAGCCCCCAGTCGCGTGAGTCGAACAGCTCCAGGTGCTGGTAGACGCCCTTCCGCTTGGTCGTCAGCACCTGGTACGTCGCGATGGTGACCGGCCTGATCTCCTTGCGCGTACCGCTGTACTCGCCGATCTCCTCCTCGGTCAGGCTCGTGCGCTTGACCAGCTCGTGCTTCCACTGCCGGGCCGAGACGGTGTTCGTGACGAGGATGAGGGTGGTGGCCTTCGCCTCGGCCATGGCACCGGCCCCGACGAGTGTCTTCCCGGCGCCGCAGGGGAGTACGACCACTCCGGATCCGCCGTGCCAGAAGTTCTCCACCGCCTGCTTCTGGTACGGCCGCAGGGACCAGCCGTCCTCAGCGAGGGCGATGGAGTGCGCCTCGCCGTCCACGTACCCGGCGAGGTCCTCGGCCGGCCAGCCCAGCTTCAGCAGCGTCTGCTTGATCTGCCCCCGCTCGGAGGGGTGCACGGCCACCGTGTCGGGGTCGAGGCGGTCTCCCACGAGCGGGGTGATCCGCTTCGAGCGCAGGATCTCCTCAAGCACGGGCCGGTCGGTGGTGGTGAGGACGAGCCCGTGGGCCGGGTGCTTGCTCAGCGTGAGCCGGCCGTAGCGGCCCATCGTCTCCGCGATGTCGACCAGCAGTGCGTGCGGCACCGGATAGCGGCTGTACTGCACGAGCGCGTCCACGACCTGCTCGGCGTCGTGCCCGGCCGCGCGCGCGTTCCACAGGCCGAGCGGGGTCACCCGGTACGTGTGGATGTGCTCGGGCGCGCGCTCCAGCTCGGCGAAGGGGGCGATGACCCGGCGGCACTCGCCCGACAGCTCGTGGTCGACCTCCAGGAGGAGGGTCTTGTCGGACTGGACGATGAGTGGACCATTCACGCGTGCGTCCCCTTCTGCACGGCCGTGCGACGTGCACGGCCAAACGTCCAGTGTGCCTGATCGTCGGCGTATGCCATCCCGAACGGTCGGCACCCTCCGTCCTGTCCTACTGGATGTCTATTCATTCCAATGAGTGGTGTGAATTCAGATTTACGGCCGTGGCCCCGAAGAATGGCGACCCCGCAGGTCACTGCCCCAGGTCGCCGCCCAGGGAGAGCCCACTGTTGTCCGGTCACAGTCATGCCCCGCCGCCGTCGCCCGCTCCGCCGTCCGCCTCATCGCCGGCCACGACGCTCGGATACGCGCTCTTCGCCACCCGCTGGCTCCAGGCCCCGCTGTACTTCGGTCTGGTGGCCGCCCAGGGCGTGTACGTCTACAAGTTCTTCTACGAGCTGTGGAATTTAATCCTCCGGTGCGTGACCGGGCAGGCGAACGAGACGTACGTGATGCTCGCGGTACTCAAACTGGTGGACGTCGTCATGATCGCCAACCTGCTGATCATGGTGATCGTCGGCGGGTACGAGACGTTCGTCTCGCGCATCGGCCTCCAGGGCCACCGTGACCAGCCCGAATGGCTCTCGCACGTCAACTCCAACGTACTGAAGGTGAAGCTCGCCACCGCCATCGTGGGCATCTCGTCCGTCCACCTGCTGCAGATGTTCGTGGACGTGCACCACACCTCGCACCACTCGCTGCTGTGGGGGACGGTCATCCACATGGCGTTCATCGCCTCGGCGGCGATCCTGGCGTACATGTCGGGGCCCATGGCGGACCGGTCGGACCGTTCACACCGGGGGCATGCGCAGGGGCCAGTTGCTCCGGTTGCCTCCTCGGCCCCCGTCCCGCCTGCCTCTCTCGTCTCCTCTGTGTCCCCCGTGTCGTCGGTCCCGGCCGAGTTCTTGCTTACGGCCCCGGCCCCGGTCTCGGCCCCGGTCCCGGTCCCGGTTCAGGCGGCCTCCTCGCCGTACGACTCATACGCCTCGTGCGACTCGTACGAGGCGGGGGCCGAGGCCAGGATCCGCGATGCCTGCTTTCCCGATCGGAAGCTGCTGGAGGAGTTCGACGAGGAGCATCCCCGGGTCTTCGACCGGGAGGCCGTGGCCCGGCTCGGCAAGCTGGACTTCGTCGCGGCCCGGCGCAACGTGGTGTTCGTCGGTCGGCCAGGCACCGGCAAGACCCATCTCGCCGTCGGCCTCGGCGTGCGGGCCTGCCAGACGGGGCACCAGGTGCTGTTCGCGACCGCGGCGCAGTGGGCCGCGCGGCTGGCCGGGGCGCGGACGGACGGCCGGCTCACCGATGAACTGGCGGCCCTCGACGCCCACGCGCTGCTGATCGTCGACGAGGTCGGCTACACCCCGTTCGACACGGACACGGCACACCTCTTCTTCCAGTTGGTCGCGCACCGCTACGAGCGGGCCTCCCTGATCGTGACCAGCGACCGCCCGCCCGGCCGCTGGGACGAGATCTTCGGCGGCGCCGCCCCCGCGATGGTCGACCGGCTGGCGCACCACGCGGAGATCGTCCGCCTCGAAGGGGACAGCTACCGGATGCGCCGGGCTACTTCAGCGTGGGCAGAGTGAGGTTGTTGACCAGCGGTCCCTCGACGGTGACCCCCTCGGTCACGAGCGGTTCGACGGCGGCCACCGGCAGGGGCAGCGGCAGGGCGGGCCGGGCGGCGGCCTGCGGGGCGAGTACGCCGAGGAGCGCGGCCGAGGCGAAGAGGGCGACCGTGACGACGGATCGCAGGGGCTGGACGGAACGCATGGGGACTTCGGAGCCTCTCGGGAGATGCTGAGCCGGGGCAAGCCGGGGCAAGCCGGGGCAGGCCGGGGCGGGGGGCTGGAGGGGACGGGCCGGCCCCGGAGTGCTGCCGGGGTCGGCCCGCAGGACGTGCGGGGGCGACTCAGAGCGTCAGGCCCCCGCCGAGATCGATACCGATCGCCACGGCCTGGGAGGCGAGTGCGCCGAGCAATGCGGCGGTACCGATCAGGACGGTGGCGACACGACGGGCGGTGCGCATGGGATTCCCTCTCCGTTGCATGGGCGCTCCGTTGCATGGACGGAACGGTGCGTGACCAAACTGTTGCGTTGCGTGAGCACAACGCCCAGTGACTGCCCCGCAGTTCGCGCCGCGATGCGGGAGGCCCCGCGCCGTCCCTCATGGGTGGGAAGCTTCCGGCGTGGCGTGCATGAACCGCCGCCTACACCCGAACGAGTGGGCGGAGCCCCGTCGGTGAGCGGGTGAGCGGGCTCAGGCCTGCTCGTCCGCCAGTTCCGCCACGCCCGTCACCCGGTGCAGGGGATACGTCCTGACCTCGTCCGCGGTGTGGTCGTACGCCGTGACGAAACCGCCCTCCACCCGGACGGGAGCGATGACGCGCTGGCTGGCGGAGCCCTCGGCGTTGACGTAACCGATCCACAGGGTGCCGCCGGTGAGGACGGCGGCCTGCATGGTGGCGAGGGTCTCGGCGGAGCTGGTGCGCGGGAGGGTGCCGTTCTGTTCGGGTGCGGTGGTGGTGGAGGAGGTCGCGGACGGCTTGCGCGGTGTCGTGGAAGCCAGGTCGCCCGCGCGGATGGCCCGGATCGCGGCGCTCAGCAGGGTGGTGTCGGGGGACGGTGGGCCGTCGGGTACCGGCTCGGGCGCTGTGCGCGGGGGTGTGCGGTGGGCGTGCGCACGGGTGATCAGCACGTCACCCTCGGCGGACTCGGCGGCCGGTGCGAAGCCCATCGCGCGCAGGCCTTCGAGGAGCGTGGCCGGGTCGGACTGGGCGGCCAGGACCGTGGGCGCGAGGCGGCGCAGCCGGAGCCCCTGCGATCGCTTGTCGGCGATGATCTCGTTCAGGAGTGCGTCGTCGTCGCAGCGGACATACGCCGACGCCGCGCCGATCCGCAGATGGCCGTGTCTGCGCGCCACGTCGTCGATCAGGTAGGAGAGCGGCTGCGGAACCGGCGTACGGGAGTGGGCGGTGAGGAACGCCTGCAGGTCGGAGGCCGAGCGGCCCGCGTCCAGGGCCCGGCGGACCGAGCCCGGCGTGAAGCGGTACACCGTGGCCCCGCCCTTCGACTCCACGTCGGCGAGGACGTTCAGGACCTCCGCCAGGGGGCGTTCCAGCGGGCCCGGGGCCACTGCCGTCAGGTCCGCCTGGAGGAGGACGTGGTCGAGGGCCTCCGGGAGCAGCGGCGTCAGCAGCCGGCCGGCCCGGGCGGCTGCGGAGGCCAGCTCGGCGGGGGAGCGGGATGCGGGCGGGGCCAGGGGCGCCGGTAGGTGGTGGTGCCTGTGATGGACAGGGAGTTTGTCGCCGGGACCGGTGGCCGGCTCCGGGGCGGGTGCACCCGGTGCGGCCCCCAGGAGTGCCCGCCCGTGGGCGGACAGCGCGCCCCTGCCGGTGATCCCCAGCGACTCGGCCTCGGTCAGGGTCCACCCGGTGAGGCGGGCCCGCAGGTCGTCCGAGGAGGCGGCGCCGCGCAGGGCACGTTCCCAGTGGAGGCGGGTGACCAGGGAGTCGGGGGAGGCGGAGCCGCCCTCGGGCAGCGCGGCGAGGAGCGAGAGGACCCGGTGACGGACCTCGGGGGCTGCCGAGCGGTCCAGGCCGGGGCCGAGGGCCGACAGGGTGCGCTCCTTGGTGTCGCGGCCGCCGATCACGCCCGCCGTGCGGGTGGCCGACAGCCACGCCGTGGCCAGCCGGGTCCAGCGCTCGGCCGCCGGCAGGTCCAGCCACTCGTCGTAGGCGGGCGTCGCCGCGTACCGCTCTTCGGCCGCGCCGTCCGAGGCCAGCAGGCCCGCCGCGTAGGCGAGTTCCACCCAGAAGGCGGCGACCGGTTCCGGCAGGTCCAGGGCCACGGCCGTCCGCTTCAGGTCCCGTACGCTCAGGCCGCCCGCGCGCAGCACGGACGGGCCGCCCTCGTCCCAGTCCTTCAGCAGCTCCTCGACGGTGGCGAGCGCGGTGTACGCCTGACCGGCCGCCGTGGAGTCCACAACCTGTGGACGGTGTACGGCAGTGGGCTCGACCGGCGGAGGAAGTGGTTCCGTCTTCTGGTGTGCCCGCCCCGCGCGCAGATGAAGGGCGACCTCGCGGGGGAGTACGACCGTGCCGGGCGCCGTCGGCAGCAGCAGCCCGCGGTCCAGGAGCCAGCGCAGGCGGGCCGCCGGATCCGCGGTCACCTGCCCGTACGGCGGCCCCCAGACCAGCCGCGACAGGACCTCAAGGGACTCCGGCGGGGCCTGGTCGAGCAGCGCGGACATCCGGGCGCGGTCGGTGAAAAGACCCGTGAGCGACTCCACCGCGGACACCGCGTCGTGTGTCGTGGCCAGCCCGGCCGCCGCCAGGAGTTCCTGGATCCGGCCCGGCGACATGCCCGCCGTGGCCTCCGCGACGGTCGGGCCAAGACCCGTCGGGGAAGGGTGCTGCGGCGAGGGCGCGAGCAGTTCGCGGGCCGTGCGGACCAGCCGGAGCCGGGTGTCCGAGCCCCACACCAGCGCCTGTTCGCGCAGTGCGGCCACGGCGCGGGGCAGCATCTCGGTGACCACCGGGTCGCACGCGTCACCCGCCAGCAGCTCCAGGAGCGTGCCGTACGGCGCCAGGTCCGGGGCCACGGCCAGCGCCTCCGCCGTCTGGAGGGCGAACCGGTCGAGGCGCTCCAGGGCGCGGATCACGGAGGCGCGGGTGCCGGCCCGGGTGGCCAGCTGCGAGAGGTCGGTCGGTACGGGAGTGATGAGGTCGGGCCGGGCCCGCAGCAACGCGGACAGGGAGGAGTCGTCGCGGGCCCGCAGGTCCTCCGCGAGTGAACGAGGGTGTGCCCCGGCGGTGGCGGGCCCCTCGGCGGAAACCCCGCCGGACGCCCTTCCGGACGCCCCGCCGGGCTCCTCTGATGACTGCTCCTGGACGCTCATCCGATCCACGGTAGCGGGTGGGCCGCCGCAGTCGTTCCCCTTGAGGCGCGCCGCCGCCGTGCCGGGGCTCGTCACCGGCGGCGGGCGCGGTACCGTCGGTCGCGCGGGGAATTTCGACGCGGGAGCCCCGGAGGGGACTTCGTGGGGATCGAGAGCGACCAGCTCGTATTCGATTATCTGAGCCGGGTGGGCGACCTGGCCCAGCAGAGACAGCTGCCGTCCGGGACGCGTATGCGGCTCGTGTCGGAAGCGCGGGCCGAGATCGACCGGCGCCGGGCCAAGGCGACCCTCGACAGCCCGGCCGCGGTCCGCCGCATCCTCGACCGTATCGGTACTCCCGAGTCACTGGTCGAGTCCGCAGGCGGTACCGGTGGCGGTATCGGTGGCGGTATCGGCGGCGGCGAGGAGCCGTCACCGAAGCGGGCCGCCTTCCCCGCCCAGCGCGCCCAGGAACCCGAGGGCCGGCCCAAGCGCCTGCGCCGCGTGGTCCCCAGGTCGCGCCCCGAGAAGCCGGACGTCGCCGAGACCGCCCACGCCGTGCCTTCCCCGCCGCACCTCGCGAGTACGGAGGAGCTCGGCTCCGGGGTGCAGCCCGACTGGTGGCGGGTGGAGAGCGGACCGTTCGGGGCGACGGACAGCGTGCCGGGGTTCGTCGGGGGTGTGGAGATCCCGGAACTGTTCAAGCCACCGCCGCCCGACGACGAGTTCGACAGTCCTGGCAGAACAGATGAAGCGAACAAGTCGGGCAAACTAGACAAGTTGGAGAAGCTTGACGAGCGCGGGCCCGAGTCGAAGTCCGCGGCGGCCGTCGTCGAACCGGCGGCCCCCGTGGAGGCGGTCGAACCGGACGGGTCGACCGGGCGGAGACGCCGTCGCTTCGTCCCCCGCCTGCGCCCCCTCGGCGGCGGCTGGTCCAACCCACTGCTGTTGCTCGCCGCCGCCCTTCTGGTCGCCGGCGCGGTCATGGGCAACCTCGTCATGCTGGGCCTCGGCTGGCTCATCGCCTACCTCTCGCGCCGCCTGAGTCCGACCGAGTCGAAATGGGCCGTCCTCGGCGTGCCCGGACTGGTCGTTGCGGCGGGCGTCATGTGGCTCTGGGGCCGTACGGAGGGGCGCTGGGGTACGCCCATCGCGAAGGGGCAGATGGGCGACGAGGTCGCCGAGACCTGGCCGTTCGTCCTGCGCAGCGCGGCGGTTGCTTCCGCGCTGTTCCTGGTGTGGAGGTCACAGCGACGGAGGTAGGTGCCCTCCTGGGCGGGGGTGGCGGCCGGGTGCGGCCGGGTGCGTCCGGGCGCGGCGTGCGTGGTCCCGTACGTGGTCTTGTACGTGGTGCCGGCTGGGCACAATGGTTCATATGACCTCTCGTGTGCTGACCGTCGGCTTCGACCTCGACATGACCCTGATCGACTCCCGGCCCGGGATCCGTGCCTGTTACCAGGCGCTCTCCGAGCGGACGGGGGTCTTCGTCGATGCCGATCTGGCCGTCACGCGGCTCGGGCCACCGCTCGCGGAGGAGTTGATCAACTGGTTCCCGGCCGAGGAGGTCGAGGCCACGGCGGACGTGTACCGGGAGATGTACCCCACCCATGCCATCGCACCGACGCCCGCGATGGCCGGCGCCCGCGAGGCGATAGCCGCGGTGCGGGCGGCCGGGGGCCGGGCCATCGTCGTCACCGCCAAGTACGAGCCCAACGCCAAGTTGCATCTCAGCCATCTCGGCATCGACGCAGACGCCGTCATCGGCGACCTGTGGGCCGAGCGCAAGGCACAGGCCCTGCGCGAGTACGACGCGGACGTCTACGTCGGCGACCACACCGGCGACGTACGCGGCGCGCGTACGGCGGAGGCGCTGTCCGTCGCCGTGGCCACCGGCCCGTGTGACGCGGACGAACTGCGCGCGGCGGGCGCCGACGTGGTCCTCAAGGACCTGCTGGAGTTCCCGGACTGGCTGGCGGGCCACCGGACGGCGTGACTCTGGGCTGCCGCTGCGGGCATGGGCATGGGAACTAACCGCCGCGCGCCTGCCGGCGCCCACTGGCGATCGACTGGAACACCCCCGCCCCCGCGATGAGGAATCCGACGCCCATCAGCATGCTCAGACCGAACATGTACGGAGGAAAGGGCGTCGTGTCGAGAAGCAGCGGGGCCACAGTGACCAGCGTGGCCACTGCTCCGACGATGAACACGATGGCACCGGCACGGATCAGTCCGTCTCCGGCCTCGGCGGAATTCGGTTGGTTTTTCTCACGCACCCGACCAGGGTAGTTCCCTGCGCCCGCCACTTTGAGCCGCTGCCGGCACAGGTAGCGGCTCAGTCTCGTTTTAAGGCGTGTTGGGTTGGAGAGACCCCCGGTAGTGTGGTTCGTCGCGGCAGTTCAACCGGGGTCCAGGAACGTCCGGGACCGATAGAGGGAGCGTGTGCTTTGCCGACTGGCAAGGTCAAGTGGTTCAACAGTGAGAAGGGCTTCGGCTTTCTCTCTCGCGACGACGGCGGCGACGTCTTCGTTCATTCCTCGGTCCTGCCCGCCGGAGTCGATGTTCTGAAGCCGGGTCAGCGTGTGGAGTTCGGCGTGGTCGCCGGGCAACGCGGTGACCAGGCACTCTCGGTGACGCTATTGGATCCCACGCCCTCCGTCGCGGCCGCCCAGCGCCGTAAGCCGGACGAACTCGCGTCCATCGTCCAGGACTTGACGACCCTTCTCGAAAACATCACGCCGATGCTTGAGAGGGGCCGCTATCCCGACAAGGCCTCCGGAAAGAAGATCGGTGGCCTCCTCCGCGCGGTGGCCGACCAACTGGACGTCTAGGACCGGTTAGGGCCTGCTAGGACCTGTTAGGACCTGTCCGGTCGATCACCCCGGACGTCCCTCGGCGACTGTTCCCGGTATCACCGCGCGAACTTCTCGATGGCCGCCGGGGTGACGGGCGTGAAGAAGTTGACGAGGTTGCCGTCGGGGTCGCGGAACAGCAGCGACCGGTTGCCCCAGGGCATCGTGGTGGGCTCGGTGACGAAGTCGGTGACGAAACCGGCCAGATCCTGGTGAACGCGGTCCACGTCGTCGACGCGGAACTCGGTGATCACGCTGCGGTTGTCCGCCGGGTGGGCGGAGCCCGGGGCGAACAGCGGAACGGTGCGGGTGCCGGCGATGGCGAGGGTCGCGCCGGCGGTCCTGAGTTCGGCGAAGTCCTCAGTGGCCCACGCTGCCTGCACGCCGGTGGCTCGCTCGTAGAACTCGACGAGGCGTGCGACGTCGCCGGTGATGATGCGGATCGAGACGAAATCCATGGTGCTCTCCTTGGCTGGTGGGGTCGCCGGCTGCAGTCGTTGTCGTTGGCTGATGCAGCCGTTGTCGTTGCCTCACGCAGGCTAGGACAAATAGTGGACAGAATCGGCCCTGTATTCGCCTTAGGCTGGACACATGTCCCGACCCACCGTCCGCGTGCTGACCCTCCTGGAGCTGCTGCAGTCGGGCGGCACGCGGACGGTGGCCGAACTCGCCGACCGGCTCGGCGTCGACGCGCGCACCGTGCGGCGTTATGTGGACCAGCTGCTCGATCTCGACGTACCCGTGGAGTCGGTGCGCGGCCGTTACGGTGGGTACCGGCTCGCCTCCGGGTACCGTCTGCCGCCCCTCATGCTCAGCGACGACGAGGCGCTGGCCGTGCTGCTCGGCCTGGTCGCCGGCCGCCGGGCAGGGCTGACGACAGCGGGTCTCACCGCGAGCGAGACGGCGTCGGCCAAGATCCGGCGGGTCCTGCCCAGGCATCTCGCTCACCGGCTCGACACACTCCTGGAATCTCTCGCCTTCACAGATCGGCCCACGGATCAGCCCGGTGAGTTCGCCGCCCCGGACGCCGGGGTCCTGCTCACCATCGCCGATGCGGTACGTCACCGCCGGCCGGTCTCGATCAGGTACACCGCCCGGGACGGCCGACGTAGCGAGCGCACGCTGCACGCGTACGGGATCGTCGCCCACGCGGGCCGGTGGTACGTCACGGGCGTGGACCCCGAGATCGGCGAGGACCGCACCTTCCGGCTCGATCGCATCGCGGACGCGAGGGCCCTGACCGGCTCGTTCGAGGCGCCCGTGGGCCCTGATCCGGCAGAGCGCGTGGTGACGGGGTTCGCCACGGCCGAGTACCGGCATGAGGTGACCCTGCGGATCCACGGGACCGTCGAGCAGATCCGCGCCCGCCTTCCCGCCACTGTCGCGAGCCTGGAGGAGGGCGTGCCCACGGTGGAGGAGGACGCGCCCACGGCGGACGAGGACCGCGGGACCGAGCGCTGGCTGCGCGTCGAACTACGGGCGGAGCGGCTCGACTGGTTGCCGCCGGTACTCGCCTCGCTCGGCCGGCCGTTCGTCATCGAGCGCCCCGACGAACTGCGCGATCTCGTCATCGCGTTCGCCGAACGCCTCACGTCCTACGCCCGCCAAGCCTGACAGCGAGCAACCAGCGCGAGCGACCAGCGCGAGCAACCCCTGCTCAGGGGAATGACAGCGCCCCCGGCGCGAGGGCCGGCACGAGCCCCTCGGCGGCGGCACGCGTGAGGAGGCCGCGGATCGCCGCGTAGCCGTCCTCGCCCAGGTCGGCCGTGAACTCGTTGACGTACAGGCCGATGTGCTGGTCCGCGACCGAGGCGTCCATCTCCTGCGCGTGTTCCAGCACGTAGGGGCGGGACGCCTCGGGATCGTCCCAGGCGGCCCGCACGGAAGCGCGGGCGGACTCGGCGAGCAGCCGCAGCGTGGCCTCGCCCAGCGAGCGCTTGGCGATGATCGCGCCCAGCGGGATCGGGAGGCCCGTCGTCCGCTCCCAGTGTTCGCCCATGTCCGCGAGCTTGTGCAGCCCGTAGTTCTGGTACGTGAAACGGGCTTCGTGGATGACCAGTCCGGCGTCCACCTTGCCGTCCCGTACGGCGGGCATGATCTCGTGGAACGGCATGACCACGATCTCGCCGACCCCGCCGGGAACGGTGTCCGCGGCCCAGAGACGGAACAGCAGGTACGCGGTCGACCTCTCGCTCGGCACGGCGACCGTGCGGCCGGTCAGGTCCACGCCCGGCTCCCGGGTGAGGACCAGCGGCCCGCAGCCCCGCCCGAGCGCGCCGCCGCAGGGCAGCAGGGCCCATTCGTCCAGGACGTACGGCAGGACGGCGTACGACACCTTCAGGACGTCGAACTCGCCGCGTTCCGCCATGCCGTTGGTGATGTCGATGTCCGCGAAGGTCACGTCCAGCGCGGGCGCTCCCGGGACGCGGCCGTGGGCCCAGGCGTCGAAGACGAAGGTGTCGTTCGGGCAGGGCGAGTACGCGGTCTTCAGCGGCTCGGTCTTCGGGGGCTCGGTCTTCAGGGGTTCAGTGTGTGCGGTCATGTGGGTTCCAACTCTCCAGTACGGGCGCGAGCTTCCCGAACGCCCCGGTGAGCGCTGTGAGGGCGTCGCCGATCCGCCAGGCGGCGCGGTCCCGGGGGCCTACGGGGTTGGACACGGCACGGATCTCCAGGACGGGTACGCCGTGAGCGGCGGCCGCCTCCGCGACCCCGAACCCCTCCATGGCCTCGGCGAGTGCCCGCGGGTGGCGTCGGCGCAACTCCGCGGCACGCGCCGCGCTTCCGGTCACGGTGCTCACGGTCAGGACGGTCCCGAGGCGCGCACCGGTGACGGCCGCGACCTCTCGTACGAGTGATTCCGGCGGCCGGTGAGTGACGGCTCCGAACCCCAGTCCGGTGACCGGAGTGAATCCGCCGGGAGTCTCGGCGCCGAGGTCCGCGACGGTGATCTCGTCGGCCAGGACGAGCGATCCGACGGGCGCGTCGGGCTGGAACCCGCCGCCGATGCCGGCGGAGACGACCACGTCGTACGGCTCACCGGCCAGCACGGCCGCGGTGAGCGCGGTGGCGGTCGACGCGGCGGCGGCCGCGGGACCCACGCCACCGGCAAGCAGATCGACCACGAGCCGACCGCGGACGGGATCACCGGGATCACCGGGATCACCGGGATCACGGACAGGATCGCGGACGTCATCAGATACGGCGGAGCGGTCCGCCCGGGGCGCCAACCTGCTCAGGGCCGCTCCCGGAATCGCGTGCTCGCGCGCCGTGGTCGTGAACGCCGCGGCCACCGAGTCCCGTTCGACGGTGACCGCGGTGGTTACGAGGACACGCATGAGCGGCGCATCAGGCGGGTCAGGCGGGTCGGGCGAACCAGGCCGGTCGGGCGGATCGGGCGGATCACGCGGCTCAGGCGTCCGCGTTCTCGAGCTTGAAGTTCCAGACACCCTTGAACTGCGTACCGGCCTTGTTCTGCTGGACGACGCTGATGTAGATCGTCTTCGGGGCGGGCTGGCCCTCCTGCGCGGCGAAGAGGTCGACGCCCTCGAAGGCGTAGTACGTCTTCTTGAACGGGGCGGTGACCTGCTGCCCGTTGAGCCACAGGGACCAGCCCTCGTCGGCGACCTCCGGGTCGACACCGACCCGCAGGGTCTCGCCCTGCGAGACGCTGATCGTGTCGGAGGACTTCTTGAGGGCGCACTTGGTCGCTTCCTCCTTGCCGATGTCCTTGCCGTCCTCATAGCACTCGGCCTCGACGCTGGTCGAGTCCTTGCCGAACGTGACGGTGGCCATCGGCGTCGGCTTGTCACAGGCGGACAGGACGAGAAGTCCGGCGGAAACGGCGCCGGCGGCGGCGACGGCGCGGCGACGGCGCGCAAGGGGACGCTGGAAGCTCATGGACGAAGGCTATCGGGCGGGTCGGGCGGCCTGGCCATGTGGGTGCGCTACGCGGCGTGCCGCGGGCCCGGATCAGCCGGATCAGGCGGATCGATCCGGTGGATCGATCAGGCGGCTCAGACCAGGCGCGGGTGCTGCCGTCCGCCGCGCCGGGCCGCGCTCAGCAACCCGCGGACCGTGGTGAGCCAGCCGGCGGCGATGATGCCGGAGGCCACCGCCATACCGAGCGTGCCGTTGAGGGGCAGCGCGATGCCGATCGCCCCGCCGACCACCCAGGCCATCTGCAGCAGGGTTTCCGAGCGCGCGAACGCCGACGTCCGCACCAGTTCCGGCACGTCCCGCTGGATCAGCGCGTCCAGGGACAGCTTGGACAGCGCCTGGGCGAACCCGGCGAACGAGGCGAGCACCGCCACCAGGATCACTCCGAAGAACACCGCGGCCGTGATCGCCACTCCCAGCACCACCGCCACGACCGTGACGATGATCAGCTCCGGCGCCCGGGATCTCAGCGCCGCTCCGACCGCCGTGCCCAGCGCGTTGCCCGCGCCCGCCGAGACGCCCACGATCGTCAGCGAGACCGCCGCGCTCGCGCCCGCCAGGGGGTGCTCGCGCAGCAAGAAGGCGAGGAAGAAGATCAGGAACCCGGAGAGGCCGCGCAGCGCGGCGTTGGCGGCGAGCGCGTGCGTGACCCCCCTGCCGACCGTACGCAGGCCCGGCCGCTTGGGCTGTTTGAGGTGCGGCCCGTGCAGGTGTTGCTCGTCCGCCGCGAGCAGGGCCTTGTCCTCGCCCTTCGCGGAGTCGACCTTGTGCGGCAGCGAGAACGACAGGAACGTACCCGCCACGAAGATCAGGAAGGCGCCGTAGAGCGGGTAGCGGGGGCCGAGAGCCTGGAGCCCCGCTCCGATCGGGGCCGCCACGCCCGTCGCCAGCAGGCCGCCGAGGGTGACCCGCGAGTTCGCCTTCACCAGGGAGAACGCGGGTGGCAGCAGCCGGGGCACCACGGCGCTTCTGACCACGCCGTACGCCTTCGACGCCACCAGGACGCCGAGGGCCGCCGGGTACAGCTCGATGCTGCCGGTGACGACCGCTCCCGACAGCAGCAGGGCCATGAACGCTCGCGCCATGAACGCGCTCGCCATCGCGGCGCGCCGGCCGTGCGGGAGGCGGTCCAGGAGGGGGCCGACGATCGGGGCGAGGAGCGTGAACGGCGCCATGGTGATCGCCAGGTAGAGCGCCACCCGGCCGCGGGCCTCGTCCGTCGGGACCGAGAAGAACACCGTGGAGGCGAGCGCCACCGTGATCAGCATGTCGCCGGCGCCGTTCACGCCGTGCAGTTCGATCAGTTTGCCGAGGCCCGACTCGCCCGCGCCGTGCGCGTGTGTCGCTTTTCTGATGCCTCTGGCGGTGCCGCTGAACGGCAGGTGCAGGGCATGCCCGAGGGAACGGACGGCCCCGCGCACCGGGCCCGTTCCGTTTTTGCGTCCTGCCCCGGCCTCACCGATTTTGGTGGTGTCCTGGGGCGACCTAGCGGCTACCACTCCGCAATAGTGCCCCGGAAATAGTGGATGTAGTGCGGTTACCGCTCGTATAGCGGCTGAGTGGGCATCGTGAATCCGGTGCTGGGCATACCCGAAAGGGACCCGGGGCACCCGGTCGACACCCCGTCCGGGGAAACGCCGCGAAGCGGTGAAGGCAACGCCGGTGTAGGCCCAGCGCCGAGGAGACGGTAGCGTGCGTAACGCGCCCGCGGCAGTTGTTCTCGGCCGCGCGCCTCTCGGTCATCCCGCAGAATGGATGACGTAGGTGCGCCCGAGTGCGATCGGGCACGGACGTCGACGCGGCCCTCCGGTCCGCTCCGTCCGCACCCCCGTCGAGGGATGGCGCACTCGTGAGACGGCGTAGGAGAGAAGCGATACCTGTGAGCGCGACAACGCGAAGCCGGACCCCGGACCGTCTGTGTGCCGAGGCCGTGGACCTCGCCCGGGCAGCCGCCGAGGAGGCCGCCGCTCCCGGCGTTGTCGGGGAGCACGCGGGGATGGTCAGCGAAGGGGACCGCGTCGTCACGCACTTCTTCGAGTGCAAAGAAATGGGCTACCGCGGCTGGCGCTGGGCCGTGACCGTGACCCGGGCCTCCCGGGCGAAGGCCGTAACCCTGAACGAGACGGTGCTGCTGCCCGGCTCCGACGCCCTCCTGGCACCCGATTGGATGCCGTGGAGCGAGCGGCTCCGGCCTGGTGACATGGGCCCCGGGGACCTGCTGCCCACGGACGCGGAGGATCTGCGTCTGGAGCCCGGGTACTCCGGCGAGGACGAGCCCGCGCCGAACGCGCCGGTCTCCGAGGAGATGGCCGAGCTGGCCGCGGCGGAGGACGCCGAGATCACGGCCGCCCCGCCGGCCGCCCTGCCGCTCGTGCCCTCCCGCGGATCGATCGCCTCCGTCGCCGAGGAACTCGGCATGCGGCGGGCCCGGGTCCTTTCCCGCTACGGGCTGCATGTCGCGGCCGACCGGTGGGAGGAGTCGTACGGGGCGAAGACGGCGATGGCGCAGGCGGCGCCCGCCACCTGTGTCAGCTGTGGCTTCCTGAACCCCGTCGGCGGGTCGCTCGGACAGGCGTTCGGTCTGTGTGCGAATGAGTTCTCGCCCGCGGACGGGCGTGTGGTCTCGCTTTCGTACGGGTGCGGCGGTCACTCGGAGGCGGCGGTCATGCCTGCGCCGCCTCGGCCCGCGCCGCCCGTGATCGACGAGACGCGGGTGGATCCGTTCCCGCTCCGCCCGTCGCCGGACTCCGGTTCTGTGTCGCTGGGACCGGACGAGTCCTCGGCGGAATTCGGCCACAGCTAGGCCGCCGCCGGCTGCGCTCGATGGGCTGACCTCGGCTGCCGGGTGCGGGCTGCCTACGGCTGGTCGCGCAGTTCCTCGCGCCCCTGGGTAGGCCGGGGGCGCGCCCCCGGCCTACCCAGGGGCCTGGTGGGAACGGCGCGGTTTGTTAGGGGCGCGGGGTACGGCGCAATCTTTTGGGGGCGCGGGGAACTGCGCGACCGGCCCCCACCGGCCCGCACCCGGCACTCGCGGGGCGCCCCGGACCCTGGCCCCCCGCCAGGGGACACGCGCGGTACCTTCTTGCGGCGGGCGGGCTGTTGCTTGTGGCCGTTCAAGGTGAGAGGGAGAGTGAACCGTGAGCAACTTCGTGCGGCCGGCTGCCGAGGGCACTGATCCGTTCGGGACGGCGCGGCTTCGACGCGGGGTGCTGGACGCCTGGGCGACGAGCCCGGCGCGGTTCCGTGAGGACGCCAACTCCGAAGAGGACCTCGTACTCGGCGGGTACCGGGACCGACTGGTCGTCGAACTCGCGCAGAACGCCTCCGACGCCGCGTCCCGCGCGGGCGTCCCGGGACGGCTGCGGCTCACGCTCCGCGACGGCGTCCTCGTCGCCGCCAACACCGGCGCCCCGCTGGACGCGACCGGTGTCGAATCCCTCTCCACCCTGCGCGCCTCCGCCAAGCGGGACGGCCACGACGGCGCGGTCGGCCGCTTCGGCGTCGGCTTCGCGGCCGTCCTCGCAGTGACAGACGAACCTGCCCTGCTCGGACGGCACGGCGGCGTCCGCTGGTCCCTCGCCGAGGCCCGTGACCTCGCTGTCGGCACCGCCCGCCACAGCCCCGGACTCGGGGACGAACTGCGCCGCCGCGACGGTCATGTGCCGCTGCTCCGGTTGCCGTTCGCGGCCGAGGGCACCGCGCCGGATTCGTACGACAGCGTCGTGATCCTGCCGCTGCGGGACCCGGCCGCCGAGGCTCTCGCGGAGCGGCTGCTGGACGCGGTCGACGACGCCCTGCTGCTCGCCCTGCCCGGACTGGACGAAGTCGTCGTCGAGATCGGGGACGGGGACAGGGACGGCGGCGTACGGACCATCCGGCGCCGCGGCGACGACAAGAGCAGCGACGGCAAGAGCGGTGACCACAAGAACGCTGACCACAAGGCCAGTGCCCACAAGGGTGGAGCCGAAGCGGGTGGTGACGCGGGTGGTGGCAACGCGAGCGGTGGCGACGCGGGTGACGTGGTCATCGAGGACTCCCGGGACGGCACGACCCGCTGGCGCACCGTCTCCGCACACGGGCCCCTGGAGCCCGCGCTGCTCGCCGACCGGCCCGTGGAGGAGCGCCTGCGCCCCCACTGGTCGGTCACCTGGGCCGTCCCGGTGGACGCCGACGGCACCCCCGGGCGCCCCCGCACCGGCCCCGTCGTGCACGCGCCCACCCCCAGCGACGAACCTCTCGGCGTGCCCGCGCTGCTCATCGCCTCGCTCCCCCTCGACACCACCCGCCGCCATGCCGCCCCCGGCCCGCTGACCGACTTCCTGCTGCAGCGCGCCGCGGACGCGTACGTCGAGCTGCTGGCCGCCTGGCGGCCCGTGACCTCCGGGATCATCGGCCTGGTGCCGGGCCCGCTCGGCAAGGCCGAGCTGGACGGGGCCCTGCGACAGGCGATCCTCGAACGGCTGCCGCGCACCGCGTTCCTGCCGCCCGCGGTCGAGCCGGACGGCGATGCCGACCTGCCCGAGGCCCTGCGCCCCCGCGACGCCGAAGTGGTGGAGGGCGCCGGCGCCGAGACCGTACGGGTGCTCGCGGAGGTGCTGCCCAGCCTGCTGCCCGCCGGACTCGAACGGCGCGCGGAGCTGCGCACCCTGGGGGTCGCGCGCGTGCCGCTGACCGAGGCGGTCGACCGGCTCGCGGGCCTGGAGAAGGCCCCCGAGTGGTGGCGACGCCTGTACGACAGCCTCGCCGGGGTCGACCCGGACCGGCTGTCCGGGCTGCCCGTGCCGCTGGCCGACGGACGTACGACGATCGGCCCCCGGCAGGTCCTGCTGCCCACCACCGACGGGACCGAAGCCGCTCCCGGTAGCGGCACCGGCACCGGCACCGGCACTGGCACCGAGGGCGGGACCGGGACAGGGGCCGCGCCTGACGCCCTCGCCCGGCTCGGCCTCAAGGTCGCCCATCCGGACGCCGTCCATCCGCTCCTGGAGAAGCTGGGCGCACTGCCCGCCACCGCGCGGGCCGTCCTGACCACCCCGCAGGTCCGCGCGGCCGTCGCCGGCTCCCTCGACGACGACCGCGGCGGCTGGGACGACGACGCCACCCCGGACGCCGAGGAACTGGCCGACACCGTCCTCGCACTCGTCCGTGACGCACGCCTCGAACCCGGCGACGAACCCTGGCTCGGCGCCCTCGCGCTCCCCGACGACGAGGGTGAACTCGTCCCGGCCGGCGAACTCGTCCTGCCCGGCAGCCCCTTCGCCCAGGTGATGCGGGAGGACGAACTCGCCTCCGTCGACGCCGAGCTGGCCGAACGCTGGGGCGAGCAGCCGCTCGCCGCCTGTGGCGTACTGGCGAACTTCGCCCTCGTACGCGCCACGGACATCGTTCTCGACCCCGACGAACTGGAGCCGAGGGACGGCGACTTCGCCGAACCCGACGACGCCGGGCTGCTCGACGCCGTGGACGTGTGGTGCGAGGACTCCCTGGACGGGCTGCCGGAATCACCGGTGCCGCCCGTCGCCACGGAGATCGTCGCCGTACGCGACCTCGACCTCGTCGACGACGACCGCTGGCCCGAGGCCCTGGCCCTGCTCTCCCGCCCGCCGCTGCGGGACGCCCTCACCCAGCCGGTGCGCGTCCTGCTGCCGGACGGAACGCACGAGATCATCCGGTCCTACACCGCCTGGTGGCTGCGCGGGCACCCGGTTCTCGACGGCCGCCGCCCGGCCGGCCTGCGCGCCGAGGGCGGCGACCCGCTCCTGCACGGCCTGTACGACCCCGCCGACGCCGCGGGCTTCGACGACGAGCAGGTACTGCGGGCCCTCGGCGTCCGCACGTCCGTCGCGGCCCTGCTCGCCGAACCCGGCGGCGGCGCCGAGCTCCTCGACCGGCTCGCCGACCCCGACCGCGAGGTCTCGGCCACCCAGCTGCACGCCCTCTACGGCGCGTTGGCCGACCTCGACCCCGACCAGGTGACCCTGCCGGACGAACTGCGGGCCGTCGTGGACGGAGAGGTGAGGGTCGTGTACGCGGCCGACGCCATGGTCGTCGACTCGCCCGACCTGCTGCCCTTCACCGCCGGGACGCCCCTGCTCCCGGTACGGCCGTCGCGGGCCGCAGACCTCGCCGAGCTGTTCCAGGTCCGGCGGCTGAGCGAGTCCGTCACCGGGGACGTGACGAGCGAGGGCGCCGAACGCGACGTACCGGAGTCCGTACGCATCCTGCTGGGCCCGTCGACCCCCTCGACCTACCTCGAACACGAGGAACTCGTCGTCGACGGCACCGAACTCGACTGGCGCCGCACCCGCGACGGTGTCCTGCACGCCGCCACGCTTGAGGGCGTCGCCGCGGGCCTCGCCTGGGCGGCCGGACAGTGGCCCCGCCGCTTCGAGGTCGCCGCCCTGCTGGAGGACCCGTCCAGGACGGAGGAGCTGGCACGGGACCGCTGGTTCGACTGAGCCGCGCCCGCCGGGGCGCGGCCGCACGCCGGGCGCCCCGGCGGGTCGTGCAAGTGATCTGCGCCACACGGTCACAAAAACTTCACTCGTCGTACAACCATTGGCCCGCGCGGCGTATCTGATCATGCGAGTCAACAGGCTCCAAGATCGCTCGGGCCCACGTGAAGACGACCGTCGGGCCCCTTTCTCCATCAGGGGAAATACATGCGTATACGTGCCACCGTGGCTGCCGTCACCGGCGCCCTGGCCCTTTCCGCCTTCGTCGTTCCGGCCGCACAGGCCGACGACCCCTCGTACCGCGAGACCGCCGCCGCCGCCTTCGAGGCCGCCCACAGCGGCGCGGCCAAGGCCCAGCGCGGCGCGGCCGTCGAGGGTGACCTGGACGCCTCCTTCTCCAACTTCAAGATCGCCTCGGTGCACAAGGTCGGCACCACCAACCAGGTCTCCACCAAGGTGACCTACAAGATGACCCACGGCGCCGACGTGGACCTCAGCTCCCCGGACCTCGCCACCGGCCCGTACATCTACAAGGGCTCGTTCGCCACCCCGGACAACCTCATCTTGGGCTTCGAGGCGGCGACCTGCACCGAAGCCTCGGCGACCGTCGCCAACTGCACCGGCTACGTCGACATCCTCCCGACCGAGGAACTGTCCAACAGCGACGCCGGAACCTGGAAGGGCGGCGCGCTGCTGCTCGACTACGTCACCGGCTCCTACGCCGACCAGGGCGACCTCGCCACCACCAAGGTCCTGCGCAACTCCCGGCTCACCGTCAACGCCTCCCCCGAGCCCGTGAAGAAGGGCAAGACCATCACGGTCACCGGGGCCCTGACCCGCGCCAACTGGGAATCGCACAAGTACGCCGGCTACACCGCGCAGTCGGTGAAGCTGCAGTTCAAGAAGAAGGGCACGTCCACCTACACGGACGTCAAGACCGTGAAGTCGGGCACCGGCAGCTCCGCGGGCAAGCTGAAGACCACCGTCACGGCCTCCGTTGACGGCACCTTCCGCTACGCCTTCGCGGGCACCTCGACCACGCCGGCCGTCAACTCCGCGGGCGACGCCATCGACGTGCAGTAAACGCTCCGAACGCTCTGCCGGAACCGGCCCTTCGCCCTACCGGGCGAGGGGCCGGTTCTGTGCCCGGGTGCGCGGGGAACCGCGCGAACGGGTGATGACCCTCCCCTACACGGGAAACCTCCGGTACACGGGAAACCTCCGGTTACACGGGGAACCTCCGGTCGACCCACCTCCACACGAGCTCCAGGACGACCGCCCCCGCCACCGCGATCCCGACGGCGGTCCACGGCATGGTCGTCCCCACCAGCTTCAGCGCGAAGAACTCCTGGAGCCACGGCACCACGAGCACGATCAGGAACCCGAGCCCCATCGCGGCCACCAGTGCCACCCGCCACCAGGTGTACGGCCGAGCGATGATCGCCAGCACCCACATGGACACCAGGAACAGCGTCAGCGTCGCCGCACTGGTCTCCGCGTCCAGGGCTCCCTCACCGGTGTAGTGGTGGCGGGCGGTCAGGTACGTGGTGAAGGTGGCCACGGCCGCGACGGCCCCGCCCGGAATCGAGTACCGCATCACCCGCCGGACGAAGTGCGGCCTCGCCCGCTCCTTGTTGGGCGCGAGCGCCAGGAAAAACGCCGGCACACCGATCGTCAGCGTCGACAGCAGTGTCAGGTGCCGCGGCAGGAACGGGTACTCCACCTGCCAGCACACCACCAGCACCGCGAGCAGCACCGAGTACACCGTCTTCACCAGGAACAGGGTCGCGACGCGGGTGATGTTCCCGATGACCCGGCGCCCCTCCGCGACCACCGAAGGCAGCGTCGCGAAGCTGTTGTTGAGCAGCACGATCTGGGCGACCGCCTTGGTGGCTTCCGACCCCGAACCCATCGCCACACCGATGTCGGCGTCCTTCAGGGCGAGCACGTCGTTCACCCCGTCGCCGGTCATCGCCACCGTGTGGCCGTTCGACTGGAGCGCTCCCACCATGTCGCGCTTCTGCTGCGGGGTGACCCGCCCGAACACCGAGCCTTCGTCCAGCGCCCTGGCCAGCTCCTCCCGCTCGGCGGGGAGCCGGCGCGCGTCGACCGTGGCGGAGGCACCGGGCAGGCCGAGCTTGGCGGCGACCGCGCCGACCGAGACGGCGTTGTCACCGGAGATCACCTTGGCGCGTACGTCCTGTTCGCCGAAGTACCGCAGGGTGTCCGCCGCGTCGGGCCGCAGCCGCTGCTCCAGGACCACGAGCGCGGTCGGCACTGCGCCCTCCCGCACCCGCGGGTCGTCGAGGTCCGTGACGGCCCGGGCGAGCAGCAGGACCCGCAGTCCCTGCTCGTTGAGCTGGTCCGTCTCCGCGAGCGCGGGGGCCCCGTCGGGCAGCAGCACGTCCGGAGCGCCCAACAGCCACGTACTCGACCCGCCGTCGCCGTCGCCCTCCCCGCGGCTCTCGCCGAAGGACGCCCCGCTGTACTTGCGCGCGGAGGAGAAAGGCAGCGAGCCCTCGCGGCGCCACTCCCCGCTGTCCGGGTAGGCGTCGATGATCGCCTGCAGCGAGGCGTTCGGCCGGGGATCCGACGCGCCGAGAGCGCCCAGCACCTTCCGCACGTACGACTCGTCGCTGTTGCTGTCGTCGCCGTCGCTCCCCAGGAGCCGCAGCTCGGTGACGTCCATGCCGCCCTCGGTGAGCGTGCCCGTCTTGTCGAGGCAGACCGTGTCGACGCGGGCGAGGCCCTCGATGGCCGGAAGTTCCTGGACGAGACACTGTTTCCGGCCAAGCCTGATCACGCCTATCGCGAAGGCGACGGAGGTGAGCAGGACCAGTCCCTCCGGGACCATCGGCACGATGCCGCCGACGGCACGCGCGATGGAGTCCTTGAAGTCGTTGTCCTTGCTGACGAGTTGGGTGATGGCCAAACCCACGGCGGCCGGGACCAGCATCCACGTCACGTACTTGAGGATCGTGGAGATACCGGTCCGCAGCTCGGAGTGGACGAGTGTGAAACGGCTCGCCTCCTCGGCCAGTTGCGCCGCGTACGCCTCGCGTCCCACCTTCGTCGCGGTGAACGCACCACCGCCCGCCACCACGAAGCTGCCCGACATGACCTGATCGCCGGGCTGCTTGACGACCGCGTCCGCCTCGCCGGTGAGCAGCGACTCGTCGATCTCCAGACCGTCGGCCTCGGCGCAGTCGCCGTCCACGGCGATCTTGTCGCCGGGCCCGATCTCGATCAGGTCCCCGAGCACGATCTCGGAGGTGCCGATCTGGGCGGCGACCCCGTCCCTGCGAACGGTCGGCCGTGACTCGCCGATCACCGCGAGCGAGTCCAGGGTCTTCTTCGCGCGCAGCTCCTGGATGATGCCGATGCCGGTGTTCGCGAGGATCACATAGCCGAACAGGCTGTCCTGGAACGGCGCGACGAACATCATGATCAGCCAGAGCACGCCGATGATCGCGTTGAACCGGGTGAACACGTTCGCCCGGACGATGTCGCCCGTGGAACGGCTGCTGCGCACGGGTACGTCGTTGACCTCGCCGCGCGCCACCCGTTCGGCGACCTCGCCCGCGGTGAGGCCCTTCGCCCGTACCGCACTCGCGGGCAGCGGGACGGGATGCACAGGATCGAGTTCGGCGCCCGCGTCGATGTGCGTCATGCATCCGACGGTACGGGGGGATATACGGCTTCACCCGCCGAGTGCGGCAAAGATCCGACCTGGGGAGGAGGTGGGGTGGTGCCATGGTTGTATGCGGCGGTCGGCTGAGGGCGGGGTGTGCCTGCGGGTCGGCGGGGAACTGCGCGAGCAACCCCCGCGGCCCCGCACCCGGCACCCGACCGTGCCCTCGCCGGCCCCTACTGGGCGGCCTCCTGCGCCGCCGCGTCCCGCTTGATCGCCGCGTCCCGGCCGCGGACGTACCAGATGCCGATCAGGCCGAGGCCCGCGCCGGCCAGGCAGGTCCACAGCCACCACAGGTGCCCGTGGTCGTCGAGCCAGCCGTAGAACGGCAGCTGCGCGAGGAAGAGGACGAACCAGAGGATCGCGCCGCCCGTGACGGTGGCGACCACGGGGCCCTCCAGCGGTTCCGGTGCCTCGTGTGTCGGTGTCCACTTCGCCATGAGGACAGCTTACGAGGAGGACGGCGCAGGGGGCCGCCGGGCCTGACCTGATCCCGCGCACCCCGCGCCCACCGGCGGTCTCCGTGCGGAGATGGCGCTGCCGCCGTTATATGTTCATACTGAACCGGCCTGAGTCTGGCCACTTCTGCTCGTACGAAACTCCAAAAAGGTCTTCGCATGCCCACCTCGGCCCCCGCCAAGGCTCCAGCGCCCAAGGAGCCGGACCCCAGGTCCGCCCACGGCGCTCTCGACCGCTACTTCAAGATCTCCGAGCGCGGCAGCACCCTGCCCCGCGAGGTCCGCGGCGGCTTCGCCACCTTCTTCGCGATGGCCTACATCATCGTGCTGAACCCGATCATCCTGGGCAGCGCGAAGGACATGTACGGGCATCAGCTCGACAACGGCCAGCTGGTCACCGCGACCGCGCTGACCGCCGCCTTCACCACGCTCCTGATGGGCGTCATCGGCAACGTACCGATCGCACTCGCGGCCGGTCTCGGCGTGAACACGGTCGTCGCGCTCCAGCTGGCCCCCCGGATGTCGTGGCCGGACGCGATGGGCATGGTCGTACTGGCCGGACTCGTGGTCATGCTGCTGGTCGCCACGGGACTGCGCGAGCGCGTCATGAACGCCGTGCCGCTCGGTCTGCGCAAGGGCATCGCGATCGGCATCGGCCTGTTCATCATGCTGATCGGCCTGGTCGACTCGGGCTTCGTGTCGCGTATCCCGGACGTCGCCCAGACGACCGTGCCGCTGCAGCTCGGCGGGACCGGTCACCTCAACGGCTGGCCCGTCCTGGTCTTCGTCCTCGGCACGCTCCTCACGCTGGCGCTGATCGTGCGCAAGGTGCCGGGCGCGATCCTCATCTCGATCGTCGCGATGACGGTCGTCGCCGTGGTGATCAACGCGGTCGCCACGGTGCCCTCCTGGGGTCTGACCACCCCGAAGTGGCCCGGCAACCCGGTCGCGAGTCCCGACTTCGGGCTCGTCGGCGAGGTCAGTCTCTTCGGCGGCTTCGGCAAGGTCGGCGTACTGACCGGCGTGCTGTTCGTCTTCACGGTCCTGCTGTCGTGCTTCTTCGACGCGATGGGCACGATCATGGGCATCGGCGACGAGGCGAAGCTGACCGACAAGGACGGCAACATGCCGGGCATCAGCAAGGTGCTCTTCGTCGACGGCATCGCGGTCGCCGCGGGCGGCGCGACCTCCTCGTCCGCGACCACCTGCTTCGTGGAGTCGACGGCGGGCGTCGGCGAGGGCGCGCGGACGGGCTTCGCGAACGTGGTCACCGGCGCGCTCTTCGCCTGCGCTCTCTTCCTGACCCCGATCGCCACGATGGTCCCGTCCCAGGCCGCCACTCCGGCACTGCTCGCGGTCGGCTTCCTGATCCTGTCCGGCTCGATCGGTCAGATCGACTGGGCCGACCACACCATCGCGATCCCCGCGTTCGTGACGATGCTGATGATGCCGTTCACGTACTCGATCACGAACGGCATCGGCATGGGCTTCATCACGTTCGTCGTGCTGCGGCTGGCTGCCGGGCGCGGACGAGACGTGCCAGCCGCGATGTACGTGGTGTCGGCGGTCTTCGCCTTCTACTACCTGATGCCGGCACTGGGTCTGGTCTGACCGGACCGGACCTAGCCTGGCCTCCTGGCCTGGCGACCCGGGGGCTCACTGAACCCCGTAGAACTTTTCCGTCTCCTCGACTGCGGTCTGGAACCGCTCGTCGAAATCATCGCGAATGAGCGTCTGGACGACATAGTCCTGGACGCTCATTCCTCTTTTCGCCGCATGGTGCCGGAGCCGGTCGAGCAGCTCCCCGTTTATCCGCAGGCTGAGCACACTGGTCCCCATGGGTACGAGGGTCGCGGTCAGGGAGTGTTGTGTGTCACTTTCTGCGTCTGTCTCACTCGTACGGGTGACGCGGAGGTTTGAGTGGTCGGGGTCACGGACACTCGCGCGGTGTTGGTGTGGTCTTTAGTTAGGGTAATGAGTTACTCTAAATACATGCCTGACCTGACCCATGGCGACGATGTTGCCGCCGTGAACTCCCTGCGCTCCGCCGTGATGCGTCTGTCGCGCCGACTCAAGCACCAGCGGGTCGACGAGTCACTGAGCCCGACCGAGATGTCGGTCCTGGGCACCCTCGCCCGCTGCGGCTCGGCCACGCCGGGCGAACTCGCCCGCAAGGAGCACGTGCAGCCGCCGTCGATGACCCGCATTGTGGCGCTGCTGGAGGCCAAGGGTCTGGTCCGCCTCGAACCACACCCCGACGACCGCCGCCAGAAGGTGGTCACGCAGACCGAGCGGGCCGAGGCCATGCTGCTGGAGAGCCGCCGCAAGCGGAACGTGTGGCTGGCCTCGCTCGTCGACGGCCTCGACGAGGACGAGTGGGCGAAGCTCCGAGCAGCCGCCCCCGTCCTGGAGAAACTCGCGCATCTGTAGGCCACCTGCGCCCGCGCTCCCGTAAGCCAGCCGCAGTACAGGCACTACACGCCGCAGTACAGACCCCACAAGCCACAGCACAGGCACCACAAGCACCGAACACTCGCACCAGAACCAGAACCAGAACCAGTACCAGCACCAGTCGCACGACTCGCACCACGCAAGGAGGCGAACGCCTTTGAGTACGGGACCCGGAGCAGACTCCGCCCCCGCACCTGCCGCCCACAACTCCCTGTCCGCACCCAAGACCCGTTCCTCGATGTTCAGCTCGCTGAAGATCAGGAACTACCGTCTGTTCTTCACCGGCCAGGTCGTCTCCAACACCGGCACCTGGATGCAGCGAATAGCCCAGGACTGGCTGGTGCTGAGCCTCACCGGCTCCTCCGCCGCCGTCGGTTTCACCACGGCCCTGCAGTTCCTGCCGATGCTGCTCTTCGGCCTCTACGGCGGAGTCCTCGTCGACCGCCTGCCGAAGCGCCCCACGCTGCTGGCCACCCAGAGCGCGATGGGCCTCACCGGTATCGCACTCGCCTTTCTGACCCTCAGCGGACACGTCCAGGTCTGGCACGTCTACGTCGCGGCCTTCGCCGTCGGCCTCGCCACGGTGATCGACAACCCGGCACGGCAGTCGTTCGTCGCCGAGATGGTCGGCCCCGACCAGTTGCAGAACGCGGTCAGCCTCAACTCCGCGAACTTCCAGTCGGCCCGGCTGATAGGACCGGCCGTCGCGGGCCTCCTCATCACCGGCGTGGGCACGGGCTGGGCGTTCCTGCTCAACGGCCTGTCGTTCGTCGCGCCCATCGCGGGCCTGCTCATGATGCGCTCCAGCGAGATCAACCACGTCGAGCGCGCCCCGCGCGGCAAGGGACAGCTCCGCGAGGGCCTTCGCTATGTCGCCGGCCGCCCCGAACTGATCTGGCCGATCGTCCTCGTCGGCTTCATCGGCACCTTCGGCTTCAACTTCCCCGTCTGGCTCTCGGCCTACGCGGACGACGTCTTCCACGGCGGCGCGGGCGCGTACAGCCTCTTCAACACGCTGATGGCCGTGGGCTCGGTCGCGGGCGCGCTGCTCGCCGCCCGGCGCGGCACGGCCCGGCTGCGCGTGCTGATCGCCGCCGCCCTCGCCTTCGGAATCCTGGAGATCGTGGCCGCGCTGGTCCCGTCCTACTGGCTCTTCGCCCTGCTCATGGTCCCCATCGGGATGGCCGGCCTGACCGTCAACGTCACGGCCAACACCGCGGTCCAGATGGGCACCGACCCGGCCATGCGTGGCCGTGTCATGGCGCTGTTCATGATGGTCTTCATGGGCGGTACGCCGCTGGGGGCGCCCGTCGTCGGCTGGATCACGGACGCGTACGGTCCCCGCGTCGGCTTCGCGGCCGGCGGAGTCGTCTCGGCCCTGGCGGCGGCCACCGTCGGCCTGGCCCTGGCCCGCGTCGGAGGCCTGCGCCTGTCGTTCGGCTGGAACCACGGTCACCCGAAGGTCAGCTTCGTACCACGAGAGAGGGAGCTGGCGACGGCGGCGTAGACCAGGGCCCCGGCTCAGCCGCGGGGGAACTCGTCGGTCTTGAGGACGAGGTCGACGGGCGTCCCGCTCAGGTCGACCTCGTCGCCGAAGCCGAAGCTGATCTCGCCCTGGTACTCGCTGCCCTTCGGCTGCGTGTACAGGTGCCAGCGGCCGATGTACGGGTCCACGATCAGGTACACCGGCACCTCGGCGGCGGCGTACGCGGCCTTCTTCGGCTCGTAGTCGTTCCGGGCGGTGTCCTTGGAGATGACCTCGGCCACGAACTCGACGTCCTGATACCGCAGGCGGCCCTTGTCGTCCGGCTCGAAGCCCTCCGCGAGGGCCGCCACGTCAGCCGCGAACCCGTTGAGATGCCCGGGGAAGTCGATGCGGACGTCGGACATCAGACGCTGCCTCGGATACCGGGCACGCAACTGGTCGAGGATGTTGAAGATGATCTGCCAGTGTGTGCGGCGCTGCGGCGACATGAAGATGTTCCCCCCGACGATCTCAGCCTTGAATCCCTCGGGGATGGGCATCTTCTCCAGCCACTCGAACATCGTGTCGAGCGTGGGTTCGCCGCTGCTCTCGGCCATCTCGATCCTGTCTTCAAGGACGGTCATCGTGGCGCTCCTCCCCGACTGGGACACGTCTGAGCCCAGCCGCGCAGTACAACGATACGCACGGTCACCAGGACACGTTCGGGGTCGGAGGTGTACCGCGGGGAGACTGACGACATGAGACTCTTCGCCGCCGTGCTGCCGCCACCGGACGTGACCGCCGAGCTGCGAACGCTGCCCGGATCCGGAGCCGGGCAGCGTTGGACGGCCCCGGCCGGCTGGCACATCACGCTCGCGTTCTACGGGGAGGTCGACGAGAAGCTCGTACCGGATCTGTCGGCCCGGCTGGAGCGCTCGGCGCGGCGTACGGCTCCCTTCTCCCTGTCCCTACGCGGTGGGGGCCGGTTCGGGGGACGGGCCCTGTGGGTGGGCGCCGCCGGTGACGTACGGACACTGCGGCTGCTCGCCGAGCGGGCGGAGGCGGCGGGGCGCAAGGCGGGCGTGACGCGGGAGGAAAACCACGGGTACCGGCCGCACCTCACGCTGGCCCGCAGCCGTGGGCCGACGGACTTCGCCCCGTACGTGTCCGCGCTGGACGGGTTCGAAGGGCGGGCCTGGACGGTCGGTGAGCTGTGCCTGATGCGGAGCCGACTGCCCGTCTCGGGTGTGCCGGGGGAGCAGCCGCAGTACGAGGTACTGGCGCGGTGGGCCCTCGGCGGGTCGCCCTCCCGAGGCGCGGCTCGTGTGTGATCGGTGCTGGCCATGACCTCGGGCCCACCTGCGTAAGAGGGGAAACAGCCCCCTAGCCGGAAATGCCTGAGCGAGGGCGGTTACGCTCGGTGCGTGGACCCGAAGACGCGGAACAGGATCATGGCCGGTGTGCTTGTGCTGATGTTCGTCGTGGTGGCGTTGGCGGCGGCGGTCGGTATGTAACCGACCGCCGCCGCCAACGCCGTGCCCGCGCCCCTTACAGAGCCGTGCCCGCACCCCTTACGGGGTCCTACCAGTTACGGGCCCTACCAGGCGAAGGCCTCCGGGGACGGGCCTGGGCCCGGGAAGATCTCGTCCAGGCCGGTCAGGATCTCCTCGCTCAGCTCCAGCTCGACGGCACGCAGCGCGGACGCCAGTTGTTCGGCGGTGCGCGGGCCGACGATCGGGCCCGTGACGCCCGGCCGGGTCAGCAGCCAGGCCAGGGCGGCTTCGCCGGGCTCGATGCCGTGCTTGCCGAGCAGGTCCTCGTACGACTGGATCTGGGCGCGGATGCCGGTGTCGGCGAGGGCCTCGGCGGCCCGGCCGCTCGCCCGGCGCCCGCCCAGGACCTCCTTCTTGATGACGCCGCCCAGTAGCCCGCCGTGCAGAGGCGACCACGGGATGACGCCGAGTCCGTACTCCTGCGCGGCCGGGACGACCTCCATCTCGGCGCGGCGCTCGGCGAGGTTGTAGAGGCACTGCTCGCTGACGAGGCCGATGGTGCCGCTTCGGCGCGCGGCGATCTCGTTGGCCTGGGCGATCTTGTAGCCGGGGAAGTTCGAGGACCCGACGTAAAGAATCTTGCCCTGCTGCACGAGCACGTCGATCGCCTGCCAGATCTCCTCGAAGGGAGTGCTGCGGTCGACGTGGTGGAACTGGTAGACGTCGATGTAGTCGGTCTGGAGCCGCTTGAGGGAGGCGTCCACGGCCCGCCGGATGTTCAGGGCCGACAGCTTGTCGTGGTTGGGCCAGGCGGCGCCCTCGGCGCCCATGTTCCCGTACACCTTGGTGGCGAGCACGACCTTGTCGCGCCGCTCACCGCCCTTGGCGAACCAGGTCCCGACGATCTCCTCGGTACGGCCCTTGTTCTCGCCCCAGCCGTACACGTTGGCGGTGTCGAAATAGTTGATGCCCGCGTCCAGCGCCGCGTCCATGATCGCGTGGCTGTCGGCCTCGTCCGTCTGCGGGCCGAAGTTCATGGTCCCGAGAACGAGTCGGCTGACCTTGAGTCCTGTGCGTCCCAGCTGCGTGTACTTCATGGCTCATAGCCAACGTGCTGGAGTGCGCTCTAGGCAACACCTCGCTCTGGGGTGAGCGCACATGACCACCCCCACAGCCCCCTCAGCGGCTGAGCCACTCCGGCGCGACCGCCGATTCGTGCTGCTGTTCTCGGCTGGTTCGGAAAATTTCGCGCTCGTCACTCATGTACCGGTCCAGCGCGCGCCGCCCTGCTGGCTGGGCGGGTGGTCCACGGGGCCCGTGAGATCAGGCAGCCCGCCTTCGGCCAGCCAGCCGAGAAAGGAGGCACTCTTGCGGCACTTGATCGCGTCCTCGAGAAGCGCGGCGTTCACCGCAGCGACCGTGGAGCTCTCCGCCTCCGTCGCGGCAATCAGGTCGTCGGGCGGAGCGAAGGTCCGGGCAACCTGATCGTCGTGCGCCATCGCGGCACCCACCGCGGCCACGATGTACGTACTGACGTCGACCCCCGCCGCTTCCGCGTAGGAGCGGATGCGTTCCTTGGTCTCCGGGTCGGTGGCAAAGGTGATCATGCTGCGTCTCGCCGCCATACGGTCAACGTACAACGCCGTCGTACGCACTGGCATGCGGAAGGAAGGCTGACCACGTGGTCGCGGTGATCTTAAGGGTGGGGGCGGCGGGGGTCTTGGAGTCGCGGATGTGGACGGTGGAGGGGGCGGTTGCTATTTCGAGGCATTCGCCGCCCTGGCCGCTGCTGTAGCTGCTCTTGAACCACTTCAAGTCCGTGCTCATAGTTGGCCCGCCACTTCGTCGATCAGCTTCGCCGACTCCTCGGGGTTGAGAGCCTGCGCCCGCAGAATGCCATATCGCGCGAACGTGTTTCCCAGGTCAGGGTGTTCGCTGATGAAGTAGCCGTTGCTCGGCCCCTCGACGTAAGTGACCTGACGGTGTTCATGCGTCTCCAGCAGGATCATCGGGCCGTCCAGTCCTGCGTGGATCTGGCGGTTGGTCGGCATTACCTGGATCTCGATGTTGCGCCGCCTCCCCGCATCGAGGATCTGGCGCAGCTGTTCCTTGAGAGCCTGTTCGCCTCCCAGGGGCCGCCTCAGGACGTGCTCCTCCAATACGAAGCCGACCACTGGCGCGGGCTTGCGGTGGAGGACCCGCTGTCGGTCGAGCCGGGCCGCGAGCCGGCCCTCGATCTCATCGTCCTCAAGGGGCGGGCAGTGGACGTCGAAGGTCGCCCGCCCGTACGCCTCGGTTTGGAGCAGGCCGGGGATCAGGTGATTCGCGTACATGTAGATGGCGGTCGCCCTCGCCTCCAATTCGGCGTAGTCCTCGAACCATGAGGGGAAACGGCTGGTCCTCAGCGTCCTGCCCGCCGCGAGAAGTGCACCTTGTGCACCCAACGCCTCGTCCGCGATCTCGACGAGCTTGCCCTTCGGCGGACGCTCGCCGCGCTCCACCATGGCGATCTGCGACTTGGAGTATCCGGCGCACCCGCCCAACCCCTCCTGCGTCATCCCGGCCCGTTCGCGGAAGAACCGCAGCAACGAGCCGAACATCTCAAGGTTGCTCGAACTCTGTTCACCGGCGTGCACAGCGACCTCCCCAAGTGCACAGAGGTGCACGGACCTTGCGTAACCCTGGTCACAGTATGTGAGCAGCCGTAAGCATTTGCGTCATGAACTCGGAAACCGCACCGGTCAGGGTGCACTCCTGGATCCCGGCCTCCGGTCACGGCCTCCGGCACGCCGGCATCCACTTCGACGCCGTACGCATCGCGGACGTACTCGCAGAGCAAGTGGCGTACGAGCTGATGCAGTTCACGGATTTCCAGGCGGGGCCGGTCATCCGTGAAGCGACGGGATGCCGGTACATGTACTTCCTGTTGCCCCCGCAAAGCGCCACGGGCTTCCACTGGCCCGCCGGGGTGCGGGCGCTGGGCCGGGACTCGCGAGGATGGGCGTACGTGGGGGTGCCCGCGTTGGGTGGGCTGACCTGGCCGTTGGAGTGGCGGTCGGAGCCGACGCTCGAAGTGCCGTTCGTGGAGGCGGGGTTGCTGCATGAAGTGGTGAGTCGCCTGATCGGTGCTGTACGGTGACCGCGACATCACACTCCGTACACATCCGTGTACGGAGCGGTCCCCGGAGGTGCTACGAACACCCGCCGAGGACCTTCACCACCAGTGGAAGAACAGGGTCCACCAGGGATGCTTCGGCATGCTATCGCGCCCGTTCGGCGCTATACGAAGGCCTCGCACGACGTCGTACGGCATTCGCGGCTCAACAGTGACGCGAAGGTCCTGCTCCTGTATGTACAGGGACTGCCGGAGGCCGCCGTCCCCAAGCCGCTCAGTGAACACGCGGTCAGGCTGGGCATGAAGCCCAGGGCGTACCAGAAGGCCAAGCAACTCCTCGACGCCTGCGGTTACTTGCACGAGTGGCGTGAGCAGGGGGCTCGGGGCCACTGGGTCACGGAACAACTCCTGGCCAATGTCACTCTCACGCGTGAAGAGGCGTCCCGGGTCCGCGCGAGGGAGGGGGCGGCGGATGTGGCCGTACCTCCGGGTGAGCGTTTGCCGACGGTCGGTGGGCCGGGGGATCGGTCGGTCGGTGACTTTCCAAAGACAGAAGACTTGGGGGAGAAGAACCTTCCCCACCCCCCACCCGAAGACCTGCCCACCGGCTTCGAGGGCCCAGGGGTCTCCGGCGGCCCTGACGAGGTCGCCGCCACCGAGTCCGGTGAGCCGGGGCCGGGGCCGGAGCCCGGGCCGGGGTCGGGGTCGGGGCCCGAGCCGGAGACCGATCCCGAGCCCGTAGCCGAGTCCGAACGCGTCATGGCAGAGGGCGTGTTGCTGTCGCTGCGTCACGCGAACCGGGACCTGCTGCTGGGTGTGCGCGAGGCCCGGCTGCTGGCCGACGCGGCAGCGGAGTGGCTGCGGAGAGGGGTTTCGGCGCCCGACCTCCGTCGCGCCCTGTCGGCCGGCCTGCCGCCGGACGGCGTCCGCTCGGCGGTCGGGTTCCTGCGCCACCGCTTGGTCGAGAAGCTCCCGGCGGTGAGGGCTCAGGCCGGTCCTCCGCCACCGCCCGAGTCGGCGGCGACCCCGCCCCGGCGGAGCCTGGTGACCTGCCTGGGGCCGGGGACCGAGCACGTCTTCCGCCCCCGTACCGACGAAACTCACTGCCTCCGCTGCCGTACGGCCGCCGCGTTCGAGGCGACGTTGCAGCCGCTCTCCGAACAGTGGAGGACGCGCGTACCGGAGTGTGCCGTCGGTGGCTAGCGCGTCGTACGCTGCTGCCGCAGCCCGGAAGGCGGCTTCGGAGAGGAGCAGGGACATGGCGGCATGGAGCGAGATCCTTCAGGACGCGCGCGAGGCCGTGGGCTTCACGGGACATGTGGTTCCGCGCAACCTTGAAGGGATCCGCGCTGCCGTCCGCCCCGACCGGCTGCCGGACCTCGATGCCGAACTGGCAACCCTTTCCGAAGGGTCCGCCTTCGAGGCGTTTCTCGACCACTGGTGGACGCAGGCGCTCGTCGACGCCGCCACAGACGTCGACGCCCAGGACCTGGCGATCGATTTCGCCGACCTCGCGACCGCGCTGCGAGCGAAGTCGACCGGCGGCGGCTCATTTACGCAGGCCGAAGTCGAGGACATGCTGAAGGGCAAGGCCTCGTGAGGCTCACGATCATCTGGGTACCGGCCGCGGCGAACGGCGCTACCGGCAGAGCCGTCTTGGGCTGCTGCTGTCGGTCTACCAGATGCGCTACTACTCGCTGCAGGTCGCCTATCTGGTCGCCCAGATCATCGCCATGATCACCATCTGGCAGTTCTTCGCGGAACCCGCGGTGACACCCGAGCCCCCGGAGGGCAAGTGAGCGAGGCCGGGTCGCGGCGTCAGTCCCGGGGGAAGTCGTCCGTCTTCAGGGTGAGGCCGACGAACTCGACGTCCTGGTGGAGCCAACGCCCGGCCGAGTCCTCTTCCGACCCCTCACGCAGTTTCGCCACATCGGGGCAGAAGCCGTTCTGGTGACCGGGGAAGTCGATCCGCACGTCGGACTGTGCCTCGACGTCCATGCCGAACCTGTCCTCCAACGCCCTGGTGATTCTCCGGATGATGTGCCAATGGACGCTTCGCTGCGGCGTCATGAAGACGTCGCCCCCGACGACCTCGACCTTGATTCCCTCGGGGACGGGTATCCGCTCAAGTCGCTCGAACCACTGGTCCAAGCTCTCGACGTTCTCGTCGACCATTTTGATCCTGTCTTCCAGGATGGTCATCGTGGCGCTCTCCACCCCGGCTGCCTCACGAACGAGTACAGCCGCGCCGTACAACGATAAGCACGGTGACCAGGAGACCGTCGGATTCGGTCAGGCCCTTTCGGCCACGTACTCCTCGCCCACGCCCCACCCCTGGTGCATCGCCTCCGCGAACGCCGCCGCCAGTTTGTGCTCGCCCGAGGCGTTGGGGTGGGTGCCGTCGTACGTGTCGTGGTGGATGTCGTACGCGTTGGAGCGGTCGGGGGAGTCGGGGGAATCGGGGGTCGAGGCCAGGAGCAGAGGGGACCCCGGCTCGTCCAGGTCCGCCACCGCCTTCGCGAGGAGTTCGTTGAAGAGGCCGACCTCGCGGGCGAAGGGTGCGTCGGTCTCGGCCCGGATGTTCGGGATCACCGGGAGGAGGACCATCGAGACGTGCGGGTTCGCCGAGCGGGCCCGCTCGATGAAGGCGCGGGCGTTCTCGGCGGTCTGGGGCGCGTTCGTGTAGAAGCCGAGGTCTATCAGGCCGAGGGAGACGAGGAGCACGTCGGCGCGGGACGCGCGGACCGCGTCGGCTATCAGTGGGCTCAGGTGCTGCCAGCCCTCGCCCCATCCGGCCAGGTGGGCGCGGGGGAAGGCGGGGTCCGGGTCGGCGTACTCGTACGAGTCGGCGGCGCCCGTGGCCTTGTCGTACAGCGCCTCCCGGGGGCCGACGAGCTGGAACGGGCCCCCGTACGTCGCGCGCAGATGCTGCCACATCCGGTAACGCCAAGTGTGTTCGCCGGCGCTTCCGATGGTCATGGAATCGCCGACGGGCATGAACCTGAGCATCCGCTCATGATGGACGATCACCGGCGGAGGCAGGGTGCAACGAGGTGTGAAGCCGGACACGCCCGCCGAACCGGCGGCGGGGGTGGCAGGCTTGGGGCATGCATCGCTCGTTTGTGCTCCTTGCCGGAGCCCTTCTCGCCGGGGTGCTCGTCGCGCCCGCCGCTGCCGCCGTCGCCGCCGATGGCGCCGGGGCGGACAGTTCGGACAGCTCAGAGAGTTCGGAGGGTTCGGGTGGTTCGGAGGGGTTTACGATCGAGGACCCCCGGATCACCGAGTCCAGCGGGCTGGCCGCCTCCCGCGCCCACCCCGGCATCTACTGGACCCACAACGACAGCGACGACGGCGCCTTCCTCTACGCCGTCGACAGCAAGAGCGGCAAGACCGTCGCCACCGTCACCATGGCGGGAGTCGGGCGGCCCCGGGACGTGGAAGCCATCTCCATCGGTCCGAACGGCCACCTCTATGTCGGCGACATCGGCGACAACCTCGGCGGCACGTGGGACCACGTGTGGATCTACGAACTGCCCGAGCCGAAGGAGCTCAAGGACCAGACCGTCCGGGCCACGCAGTACGACGTGAAGTACGCGGACGGGGCCCGCAACGCCGAAGCGCTGATGGTGCACCCGAAGACCGGCCGGGTCTACATCGTCTCGAAGGACGAGGAAGGCGGCGACCTGTACGAGGGGCCCGCCAAGCTGTCCGCCTCCGGCACCAACACCTTCAAGCGCGTCAGCGCCATCGACCTCTGGGTCACCGACGGCGCCTTCTCGCCCGACGGCAAGCAGCTCGCCGTACGGGGCTACTTCGGCGGCATCGCGTACGACTGGAACAACGGCAAGCCGAAGCGGCAGGGGCGGCTGAACGTGCCGCTCCAGGGGCAGGGCGAGTCGGTGACGTACACCCCCGACGGATCCACCCTGCTCTACGGGAGCGAGGGAGGCGGGAGTTCGGTGGAGCCGGGGAGCGTCCCGGGCAAGGACGGCGGAGATGGCAAGTCGTCCTCGGGCGGTTCGGGCGACGGCGACGACGGGTCGGGCGGCGACTTCAAGATGGGCGCGATCGCCCTGGCCGTCGCCCTCGCCGTCGTCTACGGCCTCAAGCGCCTGTTCCGGCGTCGCTAGCAACCGCCACCTGGCCGCATCAGGGTGTGACGTGGGGCACATCCTGTGGTTTTTCGGTTCGCCCTGTAAGAAGTGGGCCGCTGCGCGCATTCCTCGGTAAGAGAGCCGATACAAGGGACGGCGCATGACACATGCCCAACACTTTCGGGACGTCTACGAGGAGTGCTATCCGCGCGTCCTCGCCTACAGCACGAGTCTGGTGGGGCGGCAGCTAGGAGAGGACCTCACCAGCGAGACATTCACCGTGGCCTGGCGGCGGGTGCGGGACATTCCGCAACCCGCGCTGCCCTGGCTGCTGGGAGTGGCTCGCAACCTGATGCGCGAGCTGCGTCGCCGGGACAGCCGGCAGTACGCCCTCGCCGCCGCTGAGGCGCAGCGCATCAGCAGTGGTGCCCGGACCGACGTCGGCGACGTCGCGGCGGACGTGACCGACCGGGAAGCCGCGCTGCAGGCCCTGGCGGGCCTGTCCGACGCCGACCGGGAACTGCTGACGCTCATCGCCTGGCAGGGGCTGAGCACCAAACAGGCCGCACGCGTCCTGGGCTGCACCACCGCGACGCTGACGGTCCGGCTGCACCGGGCCCGCCGCCGTCTGGAGAAAGCCATGGAGCCGGCGTACCTGGCCAATGCGGCGCCCGTACCGGTGGCCGCACCGGTCTCCGTATCGGCACCGGCACCGGCACCCGTACCGCTGTCCAGGCAGAAGACGGACTCCGCAGCATTCGGACAGGCCCCGCCCCGCACTGATCGCAAAGGAGCACTCACGTGAAGAAGACCCAGGAACGGCCCGGGCGGCCTGATGTCATGAAGGTGCTCGCGGACGCCCGGCCCGACGAACTGGACCCGTCCAGGCTCGCGGGCTCCCCTCGGCAGCGCGAGGATCTGGCACGCATCCTGGCCGAAGCGACGAACCGTCGCGAGGCACGCTTCCGGGTGTCGGACCGAATCCGGGTGCCGGACCTGTTCCGGGGCGGGATCCGGCCGCTCGGGACCGTAGCGGCCCTCGCAGCCGTCGCGGCGTCCGCGGTGGTCGTGACCACGCTCGACCGGGATGGTTCGGGCGTACGCCAGGGCGCGTCCCCGCAGTCCTCCTCCGCTGGTGCGGGGCCGGGTTCGTCGGCGTCGGACGGCCAGGGTGACGTCCGCGTCGACGGTCGTCTCCAACTGCTCAGTGTGGCGAAGAAGGCCGAGACGTCGACCGGCGAGGGAACGTACTGGCAGACCACCACGCGCTCGGAGGACGTGAACGTCGTCAGCGCGGCGGGAGGCAAGGGACAGCCCGTCGCCGTGCGCAGCAAGTCGACCGACGAGTGGTCGGTGGGCGTGCGCCCGGGAGCCAAGAGCCTGATGGTCTCCGGTCTGGACGGTGTGACCGAGCCCCGCACCAAGGAGGACGAGGCACGCTGGCGGGCCGCCGGCTCACCCGACACGATGCAGGCCGAGGTCCAGGGCAACGAGGAAGGCGGCACGCTCGGGTACACGATGGGAACCCAGCAGCCGACGGTCATGCGGACGGACGACGACGACAAGATCTACGCTCTCGGCCCGCAGAACGTCACCTACCAGGATCTGCTTGAACTGCCCTCCGACAGCGGCGAGTTGCGTCGACAGCTGGAGAAGCAGTTCGCGAAGGACAGCGGTGCCGACACCAGTGCGGGCCGCACGGCCTATGTGCTGCGCCAGGCGGCCGACCTCATCACGATGCCGGTGAAGCCCGCCGTCCGGGCGGCCGCGTACCGGGTGATGGCGGAACTGCCCGGCGTCCGGGGGCTGGGGCGCGTCACCGATCCGCTGGGGCGCGAGGGCGTCGGTTTCACCTTCCCCGGCACGGCACGGACACCGCTGGGCGGCGTGGAGCAGCGGCTGGTCGTCGACGAGTCCACCGGCGAGATGCTCTGCGAGCAGCTCCTGCTGGTCGAACCGTCGACCAAGGCCCAGAAGGCAGGTCTCGACGCCGGCACGACGGTGAACTACACGGCGACGACCCGGATGAGCTGGGGCGAGAGCCAGATCACGGTGCCGAAGAACGCTCAGCGCTGAGCGCGGGTGAGTTGGCGAGACACCCTCCAGCACGAGCACAGGAGAAGAAGATGACAACGCCCGTAGGACGACCCGTACAACGCCCCGTACGACGGATGGCTCTACCTGCCACCCGCGTGGCCACCGCACTCGCGGCCTGCGCCATCGCGCTCACACCGTATGCCGCGCAGGCGCAGACGCAGGCACCTGGGCAGAAGCTGGCGCAGGCACCGGCACCGGGTGAACAGCGGGCCGCCCTCGCGAAGGCGCCGAAGGCGCCCTGGAAGCTCGAAGTACCGCTGTCCGGCGCGGAGTCGACCGACTTCTACGACGTCACCGCGACCGGCCGGTCCGACGCGTGGGCGGTCGGCGGGAAGACGGACGAGTCCTGGGCTGTGGCGCCGGTGGCCAAGCACTGGGACGGCAAACGGTGGAGCGATGTTCCGCCCGCGGGGACCGGCGGCAGACCCGCGCAGCTGGAGGCAGTGGCAGCCTCGGGCCCGGACGACGTCTGGGCGGCCGGCACGTACACCGACATCGAAATCGGCGCCGCCTCCTCGTCCGACGCCCGGACGCCGCAGGGCCGCAAGGCCGATCGACTGCCGGACACGCTTCTGAACCGGCTGCCGGACAACCTGGCGGACCGGCTCCGCGACGGCTCCGCGCTCCCCGAAGCCGCCGACCCGGTCGTGCTCCAGCACTGGAACGGCAGCCGCTGGAAGGCGGTGTCGCGTCCGGGGCCCGCGGCGGGGTCGATCCGTTTCGTCGTGGAAATGAAGTCGACGGGCGCGAACTCCGTGTGGCTGACCACCCTGGACTGGAACCCGACAGCGGACCCAGCCGACCCGGCCAAGGCGTACGCCGGGCAGCTGGAGCACTGGGACGGCCGCAAGTGGAGCCGTACGGCACTACCCCAGGCACCGGACGGCAGGCCGGTGGAGCCCTCAAGCGTCACCGGCACCAGCCCCGACGACGTATGGGTCAGCGCCCTGACCGAGGCGGACGGCGTCGCCACGCCCCTGCTCTACCACTTCGACGGCCGACGCTGGACGGTGACCACCGTCCCCGCCCCCTACGAGTACGGCCCCGGCTGGATGGCCAACCACGTCGTGTCGACCGGGCGCGGAACGGTTCATGTGTTCGGCAAGAGCAACGACCCAGGGGTGCCGAGCGGGCTGATCTCCACGCGCTGGGACGGCCGCAAGTGGCAGCAGCTACCCGACCCCGGGGTCGACGAGGTGAACGCCTCGGGTTCGGACGGCGCGGGGGGCGTGTGGGTCGCGGGCTGGCGGCCCCAGGGCGACAGCCACACGGTGTTCTCCCGTTGGGACGGCACCACTTGGACCACCGAGGAACTTCCCGCGGAGTTCACCTCGACGAGTGAGGGCAGCACGGCCTTCGACGTCGAAGGCGTTCCCGGCACCCGCGCCGTACTGGCCGCGGGCAACGCCGGGTGCGAGAGCCCGACGGGCGGGTGCGGCCTGCTGGCCTCGCGCGGACTCCGTCAGTAATGAGTCCTGGCGGCGAGTTCTGACGGACGATCCTGTCCTGACGGAAACGGACCGCCCGACGGCCTGACCGCCTGACCGCCTGTGGCCCGCACGCGAGTGCGGGCCACAGGCGAACGCGCGTTCGCCGGCCGGCACGTGAAGTGCGGTTCCGCTCACCTGTCGTCGCGGCTCGACTCCCGGCGGCGGCCGACGAATACGTCGAGACCGTCGAGGATCCGCTGAAGCCCGAATTCGAAGTGGTCGAAGTCGGAGCCGTCCCCGAATGTCGTACGGGTTATTGACGTGTCCACGCTTACTGACTTCCATGGGGGTGCGCGGTGTGGTGGGAGCGCTCCCACCCCTTCCGGGCCCGCGCCTCCCGAGAGGAAGCAGCGACATGTTCCGCAGCTTGCGAAGAGCGTTGGGTGCTGCCGCCGCGGCGCTCCTGTTACCGCTGGCCGGTGTCCAGACCGGCGCCCAGGCCGCGCACGCGGACACGGCAGCCGTCGCGGACACGGCAGCCGTCGCGAAGGCCGCCGCCGGAGCCGGTTACTGGCACACCAGCGGACGGCAGATCCTGGACGCAGCAGGACAGCCGGTACGGATCGCCGGCATCAACTGGTTCGGGTTCGAGACGTCCAACAACGCCGTCCACGGGCTCTGGGCACGCGACTACAAGAGCATGATCGACCAGATGAAGTCGCTCGGGTACAACACCATCCGGCTGCCCTACAGCGACGACATCCTCAAGAGCGGTGCCGTCGCCAACAGCATCGACTTCTCCGGCGGCAAGAACGCCGACCTCCAAGGACTCACACCCCTCCAGATCATGGACAGGATCGTGGCGTACGCGGGTCAGGACGGCCTCAAGGTCATCCTGGACCGGCACCGGCCGGACGCGGGTGGCCAGTCCGCGCTCTGGTACACGTCCGCGGTCCCCGAGACGACGTGGATCACCAACCTCAAGGCGCTGGCGACCCGTTACAAGGGCAACTCCACGATGATCGGCATCGACCTGCACAACGAGCCGCACGATCCGGCCTGCTGGGGCTGCGGCGACACGACGAGGGACTGGCGGCTTGCCGCCCAGCGCGCCGGGAACGCGGTCCTGGCCGCCAACTCCGAGCTGCTGGTCTTCGTGGAGGGCGTGCAGACGGTCGACGGAGTCTCGGGCTGGTGGGGCGGCAACCTGATGGGGGTCGCGCAGTACCCGGTACAGCTGACCGTGCCGAACCGGGTCGTCTACTCGGCCCACGACTACGCCACCAGCGTGGCCCAGCAGAGCTGGTTCAGCGATCCGACCTTCCCCGCCAACATGCCGGGCGTCTGGGACAAGTACTGGGGCTACATCTTCAAGCAGAACATCGCGCCGGTGTGGGTGGGAGAGTTCGGTACGACCCTCCAGTCGACCGTCGACCAGAAGTGGCTCGCGGCGCTGGTCAGCTACCTGCGCCCCACGAGCACGTACGGCGCCGACAGCGTCTCCTGGACCTTCTGGTCGTGGAACCCCAACTCCGGTGACACGGGCGGGATCCTGAAGGACGACTGGGCGACCGTGGACACGGTGAAGGACGGGTACCTCGCGAGCGTCAAGGCGCCGGGCTTCCCGTCGGAACCGGGCGGCAGCGACCCCGGCGATCCAGGTGACCCGGGAGGAGGCACGGCCGCCTGCACGGCCGCGTACACCGTCAGCAGCGACTGGGGCGGCGGCTTCAACGCCGAGGTGAAGGTGACCAACACCGGCACAACCGCGCTCACGTCCTGGAAGACGACCTGGACCTGGCCCGGCGCCCAGAAGGTCACCAGCATGTGGAACGCGTCGTACACACAGAGCGGGACGACCGTGACGGCCACCAACGCCGCCCACAACGGGAGTGTGCCGGTGGGCGGTTCGGCGACCTTCGGGTTCGGGGGTGCGCCGGGTGGTGGTGGGGTGCCGAGTGTGAGCTGTACGACGGGATGAGAGAAGGGCGCCTGTTCCATGAGCTCAGGTTCCATGTCGCTGCGGGACGGCGAGAGGGGAGGCGGAGCGGGTAGTCGTCCTACGGCCCCGAGTGCACCCCGGAGGGGTGGTCCCGGATCTCGGTGGCGTGACGTGCGGCCCGCGTGATGTCACCGCGTTGCTCACACGCGATGATCTGCCGCCAGTTCGCGCCGCAGACGTCGCAGTCGGGGGCCGGTGCGCAGTCCAGCAGCCACGCCTCGAAGTTGCCGGGCAACTGTGGCGAAGGCGTGCTCCGGTCTCGTCCTTCGCCAGCCGACGGATGGGCTGTGCCCTGCCTCATGTTGGCGCTCCTGAGCGGTGTCAGCCATGCCTCGGGAGGCTCCGCCGCCTCGCGCCCGGGTCCGCCGAGGCCTCGGCGTCTGAGCACAGTAGGTACAGGCGTACCGGATCGGCGTAGGCGTTCCGAGGTGACGGCGCCTGCGGGCACGGGCGCTGCCAGCAGGCTTCCCCGGTTGGAAACGGCGGGTAGCGGCCGGTTGCGCGGGAGCGTTTGGACCAGCGGCGCCAGCGGGCGTCGTGGGGGTTGAGGAGTCGCCACACGTAGGGGTCCGGTGCCCTCACCTCGCGCGCGAGGTCCCAGTCGTTCGCTTCGCGACGGTTGGGGCGCGGTCGGCCGAGCAGGCGGGCGACCGTGTCATGAACCAGCCGGAACATCGGCCGCCTCCAGCTTCTCCTTCTCCGCGAGTGTGAACCGGGCCCATACATACTTCGCGTACGACCCATGCCGATGCCCCCAGGAGTCGGCCAACGCCGCTACGAGCGCGAGGCCGCGCCCGCTCTCCTCGTCCGGGGCCGAGTCGTGGGGTCGGGGGAGTCTGTCCTTGTCCGGGTCGGAGACCTCCAGGACCAACTCCGGGCCGTCGAGCGTGAGGGTGATCTGGATGCGGGCGTAGGGCACCCGGCAGTGCGTCACGGCGTTGGTGACGAGTTCGTTCGCCAACAGGGTTACTGAGTCGGCGAGTTCGCCAGTGATACCCCAGTCTGCGAGTGTCTTGCAGACGCGCTGACGGGAGATGGGGACGTGGCTTCTGTGTTTGGGGATGCGGAAGGTCTCGGTTTCGGTTACGGGCATGGGGGTGCCGTACCTCCTGACGTGACGTCAAGGTGTGCGCTCTGGCGGCGCCTTCACGAAACTAGGGTTCAATTCGGGATCCGTGCAACTCCGATCCTCGTATACATGCAAACATCTCACTCGATCGGGTGATGTACTCATGGGTCTGCTGCCTGTGTGGCATCGTTTCGCGAAGCAGAGGGGAGACACACATGCCCGCAGGTGGGCGGCCGACCGTGCGCAGCAGGCGCTTGGGCACGGCACTTCGGCAGTATCGTCAGGCCGCCAAGCTGGACCAGCCGCAGGCCGCAGAGATCATCGCGTCAAGTCAGGCCAAGATCAGCCGCGTTGAGACCGGGCATTCGACACCGCGCGTCATTGAAGTGCGGCTTCTGCTGGACGCGTACGGCGTCACGGACCCAGAAGTGCGGGCCAAACTGGAGGAGCTGGCCAAGCACTCGAAGAACCGGGGCTGGTGGCTTGAGCATGCTGCGCACCTGGGCCCGGACTATGTCGATCACATCGCGTTGGAGGACGACGCGACCTACATCCGTGAGTGGCAACCGGTCATGATTCCGGGGCTGCTGCAAACTCCGGCCTATGCGGAAGCGGTTATCGCCGACGGTCCTCACTACATCGACCCGGAACGGGTCGCCCAGTTGGTGAAGGTGCGTGTGGGGCGGCAGACGAAGATCGATGAGGGTGGGGCGTCGTACACGGCCATCATCTGGGAAGCGGTTCTCACGCACCCGCTGGTGAACGTCGAGATTCACCGTGAGCAGTTGTCCGCTGTCCTTGAGGTCGGGAAGCGGAAGAATGTCACTGTGCAGGTGCTGCCGTTCAGCGCGGGTGTCCTGGCCGGTTACTCCTCCGCCTTCTACTCGTTCAGTTTCGACGAGGAACCGACGGTCGAAGCGGTCGCCATGGACAATCTGCGAGGTACATCGGTTCTTGAAGGAGCTGAGGACCTGGCCGCTTACGCCAATGCATACGACCTACTACGATCGTCAGCGTTGGCGCCGGACGCGAGCGCGAAGCTCATCCGGGGCATACTGCGGAGCTTGAAGGAAGACACATCGTGACCGAGGTCATAAGCCCCTTCTGGAAGTCCTCGTACTCGGGGCAGGAGAACGCCTGCGTCGAGGTCGCCGACACGGCTGGCGGCGGCCGAGCTGTCCGTGACAGCAAGCGGTCGGAATCGGGCGGTCCCCTGCTCACCGTCTCCCGCGAGGGCTGGCAGGCGTTCCTCCGGCAGCTCGGCTAGGCCACGCCACCGCACGGCCCTGCGGCTTGTATCCAGCGCGGATTCGAAGAGGAACACACCGTGCCCGTACCGCACGACATCCCTGCCGAGGCCGAACTGTGGGACGCCTACGCCGAGTCCGCCTTCAAGGACGACGCCGAGCCGGTGTTCTGCTGGACGCAGTACGCGGGGCACGGCCCCGGCTCCGAACTGCTCGGTGCCCCGCGCAGCGTGCTGGAGATCGGCTGCGGCACCGGCCGCGCCCTCGCTCACCTCGCCCAGCGCGGCATCACCTCGTACGGCATCGATCTCTCCCCGGTCATGGTGAAGAAGAGCACCGAGCGGTGGGCCGGTACCGGCGCTGTCTTCGCCTGCGGAGAGGTTCTGGAGTGGCTGGCCGCCTCCGGCGACACGTACGACGCCGTCTACTCGGTCTTCGGTGCCGCCTGGTTCGCCGACCCGGGCCAGCTCTTCCCGCTCGTGCGGGCGCGACTCAACCCGGGCGGCGTGTTCGTGTTCTCGCAGCCGCCTGCCATCCCTGGCGCGTACGGTCCGCAGGGGATGTACAAGGGCGGCTTCGCGGGAAAGGCCATGTTCACTTACCGCTACAGCTACCGCCCCGCCGTCTGGGAACGCCTGTTGACCCGGGCCGGCTTCGCCTCCGCTGAAGCGTGCGTGCTTGACGCTCCGAAGCCCGGTCACATCGGCACACTGATCGTCCGCGCGGAAGTGCCCTCCGCCGCCGGGTGACCCCGTAACTCCGCCCGAAGAACGAAGAGAGGGTGCCCGGTGTTCGCCGGGCACCCTCGTCGTCGTACCGAAAAGGTCAGAGCTTCTCGATCACGTAGTCGACGCACTTCGTGAGTGCCTCGACGTCCGCCGGGTCGATCGCCGGGAACATCGCGACGCGGAGCTGGTTGCGGCCGAGCTTGCGGTAGGGCTCGGTGTCCACGATGCCGTTGGCGCGCAGGACCTTGGCGACGGCGGCCGCGTCGACGTCGTCCGTGAAGTCGATCGTGCCGATGACCTGGGACCGCTTGGCCGGGTCGGTGACGAACGGGTTCGCGTACTTGACGTCCTCGGCCCAGCCGTAGAGCGTGCCCGAGGAGGTCGCCGTGCGGCGGACCGACCAGTCGAGGCCGCCCTGGCCGTTGATCCACTCCAGCTGGTCGTTCAGGAGGAACAGGGTGGCGAGGGCCGGGGTGTTGTACGTCTGGTTCTTGCGGGAGTTGTCGATCGCCGTGGGGAGCGAGAAGAACTCCGGGACGTGCCGCCCGCTCGCGTGGACGCGCTCGGCGCGCTCGATCGCGGCCGGGGAGAAGATGCCGATCCACAGGCCGCCGTCCGCGGCGAACGACTTCTGCGGGGCGAAGTAGTAGACGTCCGTCTCGGCGATGTCGACCGGCAGGCCGCCCGCGCCGGAGGTGGCGTCCACCAGGACCAGGGAGCCGTCGTCGGCGTTCGCGACCCGCTTGATCGGGGCGGCGACACCGGTCGAGGTCTCGTTGTGGGTGAGGGCGTAGACGTCCACACCCGACTGGGCGACCGGCTCCGGGTGCGTGCCCGGCTCGGAGGTGATGACGTCCGGGTCGGCCAGCCAGGGCGCCAGCTTGGCCGCCTTCGCGAACTTGGACGAGAACTCACCGAACGTGAGGTGCTGCGACCTGTTCTCGATCAGTCCGTGGGTCGCCACGTCCCAGAACGCGGTGGAGCCGCCGTTGCCGAGGACGACCTCGTACCCCTCGGGGAGCTGGAAGAGGTCGCTCACACCCTCGCGCACCTTCCCCACGAGGTTCTTGACCGGGGCCTGGCGGTGGGACGTGCCCATCAGGGACGTGCCCGTTTCGGCGAGCGCGGTGAGCGACTCCGTACGCACCTTGGAGGGGCCCGCGCCGAAACGGCCGTCGGCGGGCTTGAGGTCAGCGGGGATCTGGATATCAGCCACAACGGGAGCGTAGCCGTTTCCGGAAACCTGGGTGAAACGTCGTCCGTCGGATGAGACGGACCTGTCATCGTTGGGGGCTGCCGCCCCGGGCCCCGGCCGTTACTTCGTCTGCGGCCCCGGTGGGGGCTGGTCGCGCAGTTCCCCGCGTCCCTGAAGGGGCTAACCCCGCGGCGCGGTCGGGGTGAAACGGACCGGCAGGCTGGTCAGGCTGCCCAGCCAGGGGGACGGGCGGCGCGTCAGGGTGGCGGCGGGTACCGCCAGGTCGAGGTCGGGGAGGCGGTCCAGGACCACCTCGACGGCCGTGCGCGCGACGACCTCGGCGATCTCCTGCGCCGGGAACGGGCACCGGTGCTCGCCATGGCCGAAGGAGAAGTGCGCGCCGTTGCCGCCGGGGAGGGCCGTGCCGTGGGTGCGGACCTGCGGGTCGTGGTTCGCGGCCTGGATGCCTAGGAGGAGCAGATCCCCGGCGCGGACGGCGCGACCGCCGAGCCGGGTGTCGCGGGACGCCCAGCGGCCGGCCACGTTCTGGGTGGGGGTGTCCTCCCACAGGACCTCGTTCATGGCCTCGGCGACACTGCGCCGGCCGCCGAAGAGAGAGGCCGCGAAACGGTCGTCCGTCAGCATCAGCCGCAGCGAGTTGCCGATCCAGCCGGCGGTCGGCTGGTGGCCCGCGGCCAGCATGACGATGAGGTCCTGGGCGATCTCCTCGTGCGTGAGGGCCGGACCCCCCGCCGTGCGCCCCGCCGAACGTCCCGCCGTACGCCCCGAGGCGAGCATGCGGCTGACCACGTCGTCCGCGGGCCGCGCAGCCCGGTCCGCCACCAGCCGTGCCATGGAGGCGGCCACGTGCAGCTGCCCCGCGAGGGCGTCCTCCTGCCCGTCGACCATGTCGTTCAGGGCGGCGACGAGCCCCGGCCCCTGCTCGTCGGCGAATCCGTAGAGAGTGGCGAGGACACGTACGGGGAGCAGGGCCGCGTAGCGCGCGACGAGATCCGTCTCCCCCTCGGCGCACACCGCGTCGATCAGCTCGTCGGCGAAGCGTTCCGCGTGCGTACGCAGCTCGAAGGGGTCGACGGCCTCCAGGGCGCCGCCGATCACCGCCACGCGCGCGCGATGGCGTTCGCCGACGGTGTGCAGGACGGAGGAGTTCCCGCGGCCGATCATCGGCAGCATCGGCCAGTCGTCGGGGACCCGGTCCCACTGGCTCCAGAGGCCCGAGTCGCGGCTGAACAGCACGGAATCACCGGTGACCTGGTGCAGCTCGCGGTAGCCGAGTACGAGCCACGCCGGGATGTCCGCGTCGAGCAGCACCGGAGCCACCGCGCCGTACTCGCGCCGCAACTCCCGGTACAGCGCGACGGGTTCGGACCGGAACCGGGGCCCGCCGAGGTGTACGGGTTCGGGGTTCACCGGGCCGCCTCCGGGGCGGACGTGCCGGCGGAAGTGTCAGGGGATTTATCACCTGACGCGTCAGAGATTTCGGAGACCAACTAGTACCTGCTCCAGGAGGTGGGAATCGGGACGGCCGCCGAGCTCGGCCCTGCGGGGGTGGCGGGCGCTGACGCGGCCCTCGGCGAGCAGGTCGGAGAGCAAGATCCTCGTGATGGTGACCGGCAGCCGCAGCTCGGCGGCGACCTCCGCGAGGGCGGTGGGCCGCTCGGTGAGACGCAGGATCGCCGCGTGCTCCGACTGCATGCCCGGCACCGGATCGCACTCGGCGACGACCAGCGTCAACAGGTCGAACGGCGTTCCGGGTGCGGACCGGGTGCGCCCCTGGGTGAGGGTGTAGAGCCGGTCGGGCCTGTCGTCCCTGCCCGGCCTCCTCATGGCGTACGTGGCGGCGCGCTCAGGTGTTCGCCGAGTTGCTCAACGAGTTCGCCCATGTTGTGTCCGACGAGCCCCGCGTCCGCCTCCTCGGCCGTGACCACGGCCAGGTGCGCGCCCTGGCCGGCCTCGACGATGAACAGGATCCCGCCGTAGAACTCGGTCATCGCCGACCGCACACCCCCGGTGCCGTCCCCGAACTGCAGGGAGGCGCCGTGGGACAGCGACTGGATCCCGGCGGCGATGGCGGCGAGCTGGTCGGCCTGGTCGGCGGAGAGCTCCGGCGTACGGCACAGTTTCAGGCCGTCCCGGGAGAGTACGAGCGCGTGCCGGGCACCCGGAGTGCGCGCCAGCAGACCCTGGACGAGCCAGGCGAGCTTGTCGTCGGCGGTCGAGGTGACACCGGTGGTGCCGATGGAGACGGTCATGACGTGGGGTCGCCTTCCGGGTGGGGAGTGGCACGGCTCGTACGGGCCTGCACGGGCTCGTCCGCCGGAGGGCGGCGCACGGCCTGGCGGAAGCTGTTGAAACGGGAGGCGCGGTTCATCATGTCGTCGGGGGTGGGGCGGGAGGCCTCCTGGGAGGTGGCGGGTGCCCGGGTCCGGGCTGCCTGGGCTTCCGCCGCGGCCTCTGCCTCGGCGAGGTTGCGACCGCGGTGGCGCCTGGGGAGCATGTCGGTGCCGAAGTCACTACCGACGTCACTACCAACATCACTACCGACGTCCCTGCCGGTGTCGATATCGGCGCCGGTATCGACACCGGTGTCGGCGCCGGTGCGGTCGGTGGTGGTGGGGAGCATGTCGGCGAGATCAGTGGCGGGCCACGGCCGGGGGCGGAAGCCGTGGGCGGGAACCGGCTCCGGGTCCAGGTCGGACATGGCATGGGAGGCGGCGTACGACCCGTGCGAGCCGGACCAGCGGCCGTCCGACGGGCCGGACCAGGGGAATTCCTCCGGGTCGGGGTCGGACCAGGGGTCCTTCTGCGGGTCGGACCAGGGTCCGGGGCGCGGGCCGGGGAAGGGCGACGCGGACTCCCGTACCGCCGCGTCCGGGGCGGGAGCCGCGGCCATGTCCGGGGTCGAGGTCGGCCTCGTGCCCGGGGTCGAGTTCAGGGTGGGGCCCGGGGTCGGATACGGGTTCTGGGCCGAGGGGCGGAACCCGGGCCGGGGCTGGGTCTGGGCCTGACCGTGGTCCCTGCCCTGGTCCCTGCCCTGGTCCCTGCCTCGGCCCCAGCCCTGGGCCCGGCCAGGGTTCTGGGCCGGGGCGGAGGTCTGCGCCGGGTTCGCGAGGATGTCCTGCGGGATGAGGAGCAGGACGCCCGTGCCGCCGCGTGCCGAGGGGCGGAAGGAGATCGTCAGGCCGTACTTGCGGGCCAACCGCCCGACGACCGTGAGGCCGAGCCGGGTGCCGGCGAGGCCGCCGAGCTCCGTCTCCGCGCCGGAGACGGCCCGTTCGGCGCGCCACAGCTGCGCCTCGCCCATCACCAGGCCGCTGTCCTCCACGGAGACGATGACCCCGGCCGGCACCTCCTCCACGTAGACGTGCACTTCGGCCGTCGGAGGTGAGAAGTTCGCGGCGTTGTCGAGGAGTTCGGCGAGCGCGTGCATCACGCCCTCGGCGGCGTGCCCGGCGACCGCCGCCTCACTCGCCGAGTGGACACGTACTCGCTGGTAGGCGCCGATACGGCCCATCGCGCCGCGCAGAATCGACTCCATGACGATGGGCCGTGCCCAGCGGCGGCCCGAGCGCGCGCCCGCGAGGACGGCGACGGAGTCGGCGAGACGGCCCGCCTGCGCGGTGCGGTGGTCGAGGTGGAGGAGGTCGGCGAGTACGTCCTCGTCGGAGTGCCGCTCCTCCATGGCGCGCAGGTCGGCCAGCATGCTCGTGGAGAGGGCCTGGAGGCGGCCGGCCGTGTTGGCCGCTGCCGCGATCGCGGTGGCGCGGTCGGTTCGCGCCTTCCGTAACTCGCCGCTCACGCGCGCGTTCTCGGCGCTGAGCCGGCTGCGCTCCCGGTCGAGTTCGGCGGCCAGTCGGACCTTCTGGTGGGCGTTCTGCTCGGCGAGTCGCGCGCGGTCCCGGGTGAACTCGTCGGTGAGCCGGGCGTGTTCCCGGGCGGATTCCTCTGTGAGCGCGGCCTTCTCCTGAAGTAATCGGCCGGCGTCCCGGGAGACCGTTTCGAGGCGGCGGCGGAGTAATCGGGACGTTTGCGAGGCGTGGGCGGCCATGGCCACGGCCACGCACAGCAGAAGGGCCGCCGCGCCCAGACCCCAGCCGAGCGGCACGCGCGCCTGGGCGGGAGCCAGGCCGACCGCGGCTCCGACGGCGAACGCGGCCGACGCGGCCGTGAGGACCGGAGCGACCGCGACGGCACGCAGACGGGGGCGTGCGCCGCCTGGTTGTGCGAGGCTCGGCCGATCTTTTGTGGTTCGCGCTTGCGGAGTGGGCGCGGTCATGAATCGTGTCCTCGGTCGTGTCCTGGGCGGGATGCGACACATGGTGCTCAACTGGCGGTCACTATATGGGACTTCGTGATCGGAACAGATAGGTTCCGGCGCACTCTCGCAATTCGTCCACAAACCGGAAAGTAGCCGCCCCGGCGCGTAATAGGGCGCACGAAACGGGGCGCGCGGAGTCACCGGTCGTCCCATACCAGTCCCGTCACTCGTCCCATGCCAGTCCCGGACCAGTCCCATACCAGTTCCGGACCCGTCCCGTACTCGCCGGAGGGGACTCTTCCGGTCGCCGCCGTGCGGAGATGCATGCTTGGAGGCATGACGGAAACGGATCTCGGGGAGCTGCGGGCGGCGCTGGACAAGGCCGTGCGCGGAGAGGTCGCCTTCGACGCGACCGCACGGGCGCTGAACACCATGGACGCGTCCAACTACCGGCGCGTACCGCTGGGCGTGGTCGCCCCGAGAGACGCCGACGACGTGGCGGCGGCACTGTCCGTGTGCTCCGGGCTCGGTGTGCCGGTCGTGGCGCGCGGCGGCGGTACGTCGATCGCGGGACAGGCAACCGGCACAGGAGTCGTCCTCGACTTCACCCGGCACATGAACCGGATCGTGTCGCTCGACGCAGGGACGCGCACCGCAGTGGTCCAGCCGGGAGTCGTCCTGGACCGCCTCCAGGAGGCGGCCGCTCCGTACGGGCTGCGCTTCGGGCCCGACCCCTCGACGCACGGCCGGTGCACGCTCGGCGGGATGATCGGCAACAACTCCTGCGGATCGCACTCGGTGGCCTGGGGCACGACGGCGGACAGCGTGCGCGAACTGTCGGTGATCACCGCGCGCGGAGACCGGGTCCGGCCGGGCCCCGGCTGGTCGGGCGCCCCCGACGGCCTGCGGACCCTGGTGGAGAGCGAGTTGAGCCTCCTGCGCACCGGCTTTCCCGACCTGCCGCGCCGTATCTCCGGCTACGCAGTGGACGCGCTGCTGCCCGAGCACGGCGCGGACGTGGCGCGCTTCTTCTGCGGCTCCGAGGGCACGCTCGGCATCCTCACGGAGGCGGTCGTCACGCTGGTCGAGGCTCCCCGCGCGCGTGCGCTCGCCGTCCTCGCGTACGCCGACGAGAGCGCGGCGGCGGAAGCGGCCGCCGGACTGCTGCCGCACGGGCCGCTGACGGTGGAAGGGATGGCGGCGGACCTCGTACCGCCGGACGCGGGACTGCCGCGGGGAGGCGCCTGGCTGTTCGTGGAGACGGGCGGCGACACGGAGGCGGAGGCACGCGCGCGTGCGGAGGGAATCGTCCGCGTGGCGGACGTGCTGGGCTCCCTGGTCGTCACCGACCCCGCCGGCCAGCGCGCCCTGTGGCGCATCCGCGAGGACGCCAGCGGCACGGCGACCCGGATGCCGGACGGCACCGAGGCCTGGCCCGGCTGGGAGGACTGCGCGGTGCCACCGGCCCGGCTCGGCGCGTACCTCCGGGACTTCAGGGGCCTGTTGACGTCCCACGGGCTGCGCGGCGCGCCGTACGGCCACTTCGGGGACGGCTGCATCCACGTACGCATCGACTTCGACCTGTTGACGCCGGCGGGCGTGGGCCGCTTCCGGCGCTTCTCGGAGGAGCTGGCGGAGCTGGTCGTCTCGCACGGCGGCTCGCTGTCGGGGGAGCACGGGGACGGACAGGCACGGGCGGAGCTGCTGCCGAAGATGTACGGCCCCCGGGTGGTCGGGCTCTTCGAGCGGGTGAAGGACCTCTGGGACCCGGACGGTCTGCTCAACCCCGGTATGCTGGTCAGGCCGCACCGGCTGGACGAGAACCTGCGGTTCGCGGTCCTCCCGCGCGAGCCGGTGGACGTCGTGTTCGGCTACCCGGCGGACGGCGGGGACTTCTCGGCGGCGGTGCGCCGGTGCGTAGGAGTGGCCAAGTGCCGTACCCCCGCACCGGTGGCCACCGGCTCCTCCGGCTCCGCTGGTTCCTCCGGTACCGCTGGTTCCTCGGTGATGTGCCCGTCCTTCCGGGTCACCGGTGAGGAGGAGCACTCCACGCGGGGGCGCGCGCGACTGCTGCACGAGATGCTGGCCGGCGAGGTGATCACGGACGGCTGGCGCTCGACGGAGGTCCGCGACGCGCTGGACCTCTGCCTGTCCTGCAAGGGCTGCCGCACGGACTGCCCGGTCGGCGTCGACATGGCCACGTACAAGGCGGAATTCCTGCACCACCACTACGAGGGCCGCAGGCGGCCGGCGGCGCACTACGCGATGGGGTGGCTGCCGGTGTGGCTGCGGCTGGTGGACCGCACCCGTACGGCGTGGCTGGTCAATGCCCTGGCCTCCGTACGGCCGTTGGCGGCCCTCGCCAAGCGGCTGGGCGGGATCGCGCCCGAGCGGGAGATCCCGCGGGTGGCAGGGGAGACCTTCAGCCGGTGGTGGCGCCGTGGGGCCGGGGCGCGGGCGGGCGCGCGGGCCCGGGCGGGGGCCGAGTCCGTTGAGGACCCGGGCGCCGCGAGCCTGCCCAAGGCGGTCGTCCTGTGGCCGGACACCTTCACGGAGTACCTCTCGCCGTCCGTCGGCAAGGCGGCCGTACGGGTCCTGGAGGCGGCGGGGCTGAACGTGATGCCGCTCCCGGCGGTGCCCGGGCCGCCCGAGCGGGGGCCAGCCTCCCAGGAGCGGGCCCAGCAGGTGAAGGACGCGCCCCGCGGCCGGGTCTGCTGCGGACTGACCTATGTGTCGACGGGGCAGCTCGACCGCGCCCGTACGGTGCTGCGCCGCACCCTGGACCTGTTGGACCCGCTCATCGCCCCCGACCCGGCCCTCGCCCCCGCTCCCGACCCGGCCCGCGACCCAGCCCTCGCCCCCGCCCTCGCTCCGGAACTCCCGCCCGTCGTCGTCCTCGAACCGAGCTGTGCGGCCGCCCTCCGTACGGACCTGCCGGAGCTGCTGCCCGACGATCCGCGCGCGGCGCGTCTGGCGGCGGCGGTGCTGACGTTCGCGGAGGTGTTGGAGCGTCACGCCCCGCACTGGACGCCTCCTCGCCTCGACCGCCCGGTCGTGGGCCAGACCCACTGCCACCAGCACGCCGTGCTGGGAGACGCGGCGGACCGCCGCCTGCGCGAGGCGGCGGGCCTGACTGGCTCCCTGTCGGGCGGCTGCTGCGGCCTGGCGGGAAACTTCGGCTTCGAGAAGGGCCACTTCGAGGTGTCGACGGCATGCGCCGAGGAGCAGTTGCTCCCGGCGGTCCGGGCTGCGGGGGAGGACGCGGTGATCCTGGCGGACGGCTTCTCGTGCCGTACTCAGCTGCAGCAGACCGCGAGGATGAAGGGTCACCACTTGGCAGAGGTCCTGGCAGAGGGCCTGTCCGACTCCTGATACGTCCCCTGGGCCTGCCTGGGCCGCCCGTAAGCTCCAAAATGGGTTCACAACCCTGACGTAGTCTATTACTCTGCACTGGTAAGTCCATCCTGATGCACGAAAGCGTGCCTGACCCGAAACTTCCTGGACGGCCCCGTGAACTTCCCCAGCGCTGACGACCGGTCCCCGACGGTCGCCGACCCCGCGGCCGCCGTCGCCGTCCCCGGAGCGGCCTCCGTGCCGGGCAACGCGTCCGAGCCCGCCACCGCGCCCACCCCCGGTGGGCTGCGCGCCCTCGGCCCCGTGGCCCTCGTGCTCGCCGGAGGCATCTCCGTCCAGTTCGGCGGCGCGCTCGCCGTGAGCCTCATGCCGCGTGCCGGAGCGCTCGGTGTGGTGACGCTCCGGCTGGCGGTCGCCGCGATCGTGCTGATGGTGATCTGCCGGCCCAGGCTGCGCGGGCACTCGCGCGCCGACTGGGGCACCGTCGTGGTCTTCGGCATGACGATGGCCGCGATGAACGGCCTCTTCTACCAGTCGGTCGCCCGCATCCCGCTCGGCCCCGCGGTCACGCTGGAAGTGCTCGGCCCCCTGATCCTCTCGGTCCTGGCCTCCCGCCGAGCCGTCAACCTCGTCTGGGCCGGCCTCGCCCTCTGTGGTGTTTTCCTGCTGGGCGGCGGAGGTTTCAGCAGTCTCGATCCGGTCGGCGTCGCCTTCGCCCTGTCGGCCGGCTCCATGTGGGCCGCGTACATCGTCTTCAGCGCACGTACGGGCCGTCGCTTCCCGCAGGCCGACGGCCTGGCGCTGGCGATGGCGGTCGCGGCCGTGCTGTTCCTGCCCCTGGGGCTCATCGAGTCCGGCGACAAGCTCCTGAACCCGACCACGATCGCCCTGGGCTCCGCCGTGGCGATCCTCTCCTCCGTCCTCCCGTACACGCTGGAACTCCTCGCCCTGCGCCGTATGCCTGCCGCCGCCTTCGCGGTCCTGATGAGCCTGGAACCGGCTGTCGCCTCGATCGCCGGCTTCCTGGTGCTGAGCCAGACGCTGTCGGTCACCGAGGGCCTTGCGATCGCCCTGGTCATCGCGGCGAGCATGGGGGCGGTACGGACGCAGGTGGGGAGGGGGAGAGCGAAGGGGCTGAAGCATCCGGATACACCTCGTCGCGCATCCGCCAGATGCAAGAGGGCCGGACGCGAGAGGTCCAGGAGTGAGAGGCCAAGGGCAGAGCAACTGGTACCGACACGGCGAAGGGAACGGCAGCATGAGCGCGCGGCACGCCGCAACAGCAGGTGACGGGCCGCTCATCCCGCGCCCGGAGCGAACCCCCGCGGCCCTCCGCGCGGCCTGTGCCGTCGTCGCCCCCCAGCTCTTGGTCGCCTACGACCAAGCCGAGGACCAGGCACTCGCGGAGGCCGTGGAGCACGGCTCCATCAGGCCAGTTCACTCCTACCTCAACCACTGGGCCGCCCTGATCGAGATCGAGCGGCATCCGGAGAGGGCGAAGGTCTACCACCGAGCCGAATGCCTCGCCCACATCGCGACCGTCCCTGACGAGGCCCGCACACACCTGACCACGGCCGGCGGCATCTACCGTGACGTGGCCGAGGCGGTGCGCACCGCGTGACGTGGTGAAGGTCCTCGCCGCCCCATGCCGGTACCGCCGTCACGCGCCGATCGCGACAAGGCGGCCGAGCTTGCGTTCCAACAGGCGCTCAAGCCGGGTCAGTAGCGCGGCATCGGGACGGACCTTCGGCTCCCCGCCCGCCTTGCGCACCCGAGTAGGCAACCGCTCGGGCTCCTCCCGCGACGCGGCCACCGGCGGCGGCTCCACCTGCGCTTCCGCGACCCTCACCGGCGGTAGCGCGAGGGGCAGCACCGCGTAGACGACCTTGCCTCCCGAGGGGTGGCGCTCCGTGTCCCAGCGCTCGCACAGCAGCGTCACCAGCGGCAGGCCCCGGCCGTCCTCGGCGTCCGTCTCGGGCGTTCGCATCCGGGGCAGCGTCCGGCTGGTGTCCCAGACCTCGACCATCAGCGTCCGGCTGGACACACGTAGCCGCGCCGCGACCAGCGGCAGCGTCTCGCGTTCGCGATAGCTCAGCTCGGCCTTCGTGGTCCCGGTGGCCGCCACGGCGTTGGTCAACAGCTCGGAGGCGATCAGTGTCACGGCCTCACTCATGTGCTCAAGTCCCCAGTCCCTGAGCGCGTTCGCCGCGAACTGCCGCCCGCGCGGCACCGCCCTGGGCTCGGCCGCATGCCGGAACCAGTACGTCATACCGTCCATGGCACGCTCACCTCCCGGCACCTCGAACAGGCCGGGAGTCTGCGGCGGCCGGTGCCGGGCAGCAGACGATCAAGGACATACGTCACGAGGGTCAAGGGTCGGTCCTCCCGGTCGATCAGGGCCACGCCCCGAAGGTGCGCCGCCCGCCTGCTACGGCAAGCACACGGCGGAACTGCAGAAACCCACGGACACCGCCCCGCAAGCCCCCGGCCCCGGCAGGGCGCGGTCAACTCACGGCTACGGGCCCGTCACGGTGGGTTGCCGTTCCGGGACTCAGCATGACCCTCCCGCGCTCGCTTATGCAAGCCGTTCATGTGAACGACTTCCATTTGAGGTTCCAGCTTGGCGAGGCGCCTTCCCATGGACCAGACTCGGCCCTGACCGCTCATGCAGGGAGAAGGGATGTGAGCGTGACCGCAAGGCAGCCGAACTGGCGCCTCCGCCGCTTCGCAGCCGAGATGGAACGGCTGCGCGGCGCCCTGGAGAAGGAGGAGGTGAAGGCACAGACTCGCATCAGCCCGACCACGCTGTGGCGCATCGAGACGGCCGTGCTCCGCCCCAGGGAGAGCACGGTGATCGCCCTGCTCAACCTCTACCGGGCTGACGATGAGACGCGCCATCACGTCCTGGGCCTGTGGGAGGAGGCAAAGGACGACGGTGCGCCGCAACCCTTCGCGCCCGATCTGCGGGACGAGTACAACGCTTACATCGGCATCGAGGCCCAAGCGCGGACGGTCTGCAACTACCAGTCAGCCTTCGTGCCCGGCCTGCTGCAAACCGAGGAATACACCCGCGCGGTCATCCACGGCGTGTGGCCGGAGGCCACCACCAGCGACGCCGAACAGCACGTCAAGGCCCGCATGGAACGCCAAGGGCTGCTCATCAAGGATGACCCGCTGCACCTCACCGCCGTCATCGACGAGGCCGCCCTGCGCCGCCACGTCGGCGGGCCGCAGGTGATGGCCGAACAGATGCGACAGCTACGAGCCACGGCCGGTCAGCCGCACATCACACTGCAAGTCATCCCCAACACAAGCGGCGCGCACCCCGGCATGCCCGGCGCATTCGCGCTGCTGACCTTCCCCGGCGCACGCGATCCCGAAGTCGTATACATCGAGAGCGCCGCCAGTGACCTCTTCCTCGACAAGCAACCCGACGTAGACCGCTTCACCGGCACCTTCAAGACCCTGTGCAAGATCGCACTCAGCCCTGCCGACTCGCTTGCCCTGATCGCCACCATCGAGCACGAGCTGACGCGCGACAAGGAGACACCCGCATGACCACGCCCGACCTCACCCACGTCACCTGGACCAAGTCCAGCTACAGCGGGGCGCAGGGAGAATGCCTGGAAATAGCCGTCACCCCGGGCATGGTCCACGCCCGCGACAGCAAGAACCCCCACGGCCCCGCCCTGCACTTCACCCGCGACGACTGGGCCGACTTCATCAACGGCGTCAACCTCCGCGAGTTCCGCGTCTGACCCGACCCCCGCCAACACCCCGCGGGTCTATCAGGAATTAGGTGTGGTTCGTCTGTTTGGCCTACAGGTTCTTCGGTGGGCTGATCGGCTCACACTCGTCCGGCGGTAAGGCGGCCGTCGAAGAGGACGTCGAATTCGTTGAGGGCGGACTTCCAGCGGTTGTTCCAGCGCTGGCGTCCGCGACCGGTGGGGTCGAGAGCGAGGGTGGCGAGGTAGAGCCGCTTGAGGGCGGCCTGCTCGTTGGGGAAGTGCCCGCACGCCTGGGCCGCACGCCGGTAGCGGGCGTTGAGGGACTCGATCGCGTTGGTGGTGTAGACGACCTGACGGATTGCGTCGGGCAGGCCGAGGAAGGGAACGAACTCGCTCCAGGCCCGCTCCCAGGTCCCGGCGATCGACGGGTAGCGTTTGCCCCACTTGTCGTCGAAGTCGGTCAGCCGCTGGCGGGCCTGGTCCTCGTTGACGGCCGTGTAGACGGGCTTGAGATCACGGGCGAGTTCGGCCCAGTCCCGGCGCGAGGCATAGCGCAGGCTCGCGCGGATGAGGTGAACGACGCAGGTCTGCACGACAGTTCGCGGCCAGACGGTGCTGACTGCGTCGGGCAGCGCGCTCAGCCCGTCGCAGACCAGCATCAGCACGTCGCGGACGCCCCTGTTCTTGATCTCGGTCAGGACGGTCTGCCAGTACTTCGCGCCCTCGCCCCCGTCGCCGGCCCACAGTCCGAGGATTTCCCGGTAGCCGTCCACGGTGACCGCGATGGCCACGTAGATCGGCCTGTTCGCCACGTGCCCGTCGCGAACCTTGACGTGCACGGCGTCGATGAAGACGACCGGGTAGACCGCGTCCAGCGGACGGGTGCGCCATTCCGCCATCGACTCCAGGGCCTTGTCCGTGATGGTGGAGATGGTCTCCTTCGTCGTCGACATGCCGTACGTCTGCGCGAGGTGCGAGACGATCTCCCCTGAGGTCAGGCCCTTCGCGGTCAGCGAGATCACCAGATCGTCCAACGCACCCGTCCGGCGCGCGTACCTGGGCAGCATCCGGGGCTGGAAAGTGCCCAGCCGATCACGTGGGACCTGCACCGTGACGGTGCCAACCTCCGTCATCACCTTCTTGCTCCGGTAACCGTTGCGCGTGTTGCCGCCCGACCGCGAGCCCCGTCCGCCGACCCGGCCGGCCTCGGCGGCCAGGTGCTCATCCATCTCGGCCTCCAGAGCGGCCTGCATCAGGTGCTGGGCCAGCTCGGGCAGCAGACCGCCCTCGCCCATCAGCCGCAGCCCGTCTCCGCGGACCTTCTCGGCCGCGAGCGCGGCCAGCTCCTCCAGCAGCTCACTGGACAGACCGTTCTGCGACACCGGCATCAACTTCACGTCGGCACCCTCAGCGCTCTCGCCGACCTCGGCAAGCGACACGCTGTCCACGGACTCGATCAGGTGATCAGTCGTCGTACTCATCAGGTGACTCCTTCGAGGAGATCCACACCTGATTCATGACACTCCCC
>NZ_JBEZJY010000020.1:0-181029 GCF_040651415.1 Streptomyces sp. NPDC048484
GGGACGTCCTGGTGCGCGAACGCGGCCAGGCCGTTTTCGCGGACCTGTTCCAGCAGGGCGGTGAATGTGGGGTCACCGGACAGGTCGGTGCGCATTACCAGGGTGTTGACGAAGAATCCGACCAGGTCGTCCAGTGCCTCGTCGGTGCGTCCGGCGACCGGGGTGCCGAGCGGGATGTCGCTGCCTGCGCCCAGCCGGGACAGCAGTACCGCCAGCGCTGTCTGGAGCACCATGAACACTGTCACGCCCTGGGTGCGGGCCAGTTCGGCAACCCGGGCATGTACCTCGGCCGGCACATGGATGTTCACCTGGGATCCGCGGTGCGAGGCCACCGTTGGCCGTGGCCGGTCGAACGGCAGCACCAGTTCCTGCGGTAGCCCGTCCAAGGCCTTGCGCCAGTAGCCCAGCTGCTCGTTCAGCAGGCTGTCGGGGTCGGTCTCCTCGCCGAGCAGCTGGCGCTGCCACAGCGTGTAGTCCGCGTACTGCACCGCCAACGGCTCCCACTGGGGTGCCCGCCCGGTAGTACGGGCCGTGTACGCGGCCGACAGATCCCGTGCCAGCGGTCCCATCGACCACCCGTCACCGGCGATGTGATGCACCACCATCACCAGCACGCACTCACCCGGCCCCACCCGCAGCAGCCACGCCCGCAAGGGAAGCTCCGCCGCCAGGTCGAACGCGTGACCCGCCAGTCCGGCAACCGCCTCCGTCAGGCCCTCCCGTCCCACCTCGACCACCGGCAGATCAAACGAGGCAGGCGGGGCAAGAATCTGCTGATACGGGCTGCCCTCGTCGGCCGGGAAGACCGTCCGCAAGACCTCGTGCCGGGTCACCAGATCGCCCAGTGCCATCCGTAACGCCTCGACGTCCAGGTCGCCGGTCAGTCGCAGAGCCACGGGAATGTTGTAGGTGGCCGAAGGGCCTTCCAGCTCGCCCAGGAACCACAACCGCTGCTGCGCGAACGACAACGGCATTTGTTCTGCCCGCTCGACTCGTTCCAGCGGTTGGCGTCTCGTGCCGGAGGAGGTCAACCGGCCCGCCAGGGCGGCCGGGGTGGGTGCCTCGAAGAGTGTCCGGATCGGCACCTCGGCTCCGAAGACCGATCGGATGCGGCTCACCAGCCGGGTCGCCAGGAGTGAGTGGCCGCCCAGTTCGAAGAAGTTGTCGTCCACGCCGACCTGGGGGAGGCCCAGGACTTCGGCGAAGACGGTGCACAGGATTTCCTCCTGCACCGTGGCCGGCCCTCGGCCGCTGTCGGCCGTCCGGTAGTCCGGAGTGGGCAGGGCCCTGCGGTCCAGCTTGCCGTTCGCCGTCAGCGGCAGCGCATCCAGGACCACCAGCGCGGACGGCACCATGTACTCCGGCAACACCTCGCCGAGACGAGTGCGCAGCGCGGCAAGATCCACACTCGCGGTGTTGCCGTGACTGCCGCCGCCGCTGCTGCCGCTGGACGGGACGAGGTAGCCGACCAGCTGCTTGTCGCCGGGGCGGTCCTCACGCACCACCACCGCCGACTGGGCCACGGACGGGAGCGCAGTCAGTACGGCCTCGATCTCACCCAGCTCGATCCGGAAACCCCGGATCTTCACCTGGTCATCCGTACGGCCCAGATACTCGAGTTGTCCCTCAGAGCTCCACCGGGCCAGGTCGCCGGTGCGGTACATCCGCTCACCCGGGGTGAAGGGGTTCGCGACGAACCGCTGCGCGGTCAGCCCCGGCCGGTCGAGATAGCCACGGGCCAGCTGCACCCCGGCGACATACATCTCACCTGCCACCCCGGGCGGCACCGGCCGCAAGGCTGAGTCCAGCACGAAGACTCTCATGTGCCGAACGGAACGGCCGATGGGGACGCCACCATCCAGCACATCCGGGTCCCCGGGACGGATGGTGAAGGTGACACATCCGACGGCCGCCTCGGTCGGACCGTACTCATTCGTGATCAGGACGTCGCGGTGCGCGGACCGCCACCGTGTGAGCTGCTCGCCTGCAAGGCTTTCGCCGCCGACGACGAGGTCTCCCCGGGCGAAGGATCCGGCGGGCTCTTCGGACAGAAGGCCCAGGTGGCTCGGCGTCACCTTCAGGAAGGTGGGCGCCAGTTCAGCGGGAAGCCCGTCCCGGATATCCGCGATGTGCAGGGCACCGCCCGAGATCAGCGTGCCGTACAACGGTGTGACGGTCAGGTCGAACGCAGCCGACGAGTGCAGCACGGTCCGACCACTCAGCCCGGGGTACGCGCTGATTGCCCAGGTGAGGTAGTAGGAGACTGCTGCGTGGCTTACCACGACGCCCTTGGGGCGTCCCGTGGAGCCGGAGGTGTAGATCACGTAGGCGGGGTGGGCGGGCAGGAGTGCCGCTCCTCGCTCGCGGTCCGTGAGGTTGTCCCCGGCCATGGTGGACAGCGCCGCCGTGGTGTCTGGGGCATCCGTCACGATGCGCGTCACACCGTCATCCACTGTGCCTGTCATCGCCTGGTGTGTCACCAGCAGTGTGGCCTGGGCGTCGTTGAGCATGTAGGTGATGCGGTCGGCGGGGTAGGCCGGGTCGATCGGGACGTACGCGGCTCCGGTCTTGACCACTGCGAGGAGTGCGGCGACGAGGTCGGCGGAGCGGTCCATCATCACCGCCACACGTTCTTCGGGCCGGGCGCCCCTGCCCACGAGGACGCGGGCCAGCCGGTTGGCCCGCGCGTTCAACTCCGCATAGGTCGCCTCGGTACCGTCGAAGACCACCGCGGTCGCGGCGGGGGTGCGGGTGACCTGGGCTTCGAACAGTTCGGCCAGCGTGGCCGGCGGAACCTCGTGGGTCGTGTCGTTCCACCCGGACAGGATCTGCTCCCGCTCCGCGGTGTCCAGGACATCGATGCGGCTGACCGGCAGCGACGGATCCGCGGTCACTGTCTCCAGGACCATGAGGAAGCGCCGTGCGATCGCCTCGACACTCGCGGGATCGAACAGGTCGGCGGCGTAGGTGATCAGTCCGGTCAGGCCCGCCGGGGTGCCGCCGTCGGTGATCTGCTCGGCGATCTGGAAGTCCAGGTCGAACTTGGCAGGAAGGACGCCCGCAGGCAGTGCCTCGATGTTCAGACCGGGCAGGTCGAGACGCGCTTCGGCGGTGTTCTGCAGGGTGAGCATGACCTGGAACAGCGGATGGCGGGCCATCGACCGGGCCGGGGCGAGGTCCTCCACCAGCCGCTCGAACGGCACATCCTGGTGCGTGTAGGCGCCGAGGTCAGCTTCCCGTGTTCTGGCCAGCAGTTGCAGGAAGGTCGGATCGCCGGACAGGTCTGAACGCAGGACGAGGGTGTTGACGAAGAGCCCCACCAGATCGTCCAGTGCCTCGTCGGTGCGGCCGGCTATCGGGGTGCCGACCGGAATGTCGTCTCCGGCCCCCAGCCGGTGCAGCAGGACGGCCAACGCAGCCTGCACCACCATGAACACCGTCACGCCCTGCACCCGGGCCAGCTCAACCAACTTCTGGTGCACCTGCGCGTCAATGGTCAGTCCGACACTGCCACCCCGATGGGAGACGACCGGGGGACGCGACCGGTCGAACGGTAACGCCAGCTCCTCCGGCAGGTCGGCCAGTGCCTGGCGCCAATAGGTCAACTGCTCGCTCAGGACGCTGTCGGGGTCGGTCTCGTCACCAAGCAGCTCGCGCTGCCACAGGCTGTAGTCGGCGTACTGCACCGGCAACGGCACCCACTCCGGGGCCCGGCCAGTGGATCGGGCGGCATACGCGGCCGACAGATCCCGCGTCAGCGGGGCCAGGGACCACCCGTCACCCGCGATGTGGTGCACCAAGATCATCAGGACGTGCTCGTCAGGACCGGTCTCGAACAGCCAGGCCCGCAGCGGGATCTCGGTGGCAAGATCGAAGTGGTGACCTGCGCTCTCGGTGATCGCGGCCTTGAGGTCAGCTGTCCGTTGGACCGCGAGTGGGACCGGGGCGTTCTCGACCGGCAGGATCTGCTGGTGGGGCTGCCCGTCCACCGTCGCGAACACGGTGCGCAGTACCTCGTGTCGGCCGACCACATCACGCAGGGCGGCCCTCAGCGCGTCGACGTCCAGGTCGCCGGTCAGTCGCAGAGCCACGGGAATGTTGTAGGTGGCCGAGGGGCCTTCCAGCTCGCCCAGGAACCACAAGCGCTGCTGTGCGAACGACAACGGCATCTGTTCCGCCCGCTCGACTCGTTCCAGCGGTTGGCGTCTCGCGCCGGAGGAGGTCAATCGGCCCGCCAGGGCAGCCGGGGTGGGTGCCTCGAAGAGTGTCCGGATCGGCACCTCGGCTCCGAAGACCGATCGGATGCGGCTCACCAGCCGGGTCGCCAGGAGTGAGTGGCCGCCCAGTTCGAAGAAGTTGTCGTCCACGCCGACCTGGGGCAGGCCCAGGATCTCGGCGAAGACGGTGCACAGGATTTCCTCCTGCACCGTGGCCGGCCCCCGGCCGCTGTCAGCCGTCCGGTAGTCCGGAGCGGGCAGGGCCCTGCGGTCCAGCTTGCCGTTCACCGTCAGCGGCAGGGCCTCCAGGACCACCAGCGCGGACGGCACCATGTACTCCGGCAACACACCCTGCAGATGCCTACGCACTACGGCGATGTCCACACCCTCCGGACCGCTCGCCGGGACGAGATAGCCGACCAGGCGCTTGTCGCCGGGGCGGTCCTCACGCACCATCACCGCTGCCTGGGCCACGGACGGGTGGGAGAGCAGCGCGGCCTCGACCTCACCCAGCTCGATACGGAACCCGCGGATCTTCACCTGGTCGTCGGTCCGCCCGAGATACTCCAACTGCCTGTCGGCGTTCCACCGGGCCAGGTCGCCGGTGCGGTACATCCGCTCACCCGGGGTGAAGGGGTTGGCCACAAACCGCTGGGCGGTCAGCCCCGGCCGGTCGAGATAGCCACGGGCCAGCTGGATGCCGGCCAGGTACAACTCGCCCGCAACACCCACCGGCGACGGCCGTAACGCCGCGTCCAGCACATAGACCTGCGTGTTCCAGACCGGGCGTCCGATGGGGACACTGCTCCTGCTGGTGTCGCTGTCACACGTCCATGCGGTGACCTCGACCGACGCCTCGGTGGGACCGTAGAGATTGTGGAGCGGAACGTCCAGTACGTTCCGGAACTGCCCGGCGACGTCGCCGGGCAGCGCTTCACCGCTGCAGAACACAGCTCGCAGGTCGGTACAGGCGGCGGCGGCCGGTTCGCGGAGGAAGACCTGCAGCAGGGACGGGACGAAGTGCGCGATCGTGACACGTTCGCGTTGGATCAACTCGGCCAGGTACTCGGGGTCGCGGTGGCCCGAGGGCTTGGCGACCACCAACGTCGCCCCCTGGAGCAGCGGCCAGAAGAACTCCCGTACCGACACATCGAAACCGAAGGGGGTTTTCTGCAACACCCGGTCCGAGGCAGTCAGGTTGTAGGCGTCCTGCATCCAGGTCAGCCAGTTGACGAGACCCGTGTGGGGTACGGCTACGCCCTTGGGCTGCCCGGTGGAGCCGGAGGTGTAGATGACGTAGGCGGGGTGGGCGGGCAGCAGGGGGGTGCGGCGTTCGGTGTCGGTGGGGTCGGTGTCCTGGAGGTCCTTGAGTGCGGTGGTGGTGCGGTCGGCGTCGAGGGCCACGTACGGCGGGTGGCTGTCGGTGAGGCGGGAGGCCAGGTCCGTGCTGGTGAGCACCAGGAGAGGTTGGGCGTCGGCGAGGACGTAAGTGATGCGGTCGGCGGGGTAGTCCGGGTCGATGGGTACATACGCGCCGCCGGCCTTGACCACGGCGAGGAGGGCGACCACCAGGTCGACGGAGCGGTGCATCATGACCGCGACCAGCGACTCGGGCCCCACACCCCGGTCGATCAGCAGGCGGGCGAGGCGGTTGGCGCGGGCGTTGAGTTCCCCGTAACTCAGTTCCAGGTCCTCGAAGACGAGGGCGGTCGCGTCCGGGGTGCGTGCGGCCTGGGCCTGGAACAGTTCCGGCAGCGTCGCCGCGGGCACCTCCCGGGCGGTGTCGTTCCAGCCCTCGAGAACCAGACGCTGCTCGGAGCGGCTCATCAACGTGATCTGGTGTACGCGTTCCTCCGCAGTGGAACGCGCCATCCAGTTCATCACGTCAAGGAATTTCGCAGCATGCTCATGCGCTGCTTCCCGGCTGTAGAGATCCGGGTTGGCATCCACAACCACGGATATGCTTCCGTCGGATGACCTGTCGTACACCGAAATCGACAGGTCATTGAAATTTATGCCACCGAGCCCATGTGCACTGCCGGGGGCGTCACCAAATTTTAGATCGTAGTCAAAGGAGACGATATTGATCAGTAGAGGGTATAGTCCGCTGCGCCCTACGAGTTTCAGGTCTCTGAGGATGTCCTCGTAGCGGTATCGCTGATGCCGCAAGGCATCTCTTACTCCGCGAGACACCTGCTTCACGAGTTCCCTCGCTGTGGCCTTCGGCTGCACTGTGAGGCGCAGAGGAACGATATTCGCCGTCATTCCTGGGATGTTCCGCAGTGCACTTGCTCTGCCCATTACGGGAACCCCGAGAATGATGTCCTCTTGTCCCGTTGCGCGATGCAGGTAGGCGGCGCTCGCGGCTAAGGCCAGTCCCGAGAGGCTCGTTCCCAGCCGACGTGCGGAGCTTCTGAGTTCTGCGGCGGCCTCGGGAGGGATGCGGAGCGTATGACGTGTTAGTTCATGAGGTGTGGTGGAAGGTTCCCGGCCACTCAAGCTGACCGGTTGAGGGTGATCGGAAAGACGATCCGTCCAGTACTCCCGGTCCAGTTCGAATTCTGCGGACGCCCGGTAATCGGCATCGGCGTCCATCAGTACGGAACTCGAGGGAAACGCACCCTCCGTGAGGGATTCGCCGACCAACAGTGCCGTGTATGCTGCAGCGACTCGGGTGGCTATCAGGACTCCTGCGAGTCCGTCCGCGATGATGTGGTGCATTCGCTCGTACCAGAAGAAGAGATCTTCATCCACCTTGAATATGGCGTGGGTGAAAAGTCTACCGCCCTGGAGATCCGCTGGACGTCGCATGTCCGCCTGCATCCAGCTCTCCGCGCTGGAACGGGGATCTTCCTCACCGCTCACGTCGATCACGTGAAACAGCCAATCGCCCCCCAGGTCAAAATGCTGCCGCGGGACTTCGTCTGCGGTTCCCTCGAAGCGCAGACGAAAACAGTCGACTTCTTGGACGACTCTTCGCGCGGCAGCCTCGAATAAGACTGTATCCACCTTTCCGTTAATCTCTACGTATTCGCCCATGTTATAGATCGGATTATCCGGATTCAGTTGCTGCGCATGCCATACGCCAAGCTGTCCGGCCATCAGTTCACGACGGCCGCCATGTGATCCAGACATCTCGATACCTCGGTCAATGTTCGCGCTCCGGGCCAGGAGCGATCAATTAGGCAATTTGACAACAATGTTGATCACTTTACCTTCTCAAGTCGAACTGAACGCTGTCAACTTTCTTGGCGTGGATTGCCCTTTATTTCCTAGTAGGTTCCTTGCCGGGCGGGTGTGGTCTCGTCCGTACGTTTTCTTTGCCTGGTCGATGATTTGTATTCCCGCCGCGTTTTCCGGCAGGCTCGCGGCGGTGAGGTCACGGCGAGGATGGGCCCGGCTTCCGCTGACTCACGGCAGGGCGTGATCGTGGCCGCATCGGAGGGTTTCGTTCGAGCTTCCCCATCGCCTGCTTCTGCGGTGGTCCGGCTCTCGTGAACTCGATGGTCGGAGCCGCCGGCTCCGCAGTTGACGCCGGGCACCTGACCAGGCACGTGCGTCACCGATCTGATCGCCTTTCGCCGCGACTGATGGCCGACCCTCTGTCTACGCGGCGTGGCTGCCTACGCGGCGTGGCTGCTCGATTCACGGGCCCGGCCCGATGCCGCACGAACCGACCTGGACTGCTGTACGAGGGATGTGGCGGCCCCCTCCCACTCGGGATACGCGAAGGCGAATCCGGCCGCGCGCAGCCGACCCGGCACCACCCGACGGCTCTTGAGCAGCAGCTCCGTGTCCGAGCGCAGCGCGAACGCTCCCAGCTCGGCCATCCAGCGTGTCGCCGGCAGCCCCACCGGAACGCCCCAGGCCCTGCGTAGCGCCCACATGAAGTCGCGGTGCGGAAGGGGGCCGGGCGAGGCGAGGTTCACTGGTCCCTCAAGGTCGTCCCGGGCGATCAGGAACTCCACCGCTCGTACGAAGTCCTCGTCATGGATCCAGGAGACGTACTGCGCGCCGCCGGCCACCGGACCGCCCAACCCGAGTCGCGTCAGCCTCGACAGTACGTCGAACACACCGCCCCGATCCGGGCTCATGACCATCGCCGAGCGCAGCGCCACCTTGCGGGTCGCGGGAGTCGGCGCCTCGGCCTGCGCCCGCTCCCAGTTCTTCGCGATCTCGACGCTGTACGCCCAGTAGTCCGGCACCCCGGCCTCCGAGCCGCCGATCAGCCCGGTCGCCTCGTCGTGTGCCGCGTCGAAGCGGTGGGCGTAGACCGTCGCCGTACTCATCTGCAGCCAGACGCGCGGTGGCCGCGCGGCGGCGGCGATCGCCTCGCCGACCACCCGTGCCGAATCCACCCGGGAGTCCATCATGGCCCGCAGGTTCTCGGCGGTGTACCGGCAGGAAACGCTGCGCCCGGCCAGGTTGATCACGGCATCGCAGCCGTCGATCGCCGCGGCCCAGCGGCCGAGCGTGGCCCCGTCCCAGCCGATGTCGTGCGCCCGCACGGGACGCCGGGTCACCACCGTGACCTCGTGGCCGGCCGCCGTCAGCGCACGGTCGAGAATCGCGCCCACCTGTCCGGTTCCCCCGGGCAGCACTACCTTCATCGAGCCCCCTCGGCTTCGGTCGGCATCAACGTATCCCGTATTTTTGAACGGGTTCAACTAATGCCGCCGAACTGTTTGCCTACCGCGGCCCCGGTTCTGTCCTGGCCACGTAGACGGTGTTGGTCGAGGTGCCGCCCTGCAGGGGATTGTCGAAGGCGACGACATGGGCCGCTGACTGGGCGAAGACCTCGGTGAGTGCGGAGGTGAACTGTTCGTCCGGCGGGTCGTTCGACCACAGGGCGAAGACCCCGCCGGGGTGGAGGCGTTCGGTGAGAGCGCGGAGCCCGGCAGGCTGGTAGAGCGCCGCGTGGCGCGGGTGGAGCACATGGCGCGGCGAATGGTCGACATCCAGCAGAACGGCGTGGAAGCGGCGGCCCGGCTCCGTCGGGTCCAGGCCGCCCGAATCGGCCGCCATCGCGAAGAAGTCGCCCTGCACCAGCCGGCAGCGGGCGTCCGAAGTCAGCCGGGAGCCGAGAGGGACCAGGCCTCGCCGATGCCAGTCGATGACTTCGGCGAGGGTGTCGATCACGGTCAACGAGCGCACCCGTGGGTCGTCCAGCACGGCCTCGGCGGTGTACCCGAGCCCGAGTCCGCCGACGGCGACGTCCAGTTCGGTGCCCGGCAGTTCCGCCAGCCCGAGTTCCGCAAGCGCGATCTCGCCGGCTGTGAAGAGGCTGGACATCAAGAACTCGTCGCCGAGCTTCACCTCGTACACATCGGTGTCCGATGCCGGGTCGCGGCGACGCCGCAGGCTGATGTCGCCCATCGCTGTCGGGCGCCAGTCGATCTCCTCGAAACGCGCGCTCATCCATCTACCTTTCTGACGCACCGTCGGCGCCCGAGGCCGGTGCCCGAGGCCGGTGCCTGCTGCCGGCAGGGCGGGAAAAGGGAAGGGCCGCCGGTCAGGCGTCGATGATGACGGGGATGATGAGAGGCCTGCGGCGGTGGGTACGGAAGGCCCAGTTCGCCACGGCGCGGGCGATGAGCTGTTCCAGCTGGTGCGCGTCGCCGACGCCTTCCTGGGCCGCGGTCGCCAGAGTCTTCTCGATGACAGGGATGACCGGTTCGAAGGTGGCGTCGTCGTGGACGAACCCGCGGGCCAGGAAGTCGGGAGTCTCGGCAAGGGCGCCCGTGTCGGCGTCGACGATCGCCACCACGGTGACCACGCCTTCCTCCGCGAGGGTGACGCGGTCCTTCAGGGACGCCTCGGTGGCGCCGCCGACCGCCATGCCGTCCACGTAGACGTTGCCCGCGGGCACCTTGCCGGTGATCGACGCACGGCCGTTCACGAGGTCGACGACGACACCGTCCTCGGCGATGACCACTCGCTCGGGATCGACTCCCGTACGGATGGCCAGATCGGCGTTGGCGCGCAGGTGGCGCCATTCGCCGTGCACGGGCATGACATTGCGGGGCTTGACGATGTTGTAGCAGTACACGAGCTCACCGGCGCTGGCGTGCCCGGAGACGTGCACCTTGGCGTTGCCCTTGTGGACGACATGGGCGCCCCACCGGGTCAGCCCGTTGATCACCCGGTAGATGGCGTTCTCGTTGCCGGGGATCAGGGAGCTGGCGAGCAGAACGGTGTCGCCCTTGCCGACGCGGATCACATGGTCGCGGTTGGCCATCCGGGACAGAGCCGCCATCGGCTCGCCCTGGGATCCGGTGCACACCAGGGTGATCTTGTGGTCGGCCAGTTTCTCCATTTCCTTGGTGCTCACGACCAGACCGCTGGGAACCTTCAGGTACCCGAGGTCGCGGGCGATGCCCATGTTGCGGACCATGGAGCGGCCCACGAAGGCGACCTTGCGGCCGTGCTGGTGCGCGGCGTCCAGGACCTGCTGGATGCGGTGCACATGGCTGGCGAAACTGGAGACGATCACCCGGCGCGGGGCGGTACGCATCACCTGCTCGATCGCCGGGTTCAGATCGCGTTCGGAGGTGGTGAAACCGGGGACCTCGGCGTTGGTGGAGTCGGTGAGGAAGAGATCGACGCCTTCCTCACCGAGGCGGGCGAAGGCGCGCAGGTCGGTGATGCGATCGTCCAGTGGGAACTGGTCCATCTTGAAGTCACCGGTGTGCAGCACCATCCCGGCGCCGGTGCGGATCGCGACCGCGAGGCCGTCCGGGATGGAGTGGTTGACCGCCACGAATTCGCAGTCGAAGGGGCCGAAGCCGCGCCGGTCGCCCTCACGTACCCGCACCGTGCGCGGCCGGATCCCGTGCTCCTTGAGCTTGGCCTCCAGGAACGCCAGTGTGAGCTTGGAGCCCACGACAGGGATGTCGGAGCGCTCACGGAGCAGATACGGCACGCCACCGATGTGGTCCTCGTGGCCGTGGGTGAGCACCACGGCGACGATGTCGTCCAGGCGGTCACGGATCGAGGTGAAGTCCGGCAGGATCACGTCCACGCCGGGTTGGGTCTCTTCGGGGAACAGCACGCCGCAGTCGACGATGAGCAGCTTGCCTGCATGCTCGAAGACGGTCATGTTGCGGCCGATCTCACCGAGACCGCCCAAGGCGACGACCCTCAGCCCTCCTTCGGGCAGGGGAGGGGCGGCTTTCAGTTCGGGATGCGGATGACTCATATTCTGACGTTACCGGAGAGTCCGCCGAGGTGATCCACTGGCTGCCCGGCAGGCCGGTTCAACAGGGCCGGCCGAAGCGGTCACCGGGCGGTTCCGGAAAGCCGGGAAGAGCCCCGGTGCCCCGGCGAGCGGCGGGCCAGCAGGCGCAGGCATGCCACGGGGCGGTCGCGTACGGGACGGCGGGTGATCGAGGCGCCCCGGGCCGTCACCGACCCCAGACGCTGGTGGTGCAGGTCCAGAATGAAACGCATCAGCCGCCGGTGTTCGTCCGAACAGTGGTCCAGCAGCACGGCGGACTCCCGGAGCGTGGCGCGCGCGGCCTGTGCGGTGGTCGCCATCAGCGCGCGCACTCCCGGCAGGTCGCGCCCCTGTTCGAGATCCTCGCGCGTGATGCCGTACCGGTCGAGATCGCTGACCGGCAGATACAGGCGCCCGCCCCGCAGGTCCTCGGACAGGTCGGTCAGTATGTCCGTCCGCTGGGCCGCGTCGGCGAACAGCCGGCAGGCCGCCGCGAACTCGGCACTGCCGCCGCCCTGATGGGCCAGCCCCGAGGTGATCATCAGGAACGGCCAGGTGAGCTCTTCCACGTACCGCTGATAGTCGGCCTCGGTGGCGAAGCCGGGGAAGTCGAGGTCGATCCGCGCGCCGTCCAGGTACGAGTCGACCCACCGGCGCGGCAGCTCACGGTCGGCCGCGGTGTGCAGGAACGCGCGCAGCAGCGGATGGTCGGCGCTTCCCGAGCTGAGCGCCGCGCGCACCCGCGTGTCCCACGCGTCATAGCGTCGGGTGCGCTCCTGGACCGTGCCACGGTCGCAGACGTCGTCGGTGAACGACGCGAACGCGTACCCGGCGAGCACATGCGGCTGATGGGCCACGGGCACCATCAGGCGCACCGCCAGATAACCGGCCGGCTCCCGCCGCCGCATGAACCGCGCGACCTTCGTGTAGTCGTCGCCCAGTACGCCCTGGTTCACCCCGGCCGCTTCCAGGCTCCTCCGCCAGGTCCGCACGTTCCTCCCCGCAACTGCCGCTCTTCACTTCCGGACTTCCGAACTTCCGAAGCGACGCGCAGGCTATCAGTCACGTGATCTTCCGAGGACGGCAGGTCCGGGGCGTCAGCGCCGCCTGCGGAGGGTGAACGCGGCGCCCGCCGTGATCAGGAGACCCGCCGCGCCGCCCGCGATGAGGGGCAGGGCCGGTGCACGGTTGTCCTTGTCCGCGGTGGAGGAGGAGACCGCCTCGCCGGGCGCGCTGGTCAGGGTCTGGGTGGGTTCCACGGGCTTGCTCGCGACGTCGTCCGGGGACTTCGACGGGGCGGCGGTGGTCTTCGACGCGGCGGACTTCGTCGGCGGATCCACGGGCTCCGGCGTCGCGGACCCGACGGACCCGGCGCTCTTCTTCGCGCCGGGGAAGACCACGTCCGAGCACGAGTAGTAGGTGTCCGGCGTGCTGGTGTTCTGCCAGATCGTGTACAGCAGATGGCGTCCGGTGCGGCCGGACGGCAGCTTGGCCTTGATCCGGTAGGCGCCGTTCACCAGCTTCGGGTCGGTGGCCGTCGCGAACGGCTGGGACGGCAGGTCGGACCACTTGAGCGGCTTCGTCGGGTCGTAACCCTCCTCCGTCATGAACAGCTTGAACGTGCCGGTGTGCGGGATCGTCGACCGGTAGGTGAGCGTCATGCCCGCCCCGGCGGTCAGCCGGGTCGAGGGCCAGTCGGCGCGGGCCAGATCGAGGCCCCGGTAGGCGGCCAGACCTCCGCTGCACAGCTTGCCGTCGGGGACGACCTGCCGGTCCCGGCCGTCGACGCCCGCCAGCCGCAGGTTGTCGAAGACGGCGACGCCGGAGGCGACGGCGGCCCGGCAGGCCGCCGACTGCGCCCGCTGCCCGCCCTCGGAGGAGCAGGCCACCGCCCGGCTGACCGGATCCGTCGGCGCCCCGTGCGCGGCGGCGGGCCCGGCGGCCCCCACCGTGAGCAGGAGCGGGGCCGTCCCGACGAGAACGACGAGGGCGGCGGTACGGGGTGCGGTCGTCATGGGCGGGATTCCCTCCTGATGCCGCGGCAGGCAACGTTCGCCCGTCAAGGAGCGGCGGTCGGCGCGGCGAGAGCGCGTGCCGGGCGTCGCGACAGCGCGAACGTTGTCTGTCACGGCACCAGCACGGCGGGCGGGGGAGCCCGCTGCCTCTGAAGTACGGGAGAGGCACAAGGGGCGTTCAACCGTTCCTAGACACTGAGCGGGAGTGAGTCCTGTTGCCAGGACTGTTGCTCGGTGGCGCTGCCCCGGACGGTTTTGGGCAGGCTGGTCTCCCGCTTTCGCTCCACTTCCGGTGGCACGCATCGTGTGCGTGGTCCGGGTGGGTGGGGGCGGGTTTCCTCACGCCGCCGGATCTCCGCTCGGGCCTGGACGGTCCGATGCCCCTGCACATCACTCTGGTGTGCAGGGGGCGGTGTCGTCCGTCGCCGGATCGGATACCCGAGGGCGCGTCGCCCGACCGCGATGCTTGCCGCATCGTGCCGGGAAATTGTGCGAGTCGGTGTGGTCAGTGGTTTCTGCCAGTGCTGGGCACCCCACCGGCTGGTGTAGGCGGGGTCGACCGCGACGATGGCGATGTTCTGTTCGGCGGCCATCGACACCAGCCGGGCTTTGAGTTTCGCCGTCGGGAAGCGGGAGAGCATGCGGCGGAAGCGCTTGTTGCGGCCGTGCTTCTCTCGGCTGGTGCTGTCGGTGAAGTTGAGGTCCTCGATGGCGATCGCGGCGGCCCGGCACAGGCGGGTGTGGTGCAGCAGCCGGGTCAGCGCGTGCCGGATCTCCGGGCCGTGCCCGAGGACACCCGGCAGGCGGCCCGCGGCATGGGATACGGGCCCGTCAGACTGCTGCTGTCCATCGAGCTGCCGCTCGCTCTCCCCGCCGCCATGGCGGGGCTCAGGATCGCCACCGTCTCGGCGGTGTCGCTGGCCACGGTCGGCGCGATCGTCGGCTTCGGAGGGCTCGGCAACCTGGTGGCCACCGCCACGATCGCCGGGCTGGCGGGCGGCGGCGGACTCGGGCGGATCATCACCGCCGGCTTCAACCTGGCGAGTACGGCCCAGGTCGTCGCGGGCGCCGTCCTCGTGGCCGTCTTCGCGCTGCTCGTCGAAGGCGTCTTCGAGGCAGCCGAGCGGCTGGCGCCCCGCAAGGGCCTGCTGAAGTGACGGCTCCGTGACGTCGGTGACCGTACTGGTGCGGTGGGCCGCCTTCCCCACGGCGACGGGCCCCGGTACACGTACTTTATGAAGGACAACGGGGGACACCACCGGACCCGGTGGCAGAAAACACGCGAAACGATCGAGGGCGCAGGGACGAATCCGGCGCCCAAGGGGCTCCTCGACAGTGTGCAGCCCGAACTCGTCCAGGACTACGCGCAGTTCAGCAAGGTCTATCCGAAGCAGCAACTGCAACTGCAGTACCTCCACGGAGCGGCGCAACGCGCCTTCGAGACACAGACCCGGGAGTCGCTGAAGGTCACGGTGGAGTGCGTACTGCGGAACGTGCTGCGGGACCAGCGGCTGTACGACGCGCCCGGCGACCGGGACCTGGGCGACTATCTGAACCGGGAGATCGACGGCTTACGTGCCCGGCTCGGGCAGGACGACGCGGTGGCCGTCAGCCGCGGACTCAACTTCGGGCTCGGCGTCGGCGCGCTGTTCAGCGTGCTGTTACTGGGACTGCCGCTCCTCGCCGGTATGAAGCTGCTCGGCCTGGCCGACGTCACACTCAACTGCACCGACCGCTGGAGCCTGATGGGGGCCTTCGTCTGCGGAGGCGTCGGCGCGTTCGGATCGACGCTCAGCGTCCTGCTGAGGGTCCGCAGCAGTGAGGAGGTGGCACGGCGGCACATCAACGGACACCAGGGGGCCGTCGTCCCGGCCCAGGCGTCCCGGAGCATGCGGCACGAAGGCATCTACCGGGTGCTCGTCGGCTGGATCCTGGCCCTGGCCGTCTACTTCCTGCTCAGCGCCGGCTGGGTCACGGTCATCCACATACCGGCCGGCGCCGACGAGATCTGTGCCACCGACGCGGCCGCCGCGTCGAAGGGCACCGCCTTCTGGGGATTCTGGTGCGCCGTCGGCTTCCTGGCCGGCTTCAACGAACGCTGGGCCTTCGGACTCCTCGACCGCCCGGGCCACCGGAAGGGGAAGCCTGCCCAGACAGGCACAGGCACAGGCACAGGCACAGGCACAGGCACAGGCAAGCATCAGGCGTCGGCCACCGAGTCGAACTCCACCTGACCCCGCGGCACACCGAGCGCGTCCGCGTCGACCGACCGGCGCAGCGCCTCATGCAGCTTCGCCGGAGTCAGTACGCCGAGGAAGCGCGCCCCGTCGAGCACCGCCACCCACCCGGCGTCGTGCTGGAGCATCACGCCGAAGGCCTGCTTCAACGGGGCGCCCACCGGAACCCACGACTTCATCCGGTGGACGCGGGCGCCGACCGTGCCGCCCGCGGCGAGCCCGTCGACGCCCACCCAGCCGTGCAGATCGCCTTCCGCGTCCAGCACGACCGCCCAGCGCGCACCGGCCGCCCGGAGCCGGTCGGCGGCCCGGTCGGCGTCCTCGTCGAGGCGGGCGACCGGCGGCTGCTCCAGGTCGTCGGGCTCGATGTCGGTGACCGACAACCGCTTCAGCCCCCGGTCGGCGCCCACGAACTCCGCCACGTACGGGGTCGCCGGGGTACCCAGTACCGCGCCGGGCGTGTCGTACTGCTCGATGCGGCCCGGCCCGTACACGGCGATACGGTCGCCGAGCCGGACGGCCTCCTCGATGTCGTGCGTGACCAGCAGCACCGTTTTGCGCACGGCCGCCTGCATCCGCAGGAACTCGTCCTGCAACTGCTCCCGTACCACCGGGTCGACCGCCCCGAAGGGCTCGTCCATCAACAGCACCGGCGGGTCCGCGGCCAGCGCCCGTGCCACGCCGACCCGCTGGCGCTCACCGCCCGACAGCTGGTCCGGATAGCGCGGACCGAACGTCTTCGGGTCCAGGCCCACCAGGTCGAGCAGCTCGGCGGCCCGCGCCCGGGCCTTCGCCTTCTTCCAGCCGACGAGGGTGGGCACGGTCGCCGTGTTGTCGAGGACCGTCCGGTGCGGGAAGAGGCCCACCTGCTGGATGACGTAACCGATCCGCCGGCGCAGCCGCACCGGGTCGGTCGTCGCGATGTCCTCGCCGTCGACGAGGATCCGGCCGGAGGTCGGCTCGATGAGACGGTTGACCATCATCATGGTCGTCGTCTTGCCGCAGCCGGACGGGCCCACGAGCGTGACGAGTTCGCCCTTCGACACCTCGAAGGAGAGCCCGTCCACGGCGGTCGTACCGTCCGGATACCGCTTGGTGACCTGCTCGAACCGGATCATGCCTTCACGCCAACCGCGCCCGTCACTCTCCGCTCATCAGCACCACCTCAAGGGTGCGCGGCCCGTGCACCCCCTCGACCCGGTCGAGTTCGATGTCACTGGTGGCGGACGGACCCGAGATCCAGGTCAGCGGGCGGGCCGGGTCGAGGCGTTCCAGCCCCTGGGGGACGGACGACACAACCTGCTCGGGGACGCGTACGACACAGATGTGGTGGTCCGGGACCAGCGTGATCCGGCGGCGTCCCTGGTCCGGGCCGCCGTCCAGCACGATGGTGCCGGTCTCGGCGATGGCGACGGCACAGGCCGTGACCACGCTGTCGACGCGGTCCAGTTCGGCCGGGGTGTCCGCGGCACTGTCGGGCACCCGCGTGACGTCGGTGGCGGCGAGCCAGCCCGGGTCCAGGCCCGTCGGCACGGCGACCGACGCGGAGCCCCGCCCGGCCAGCAGCCGGGCGATCGTCGCCGCCAGCTCGCCGGCCGTACAGCGGTGCACGATCGCCCGGTAGTCCGCCAGGTTCTCCGCCAGCAGCTCCACCGTCCGCTCGACACCCCGGTCCCCGTGCTCGCGCAGATACCCGCGTTCGAAGGCCTGGTCGTACGGCGTGTCGTCCCTCGGCACGTCGGCGAGCGCTCGCCGCACCCGGGCCAGGATCAGTTCCCTGCTGCTCACTTCGAGACGTCCTTTCCGCCGTGCGTCCGCTGCCACCAGTCGCGGAACGGCTCCGCGGGAACCGCCGGCACCGATCGGGTCTCGCTCCAGGCCTTGCCGGGGCCGGGCAGCGTCCGTGGGTGGAAACGGCGCGTCCGGGACGCGAGCCGCTGGCCCGTGCGCAGCGCGCCCGGATGACTGAACGCCCACCGCGCGGCGCGCATCGCCGCACGCTCGGCCGCGTGTCCCTTGGCGGGCTTGATCACGACCTTGGCGCCCTCGCGGGTCACGGCACCGCCCTGCACGACCCGCTCCCGCAGATGCACCAGTACCTCCGGGATGTCGATCGCCACCGGGCACACGTCGTAGCAGGCGCCGCACAGCGAGGACGCGTACGGGAGCGAGGCGTCGATCTCGCTCTCGATACCCCGGAGCTGAGGGCTGAGGATCGCGCCGATCGGGCCGGGGTAGACCGAGCCGTACGCGTGGCCGCCCGCCCGCTCGTACACCGGGCAGACATTGAGACACGCCGAGCAGCGGATACAGCGCAGGGCCTGGCGGCCCACCTCGTCGGCCAGCGTGTCGGTGCGCCCGTTGTCGATGAGGACCAGATGGAAGGTCTGGGGCCCGTCGGCGGTGTCGGAGTCCGTGGTGCCCGTCCACATCGAGGTGTACGGGTTCATGCGCTCGGCCGTCGAGGAGCGGGGGAGGGTCTGGAGGAAGACCTCCAGGTCCTGCCAGGTCGGCACGATCTTCTCGATGCCCACGACCGAGATCAGTGTCTCGGGGAGGGTCAGACACATCCGGCCGTTGCCCTCGGACTCCACCACGACCAGGGTGCCGGTCTCGGCGACCATGAAGTTGGCGCCGGAGACGCCGACCTTGGCGCGCAGGAACTTCTCGCGCAGGTGCAGGCGCGCGGCGTCGGCCAGCTCGGCGGGCGTGTCGGTCAGGCCCTCCGGCGCCGGACGGCCCCACTCGCCCATCTCCCGCGCGAAGATGTCGCGGATCTCGCCGCGGTTGCGGTGGATGGCCGGGACGAGGATGTGCGAGGGCCGGTCCTTGCCCAACTGCACGATCAGCTCGGCGAGATCGGTCTCGTAGGCGTTGATCCCCTCGGCTTCCAGCGCCTCGTTGAGGCCGATCTCCTGCGTCGCCATCGACTTGACCTTGACGACCTCGCTCTCGCCGGTCGTCTTGACGAGGTACGTCACGATCCGGTTGGCCTCGTCGGCGTCGGCGGCCCAGTGCACGGTGCCGCCCGCGGCCGTGACCGACTCCTCCAACTGCACCAGATACCGGTCGAGGTGACGGAGTGTGTGGTCCTTGATCTGCTTGCCGGCCTCGCGCAGCTCGGCCCAGTCCGACAGCTCCGCGACCGCCTTCTCGCGCTTGGCGCGGATGGTGTGCGTCGCGTGGCGCAGGTTGCCGCGCAGGGTCTTGTTGTGGACGGCTTCGCGCGCGGCCTTCGGAAAGGCCGGCATGCCGACGAAAGTGCCACCACTCATGCCAGTTCCTCTTCCGTGCTCGCCAGGATCTCCGCGATGTGCACCGGGCGCATGCCCGTCCTGAGCCGGGTCATGGTGCCTCCGATGTGCATGAGGCAGGAGTTGTCTGCGGCGCACAACACATCGGCGCCCGTCGACTCGGCGTTGCGGACCTTGTCGGCCCCCATCGCCGCCGATACATCGGAGTTCTTGAGGGCGAAGGTGCCGCCGAAGCCGCAGCACTCGTCGGCGCCCGGCAGCTCCCTCAGCTCAAGCCCCTTGACGGACTGGAGGAGCCGGCGCGGCCGGTCGCCCAGACCGAGACTCCGCAGCCCGTGACAGGTCGGGTGGTACGTGACGGTGTGCGGGTAGTACGCGCCCACGTCCGTCACCCCGAGCACGTCCACCAGGAACTCGGTCAGTTCGTAGGTCTTGGGCACGACCGGCGCGAGAGTGGTGGCGAGGCCGTCGCCGCGGCCCTCGGCGCGGGCCCGCTCGCCCATCCGCGGATACAGCTCGCGCACCATCGCGCCGCACGACCCGGAAGGGGTCACGATCGCCTCGTACTCACCGAATACATCGGAGAAGTGCCGGGCCAGAGGCTCGGCCTCGTGCCGGTATCCGGTGTTGTAGTGCGCCTGCCCGCAGCAGGTCTGCGCCATTGGGAAGTCGACATCGACGCCCAGCCTGGTCAGCAGCTTCACCACGGCCCGGCCTGTGTCCGGATAGAGCGTGTCGTTGACACAGGTCAGGAACAGTGCGACACGCATCGCGGCTCCTTGGGATCGGTCATCGGATGAGTGCACGTTACGCGGCGCTGGGCTTCGCCGGAATGAGGTGCGGCGACTGTGGGGTTTCGACTGCCGGTCGACCGTGGCCGGTCGCGCCCCGAGGCGGACCCATCGACACCGCCCGCGCCCCTTCAGAAACCCTCTAGGCGGGCCTCGGCCGCCTGCCACGCCGCCGTGGTGCCCTGCGGCTCGTAGCGGGTCAGCGGCTGTGTACGGGCCAGCAGTTCACGCATCGACGCGCGGTCGCCGGCCTGCCCGTGCGCCCGGGCCTGCACCAGGACGTTGCCCAGCGCCGCCGCCTCCGCCGGGCCCGCCACGACCGGCAGCCCACAGGCGTCGGCGGTGAGCCGGCACAGCAGGGCGTTGCGGGCGCCGCCGCCTACGATGTGCACGACGTCGACCGGGTGGTCGGCCAGCTCCTGCGCCTGGAAGACCGCCCGCCGGTGGGCGAGCGCCAGCGAGTCGAGGATGCAACGGGTGATCTCGGCGCGCGACCCGGGCACGGGCTGCCCCGACTCCCGGCAGGCGTCCGCGATACGGGATGGCATCCGGCCGGGAGCCATGAACGCCGCGTCGCCCGCGTCCACGAGGGACCGCAGCGGCGGCACCCCGGCGGCGGCGGCCAGCAGCTCTCCCAGGTCGGGGTCCCCCCACTCCCGCAGGCACTCCTGAAGCAGCCACAGACCCATGATGTTCCGCAGATAGCGGACCGTGCCGTCCAGGCCCAGCTCGTTGGTGAAGTTCGCCGCACGGCTCGCCTCGGTGAGGACGGGCGCCGTCAGCTCCAGGCCCGCGAGGGACCAGGTGCCGGTGCAGATGTACGCGAACCGCTCGTTCACGGCCGGTACGGCGGCCACCGCGGAGGCGGTGTCGTGGGAACCGACCGCCGTCACCGGTACCGGCCCCGCCAGCCCGGTCTCCTCCAGCACGCCGGGCCGCAGGAGACCGGCCGGATCCCCGGGCCGCCGCAGTGGCGCGAACAGCTCCAGGTCGATGCCGAGGCGCGCCGCGACGTCGTACGACCAGTCGCCGGTGCGCGGGTCGATCAACTGCGTGGTGGAGGCGTTGGTGAGCTCCGTGCCGGCCTCGCCCGTGAGCCAGTACGTCAGCAGGTCGGGGATGAGCAACAGCCCCTTCGCGTGGGCCAGCTGGGCCGAGGAACGGGCCGCCACCAGCTGGTACAGCGTGTTGAAGGGGGCGTACTGCAGTCCGGTGGCCGCGTACAGCTCGGCGGCGGGCACGGTGGCCCACACCTTCTCCGCGACGCCCTGCGTGCGGGTGTCCCGGTAGTGCACCGGGTTGCCGATCAGCGCCCCGTCGGCGTCGAGCAGGCCGTAGTCCACGGCCCAGCTGTCGATGCCGACCGAGTCGACGGGCCCGGCCGCGCGCAGCCCGTCGAGGACCCCCGCGTACAGCGCGAGGATGTCCCAGCGCAGCCCTTCGGGGGTCCGCACCGGCCGGTTCGGGAAGCGGTGCGCCTCCGTCAGCTCCAGCGAGTCGGGGCCCACGCGGCCGACCATGACGCGCCCGCTGGACGCGCCGAGGTCCACCGCGGCGTACGACTTCACAGCCGCCTCCCGAGTCACGTTCGTCATCGGACGAGTCATATCCGTCATCGGAGGAACGCGGCGGCGACACCGGCGTCGACCGGGACGTGCAGACCCGTGGTGTGCGTGAGGTCGCCGCCCGTCAGCGCGAACACGGCGTTCGCGACGTGCTCGGGGAGGACCTCGCGCTTGAGGATGGTCCGCTGGGCGTAGAACTCGCCGAGCTTCTCCTCCTCGATGCCGTAGGTGGCCGCGCGCTGCGCGCCCCAGCCGCCCGCGAAGATCCCGGAGCCGCGTACGACGCCGTCGGGATTGATGCCGTTGACGCGGATGCCGTGCTCGCCCAACTCGGCGGCGAGGAGCCGGACCTGGTGGGCCTGGTCGGCCTTGGTCGCCGAGTAGGCGATGTTGTTCGGACCCGCGAAGACGGCGTTCTTGGACGCGATGTAGATGACGTCGCCGCCCAGCTCCTGCGCGATCATCACCCGGGCCGCCTCGCGCGAGACGAGGAAGGAACCGCGGGCCATGATGTCGTGCTGGAGGTCCCAGTCCTTCGCCGTGGTTTCCAGGAGCGGCTTGGAGATGGAGATACCGGCGTTGTTCACGACCAGGTCGACACCGCCGAAGGCGAGGACCGCCGCCTTGAAGGCCTCGGCGATCTGCTCCTCGGAGGTCACGTCGACGGTGACGGCGACGGCCTTGTCGGGACCGCCGAGCGCGGTGGCGACCTCAGCCGCGTTCTCCCCGTTGAGGTCCGCGATCACGACACAGGCACCCTCGGCGACCAGCCGCTCGGCGATCGCCTTGCCGATACCGCTGCCGGCGCCCGTGACGAGCGCGACCCGCGTGGCGAGCGGCTTCGGCTCCGGCATTCGCTGGAGCTTGGCCTCTTCGAGGGCCCAGTACTCGATGCGGAACTTCTCGGACTCCTCGATCGGCGCGTACGTGGAGACGGCCTCCGAGCCGCGCATCACGTTGATCGCGTTGACGTAGAACTCGCCGGCCACGCGCGCGGTCTGCTTGTCCTTGCCGAAGGAGAACATGCCGACACCGGGGATCAGCACGATCGCCGGGTCGGCGCCGCGCATGGCGGGGGAGTCGGCGTCGGCGTGCCGCTGGTAGTACGCCGCGTACTCCTCGCGGTACTCGCCGTGCAGCTCCTTCAGCCGTGCGACCGCCTCGTCGAGGGAGGAGGCCGGCGGCAGGTCGAGAACGAGCGGCCTGACCTTCGTACGGAGGAAGTGGTCGGGGCAGGAGGTGCCGAGGGCGGCGAGGCGCGGGTGTTCGGCGCTCGCGAGGAAGTCGAGGACGACCCCGGAGTCGGTGAAGTGGCCGACCTGGGGGCGGTCCTGGGAGGCCAGCGACCGGATCACGGGCGCGAGCGCGGCGGCCCGCTCCCGGCGCTCGGCGCCGCCGAGAGCCGCGTACCCCTCGATGACGGGACCGAAGGGCTCGTCCTTCCCGCGCTCGACGAGGAACTCCTCGGCGGTACGGATGATCTGCAGCGAGTTGCGCTCGCACTCCTCGGCGGTGTCGCCCCAGGCGGTGATGCCGTGCCCGCCGAGGACACAGCCGATCGCCTGCGGGTTGGCCTCCTTGACCGCGGCGATGTCCAGCCCCAGCTGAAAACCGGGCCGCCGCCACGGCACCCACACGACACCGTCCCCGAAACACTCGGCGGTCAGCTTCTCCCCGTCGGCCGCGCAGGCCAGCGCGATCCCGGAGTCGGGATGCAGGTGATCGACATGAGCGGCATCCACCAGACCATGCATCGCGGTGTCGATCGACGGCGCCGCCCCACCTTTCCCGTGCAGGCAGTAGTCGAACGCGGCGACCATCTCGTCCTCGCGCTCGACACCCGGGTACACGTCCTTGAGCGCCAGCAGCCGGTCGATCCGCAGCACGGCGAGCCCGCCCTCGGTGAGGGTTCCCAGGTCACCACCGGACCCCTTGACCCACATCAGCTCGACGTCCCCGCCGGTCACGGGGTCGGTGTCGGTGCCCTTCGCGGACGTGTTGCCGCCCGCGTAGTTGGTATTACGAGGATCAGCACCGAGCCGGTTGGACCGACCCAGCAGAGCAGCGGCTTCGGGGTGGGGTGCCATGTTCCAGTTCCTTAAAGAAGAGATTGAGGAGAGAGGAGAAAGGGGCGCAGCCCCCTTTCAGGGGCGCGGGGAACTGCGCGACCAGCCACACACGACCGGCAGTCGCCCACCGGCCGGCAGGTCCCCTGAGGGGCGCGGGGAACTGCGCGACCAGCCACACACGACCGGCAGTCGCCCACCGGCCGGCAGGTCCCCTGAGGGGCGCGGGGAACTGCGCGATCAGCCGAACTCGACCGGCAGCCGACCACCGGCCGGCAGGCCAACGGCGAGCGAGCGGGCTGCCAAAGCCGAGCGCACCGACTACGCCCCCCAGCCGGCCTGCTGCCCACCCACCCGCTCCGCGGCGATCTTCTGCGCCCAGCCGGAGGCGTGGTACGCCGCGATCGGGTCCGCGGCCAGCCCCAGCTCCTCGCGGACCTCCGCCACCAGCGGCCGCACATCCGTGTTGTAGGCGTCCATGATGACGGCGTTCGCGGCGAGCACGTCACCGGACCGCTGCGCGGCGGCCAGGGCGTCCCGGTCGACGAGGAGCGCCTTCGCCGTGGCCTCCTGCACGTTCATCACCGACCGGATGATCGCCGGGATCTTCGCCTCGATGTTGTGGCACTGGTCGAGCATGAACGCCACGTCCGCGGTGAAGCCGCCGCCGCGAATGACCTCGTACATGATCCGGAACAGCTGGAAGGGGTCCGCGGCGCCCACCATCAGGTCGTCGTCCGCGTAGAACCGTGAGTTGAAGTCGAACGCCCCGAGCTTCCCCTCCCGCAGCAGCGTGGCGACGATGAACTCGATGTTGGTGCCCGGAGCATGGTGCCCGGTGTCGACGACGACCTGCGCCTTGGGGCCGAGCTTCAGGCAGTGGGCGTACGCGGTGCCCCAGTCCGGCACATCGGTCGCGTAGAAGGCCGGCTCGAAGAACTTGTACTCCAGCAGCATCCGCTGGTCGTCACCGAGGCGCTCGTAGACGAGGGCGAGAGCCTCGGCGAGCCGGTCCTGGCGCTCACGGAGGTCGTCCTGGCCGGGATAGTTCGTACCGTCCGCGAACCACAGCTTCAGGTCCTTCGAACCCGTGGCATCCATGATGTCCACGCACTCAAGCAGGTGACCGACGGCCTTACGGCGCACCGCGGCGTCCGGGTGGCAGACGCTGCCCAGCTTGTAGTCGTCGTCCTGGAAGGTGTTGGAGTTGATCGCGCCAAGGGTCAGGCCGCGCTCCTCGGCGTGCTTCGCCAGCGCCGCGTAGTCCTCGACCCGGTCCCAGGGGATGTGCATCGCCACGGTCGGCGCGGCCCCCGTGAACTCGTGCACCTTCGCCGCGTCGTCCAGCTTCTCGAAAGGATCGCGGGGGACCCCGGGCTGCGCGAACACCTTGAAGCGGGTTCCCGAGTTCCCGTACGCCCACGACGGCGTCTCTACTGCCTGGGTCTTGAGGGCGGCCTTCACCGCGGAGAGCTCGGTCACTTCGGGGCTCCTGTGACTTCCGTTGTGGCATCGGTTCCGAACGGCTTCTGAACACCATGGCTCTGAAACGATTCAGAAGGCAGAAGTTATGAGCCCCCCGAACGACTGTCAACCCCTCGCGCGATTACGCGTTGCCGTGACTTGGTTGTGACCTTTGGCTATCGAAAATTTCGGCCTGTACCCATTGACGTGACCTGGGCTACATGTCTAACGTCCCGGCAACCTAGTTGAAACCTTTCACGACGTCGTGAGGCCGCATCGCCCGCGTCGTTGAGGAGCCCTCATGACCCACCGGTCCGACGCGGATCCGGCCCCCGTGCTGGCACTCAAGGACATTTCGAAGTCCTTCGGCGCCGTACGCGCCCTGCGGGACGTGTCCCTGGAACTGTTCCCCGGCGAAGTGCACGCACTCGCCGGTGAGAACGGCGCGGGCAAGTCGACCCTCATCAAGACGCTCGCCGGCGTGCACCGACCGGACGCCGGTCAGGTGCTCCTGGACGGCGAGCCCACCATCTTCCACGGTCCCGCCGACGCCCGCGACGCGGGCATCGCGGTGATCTACCAGGAGCCCACGCTCTTCCCCGACCTGTCGATCGCCGAGAACATCTTCATGGGCCGCCAGCCGCGGCGCGTGCTCGGCCGGATCGACCACAAGGCCACGCACGCCGCGACCCTGTCCCTCATGCAGCGGCTCGGCGTAGAGCTCGACCCCGACCGCCCGGCGCGCGGCCTGTCCATCGCGGACCAGCAGATCGTCGAGATCGCCAAGGCGCTCTCCTTCGACGCGCGTGTCCTGATCATGGACGAGCCGACCGCCGCCCTCACCGGCAGCGAGGTGGCCCGGCTCTTCGGAGTCGTCCGCGCGCTGCGCGAGCAGGGCTCGGCCGTGCTGTTCATCTCGCACCGTCTGGAGGAGATCTTCCAGATCTGCCGGCGTGTCACGACGCTGCGTGACGGTGTCTGGATCTCCACCGAACCGGTCGACGACATGACCGAGGAGGACCTGGTACGCCGTATGGTCGGCCGCGACCTCGACGAGCTGTACCCCAAGCAGGACGTCCGGGCGGGCGAAGTCGCTCTGAGCGTAAGGCGCCTGACCCGCGAAGGTGTCTTCACCGACGTCTCCTTCGACGTCCGGTGCGGTGAGATCGTCGGCCTCGCCGGACTCGTCGGCGCCGGGCGTACGGAGGTCGCCCGGGCCGTCTTCGGCGTCGACCGCTGGGACGCCGGGGAGGTGGAGATCGACGGCAGGAAGCTGACGAACGGCGCGCCCTCCGCGGCCATGGCCGCCGGACTCGCCCTCGTTCCCGAGGACCGCCGCGCCCAGGGCCTGGTGATGGACATGTCCATCGAGCGCAACATCGGCCTCACCGGACTGCGCAAGACCGTCAAGGCGGGACTGATGGACCGCGGCGCCGAACGCAGCCGCTCCCTCGACTGGGCCGTCAAGCTCCAGGTCAAGTACGCGCGGATCGCCGACACCGTCAACACCCTGTCCGGCGGCAACCAGCAGAAGGTCGTCCTCGCCAAGTGGCTCGCCACCGGCCCGAAGGTGCTGATCGTCGACGAACCGACCCGGGGCATCGACGTCGGCACGAAGGCCGAGGTGCACCGACTGCTCAGCCAGCTGGCCGCCGACGGGGTGGCCGTCCTGATGATCTCCTCCGACCTGCCCGAGATCCTCGGCATGGCCGACCGGGTCCTCGTGATGCACGAGGGCCGGCTCACCGCCGAGATCGCACGCACCGACGCCACCGAGGAAACCGTGATGGCCGCAGCCACCGGGAGGGCAGCCGCGTGACGGTCACCACTCCCGAAACCGCCCCCGCCGCCGAGGTGCCCAAGTCCAGCGGCACCCGGCTGGTGGACCGCGTCTTCAAGATGCGTGAACTCGCCATCCTGCTCGTGTTCCTGGTGATGATCGTCATCACCCAGATCGGCAACAGCGACTTCCTGTCCGAACAGGGCATCAAGGACCTCCTGCTGAACGCGACCATCCTCGTACTGGTCGCCACCGGCCAGTCGCTGGTCGTCATCACCCGCAACGTCGACCTGTCGGTCGGCTCGACGCTCGGCATCAGCGCCTTCGCCGCCGGCACGTATCTCCAGGGCGGCGGCAACCCCGCCGTCGCGATTCTCCTCGCGGTCCTGCTCGGCATCGGCTGCGGCCTGGTCAACGGACTGCTCGTCAGCCTCGGCCAGGTACCCGCACTCGTCGTCACCCTCGGCACGCTCTACATCATCCGAGGCATCGACTCCATCTGGGTCGGCTCCCGGCAGATCACCGCGGCGGGCCTGCCCGACGGCTTCATCGACTTCGGCTCAGGCGGCCTCTCCGCCGTACCGTGGCTGGCGATGATCGCGCTGGTGGTGCTGGTCGCGACGGCGTACTACCTCAAGCACTTCGGCAGCGGCCGCGAGCTCTACGCGCTCGGCTCCAACCCGGAGGCCGCCCGCCTCGCCGGCATCCCCGTACGCAAGCGGATCCTCGCCGCGTACACCTTCTGCGGAGCCCTCGCGGGTCTCGCCGGCGCCCTGTACCTCGCCCGGTTCGGCAACGTCGACTCCGGAACCGGAAACGGCTACGAACTCACCGTCGTCAGCGCGGTCGTCGTCGGCGGCGTCGTCTTCACCGGCGGCTCCGGCAGCGTCTACGGAGCGGCCCTCGGCGCACTCCTCCTCACCTCCATCAACAGCGTGCTGCCCGCCCTCGGCGTCAGCTCCGTCTGGGTGCTCGCCATCAACGGCATCCTGCTCATCCTCGCCATCGCGGTCGACCGGATCGTCGCCCTGCGGGTGGCGACCGCCCTGAAGAAGAGGAACGCCCGCCATGGCTGACTCCGCTCTCACGCGCGCCGTCCGCTGGTCCGCCTTGAAAAGGTGGGATTCAGCCGTCGGCGCCCTCCTGATCGTTGTCCTGCTGCTCTCCTTCACCACCATGGACGGTTTCGGCAACGCCCTCAACCTGTCGTTCCTGATCGGCAACACGCTGCCCATCGCGCTGATCGCGCTGCCGATGACCCTGCTCGTGGTGTCCGGTGAGATCGACCTCTCGGTGGCCTCCACGGCCGGTCTGTCCGGAGCCGTGATGGGCGCCCTGTGGAACCAGGGCATGACCATCGAGACGATCATCCCGATCTGTCTGCTCCTCGGCGTGGTGTGCGGGCTGATCAACGGTCTGCTGGTGACCCGGCTGGGACTGCCGTCCCTCGCCGTCACCATCGGCACGCTCGCGGCCTACCGGGGCATCGCACAGATCGTGCTCGGTTCCGACGCGGTGACCGACTTCCCCTTCCAGTACCTGGACTTCGCGTCCGGCCGCATCGGCGACACCTTCGTCCCGTACGCCTTCCTCCCCTTCGTCGTGCTGCTCGCGATCGCCGTGGTCGCGCTGCACGCCACCCCGTTCGGACGCTCCCTGTTCGCGGTCGGCGCGAACGAGGAGGCCGCGCGGTTCGCCGGCATCCGCGTCAAGCGGCAGAAGCTGATCCTGTTCACCATGACCGGGCTCATGGCCTCGCTGACCGGCATCTTCTGGGCACTGCACTACGCCAGCGCCCGCTACGACAACGCCACGGGGCTCGAACTCTCCGTCGTGGCGGCCGTCCTGCTCGGCGGCATCGACTTCGACGGCGGCAAGGGCACGCTCGGCGGTGCGATCGCGGGAGTCTTCCTGCTCGGCGCGCTGCAGAACGTGATGAGTCTCCAGGACGTCTCCGCCCAGTCGCAGATCGTCGTCACCGGCGTTCTGCTCGTCCTCTCCGTGCTCGGCCCCCGGGTCGCACGGCAGATCTCCGTAGCGAGGGCGGGTCGCAGAGCCGCCTCCGCACCCGTCTCTGCACCCACCTCCTCGTAACTTCTGGCGAAAGGCTCCACCACCATGTCTTCCACCAAGCTCCGCCGGGCCTGTGCGGCTCTGGCCGCCGTCACCTCCTTCGCGCTGGCCGCGACCGCCTGCGGTGGCGGAACCTCCAAGGACGACGTCAAGGACGAGGGCGGCTCCAACGCCGCGGCCGGCAAGGCCGACCCGAACGCGGCCACCAAGAAGGGCCTGACCGTCGGCTTCCTGCCGAAGCAGGTCAACAACCCGTACTTCACCTCCTCCGACAAGGGCGGCGAGAAGGCCCTCACCGAGCTGGGCTCGAAGTACAAGGAGGTCGGCACCAACAGCGGCACCGACACCGCCGGACAGGTCTCCTACGTCAACACGCTCACCCAGCAGCAGGTCGACGCCATCGCCGTCTCCGCGCAGGACCCGGGCGCCCTGTGCACCTCGCTCAAGCAGGCCATGAAGAACGACATCAAGGTCGTCACCTACGACTCGGACACCAAGACCGACTGCCGCAACGCCTTCGTCTCGCAGGCCAGCGCCGAGGACCTGGGCCGGACCGAGGTGCAGCTGCTCGCCGAGCAGATCGGCTACAAGGGCGAGATCGCGATCCTGTCCGCCGCGCAGACCGCGACGAACCAGAACACGTGGATCGAATTCATGAAGGACGAGCTCAAGGACCCGAAGTACAAGAACATCAAGCTGGTCAAGACCGCCTACGGCAACGACGACGCCCAGCAGTCCTTCCAGCAGACCCAGGGCCTCCTCCAGGAGCACCCGAAGCTGGCCGGCATCATCTCCCCGACCACCGTCGGCATCAAGGCCGCCGCCCAGTACCTGTCGGGCTCCAAGTACAAGGGCAAGGTCAAGCTGACCGGCCTCGGCACCCCGAACGACATGCGCAAGTACGTGAAGAACGGCACCGTCGACGCCTTCGAGCTGTGGGACCCGGCGAAGCTCGGTGAGCTGGCCGCCCGCACCTCCGTCGCGATGGTCTCGGGCCAGATCACCGGCAAGGAGGGCGAGACCTTCAAGGCCGGCGACATGGGCGAGTTCACCATCGGCAAGGACGGCGTGATCAACCTCGGCAAGCCGACCGTGTTCAACGCCAAGAACATCGACCAGTTCGACTTCTGACACCGGCGCCGACAGGGGGGCCGCCCTCACGCGACGTGGGTGGCCCGGCCGACGGCACTCCACCCCCACGACCCTGGAGCGGCACTTCATGCAGCGCGTCTGTTTCCTGCTCAAGGTCCGCGAGGACCGGCTCGACGAGTACCGCGAGAGACACGCCTGCGTGTGGCCCGAGATGCAGGAAGCGCTCTCGGCCACCGGCTGGCACAACTACTCGCTCTTCCTTCGCGAAGACGGCCTCCTGGTCGGCTACTTGGAGACCGAGGACTTCGCGGCCGCGCAGGCAGGCATGGAGGCCACCGGGGTCAACGCCCGCTGGCAGGCCGAGATGGCGCCGTTCTTCGAATCGCTGGACGGCGCCAGGCCCGACGAGGCCATGAAACCGCTCACCGAGGTGTTCCACCTCGCCTGAACGCCTGAACGCCTGAACGCCTGAACGCCTGAACGCCTGAACGCCTGACCGCCTGACCACCTGATGACTGTGCTCTTTCCTCGCTCGTCCTCCTCGTCCCCACACGCTCAGGAGCCCCGGACATGAAGAGACGCACCCTGCTGGCGACCGCCCTGCTCGGCACCGTCGCGGTCCCCGCCTTCGCCGGTACCGCCAGGGCGGCCGCCCCCGGCCCCTCGGTCACCCGGGCCGGCACCACCACGCTCGACAGCCAGGCCCTCTACTTCGTCTCCTACGACGGCCTGGTCAACAACAACTCGTTCCAGAAGAACGGCCTGCTCACCTACAAGGGCTACCAGTACGCCGGCTGGTACACCGCCGACCGCAACGCGGTCATCGGCCGCCGGGTGCTCGGCGGGAGCAGCTGGTCGACGGTGAAGGTCGGACACACCCTTCGGTACGACGACTCCCACAACGTCATCTCGATGGGCCTCTCCAAGACCGACGGCCGGCTCCACCTCAACATGGACTCCCACAGCGACGGCTTCACCTACGTGAAGTCGATGGCCGGGCTCATGGACAATCCGGCGGGCCTGACCTGGACCACGAGCCGGTTCGGCGCCCCCCAGTCCAGTCTCGACGGGCTCGCGCCCACCACGCAGTTCACGTACCCGCAGTTCGTCTCCATGCCCGACGGGAAGCTCCAGCTCAGCTACCGCACCGGGGTGTCGGGCAACGGCCGCCACGCTCTCGCCGAGTACAACGGCACCTCCTGGACCAACCTCGGCGAGTGGAGCAGCTCCACCGGCACGTACACCAGCGAGCACGGCTCCAGCACCGTCCGCAACATGTACCTGCACGGCATCGACTACGACCGGAACGGCCGGCTGCACTCCTTCTTCACCTGGCGTGAGCAGAACGGCGCGGTGATGTGCAACGGCGGCGGCATCACCAACCACGACACGGGCTATGTCTACTCGGACGACCGCGGCCGTACCTGGCGCAACGACGCCGGTACGGTCGTCGGCACCACCGGCGCCTCCGACAAGGTCGCCGTCACCGACAGCGGCCTGGTGGTGGACGCCCTCAACCCGGACCACTCCCTGATGAACCAGGAGAGCCAGGCCACGGACTCCGCGGGCCGGCCGCACGCGATCATCAGCTATGTGCCGGGCCGCTTCGGGCAGTGCACCACCGACTATGTCGGTGACCGGACGGCGAACGGCCGCGCCTTCCACCTCCGGAAGACCGCCACCGGCGCCTGGCGCAAGACCGAGATACCGGTCGCCCTGAACTCCAGCCAGCGCACCAGGCTGATCCTCGACAAGTACGACAACGCGTACGCCGTTCTGCCCTTCGGACGCATCGTCGCCGCGTCCGCCGCCTCCGGACACAGCGACTGGACGACACTGTTCGACGGCAGCGGGCTGAACGCCTTCGGCGAGGTCCTCGTCGACGAGACCAGGATCGCCCAGGACGGCGTGCTGTCCATCCTGTACCAGGTCAGGTCCAGCGGCACGACACCATCGGCACTCCGTGTCATCGACTTCGGGCTGCCCGCGTGACGGAGTCCGTTCCGGGTGGGCACGCGGGTAATGTGACTGCGTGCCCGCCACTCCCCGTTCCATGGAGGTAACCGCCTGATGGCCCAGTCGGTGGGTATCAAGGACGTCGCCCGAGTCGCCGGAGTCTCCGTCGGCACGGTCTCGAACGTCATCAACCGCCCGGACACGGTCGCCTCCGAGACCCGCGCCCGCGTGCTCTCCGCCATCGACCGGCTCGGCTATGTCCGCAGCGAGTCGGCGCGGCAGCTGCGTGCCGGGCGCAGCCGGATCATGGGCCTGCTCGTCCTGGACATGGGCAACCCCTTCTTCGTGGACGTGGCGCGCGGCGCCGAGCGGGCGGCCCGTGAGACCGGGCTCGGCGTGATGGTCTGCAACAGCGCGCAGAGCGCCGGCGAGGAGGCCGACTACCTGTCGCTCTTCGCCGAACAGCGTGTACGGGGCGTCCTGCTGACCCCCGCCGACGCGACGGGGCGCAACATCGAGGCGTTCCGCCGCCACGGCATCCCTTTCGTCCTCGTCGACCGGGTCGCCGAGGGCACCACCGAGTGCTCGGTGTCCGTCGACGACGTGGCGGGCGGCGCACTGGCCGTACGGCACCTGATCGACGCGGGCCACCGCTCCGTCGCGTATGTGAGCGGGCCGCCCGGACTCACCCAGGTCACGGACCGTCGCACGGGCGCCCTGAACGCCCTCGACGAGGCGGGACTGGGTGCGCAGTGCCTGCGCGAGCTGCCCACCGAGCGCCTCGACGTGGCCGCGGGCCGCGACGCGGGAGCCCGGCTGCTCGGTCTGGCCGACCGTCCGACCGCTGTCTTCTGCGCCAACGACCTGCTCGCCCTCGGCGTCCTCCAGGCGATGTTCGCGGCCGGCGTGAGCGTCCCGGACGACCTCGCGATCGTCGGCTACGACGACATCGAGTTCGCGGCCGCGGCGGCCGTCCCGCTGACCTCGGTACGGCAGCCGGCCGTGACCATGGGGGCGCTCGCCGCGGAACTCCTCCTGGAGGAGACCGAGGCCGAGTCGGCACCCGTCCCGCACGAGCACCGGCGCGTGGTGCTCCAGCCGGAACTGGTGGTCCGGCGCTCAAGTCTCCCGCCGCGCTGATCGGTTGTCCCGGCCGATCGCCCGGTCGGTGGTTCGCGCTGAGCGGTTGTTCAGTATGTTCGCCGTCATCAGTCTGATCGGCCGGTCAGTAAGGATTTCTTGATCCCCGGGCTCGGCTCACCGGAGAACTTGTGCTGAACTGGTTCGCGAACAGGAATCCGTCCGTCTCGGGAGCCCCTTTTGAGCGCCAGTTACCGTCAGCCCGGTGTCGTCCTCAGCGACCGCCGGTTCACCGTGCCCCTCGACCACGACGCCCCCACCGGCGAGACGATCGAGCTGTACGCCCGTGAGGTGGTCGCGAGCGACCAGGCGGACCAGGACCTGCCCTGGCTGGTGTACCTCCAGGGCGGACCGGGCTTCGGCGCCAACCGCTTCGTCGGCAGGCAGGCCTGGCTCGGCCGCGCTCTGGAGGAGTACCGCGTCCTGCTCCTCGACCAGCGCGGCACCGGCAGCTCCACGCCTGCAAACCGTCAGACGCTCCCGCTGCGCGGCGGCCCCCGTGAACAGGCCGACCATCTCGCCCTGTTCCGCGCCGACTCCATCGTCCGCGACTGCGAGGCGATCCGCCCGGCGGTCACGGGCGGTGCCCCCTGGACCGTCCTCGGCCAGAGCTTCGGCGGCTTCTGCGCGACCCACTACCTCTCCACCGCCCCCGAAGGCCTCAGTACCGCCCTGATCACCGGTGGACTGCCCACCCTGGACGGGCACGCCGACGACGTCTACCGGGCCGCGTACCCGCGTATCGAGCGCAAGGTCGCCGCGCACTACGCGCGTTACCCCCAGGACGTCGAGCGGGCCCGGCGGATCGCCGAGTACCTCCTGCGGAACGAGCCCGTCCTGAACGGCGGCTACCGGCTCACCGTCGAGGCCTTCCAGTCCCTCGGCATCCTCCTCGGCGGCGGCGAGGGCAGCCACCGACTGCACTACCTCCTGGAGAACGCCTTCGTCCGCACCGCCCAGGGGTCCGCCCTCTCCGACGCGTTCCAGGAGGAAGTCCAGTCCCTCCTCTCCTACGCCGGGCACCCTCTGTACGCGCTGGTCCACGAGGCGTGCTACGCCCAGGGCGACCGCCCCACCGCCTGGTCCGCCGAGCGGGTCCGTGCCGACTTCCCCCAGTTCGACGCGGCCAAGACCCTCGCGGGCGACGGGCCCGTCCTCTTCACCGGCGAGTCCGTCCACCCCTGGACCTTCGACTGCGACCCCGCCCTGCGCCCGCTGCGCGAGACCGCGGACCTCCTCGCCGAGCGCACCGACTGGGCCCCGCTGTACGACGCCGGCCGCCTCGCCGCCAACGAGGTCCCCGTCGCCGCGGCCGTCTACCACGACGACATGTACGTCGACACCGAGCACGCCCTGCGCACGGCCCGCACGATCCGCGGTCTGCGCACGTACGTGACGGACGAGTTCGAGCACGACGGAGTACGGGCAGGCGGCCCACGCGTCTTGGACCGCCTCCTGACCCTGGCGAGGGACGAGGCCTGACCCATTGGGGGCGCGGGGCTGTGACAAGGTGCGGCTGCGCCTCGTGGGCGCGCCCAGCCACATCGCACCCGCAGATCAAGACCACTCCCTAGGGTGAGCCCATGACACGATTCACCGGCTACGGCGTACTGATCACAGGCGCAGGACAAGGCATCGGCGAGGCAACCGCACACCGCTTCGCCGCGGACGGCGCGTCCGTGCTCGTCACGGATCGCGACCTGACGCGTGCCACGCGGGTCGCCGACGCGATCAAAGCGACCGGCGGCACGGCCGAACCGTACAAGTGCGACATCGCCGACCGCGCCGAGGTCGAGGCGGCGGTCACCACGGCGGTGGACTCCTTCGGCAGCCTGGACGTCCTGGTCAACAACGCCTGCGCGTGCCACCCCGATCCCGCCTCCTTCGAGGAGCACGAGGACGGGCCCTGGTACGAGGACTTCGAGATCACGCTGCACGGCGCGTACCGCTGCATCCGCGCCGCCCTGCCGCACCTGGCAGCGGCCGGCGGGCGGGGCGCGATCGTCAACATCGGCTCGGTCAACGCCGAGCAGCACTTCGGTTCGCACGCGTACAGCGCGGCGAAGGCCGCACTGACCTCACTCACCCGCACCGTCGCCGTCGAATCCGCCCCGCGAGGGGTCCGGGTGAATCTCGTCGAGCCCGGCACCGTCCGAACCAACGCCTGGGACGGCCGTGGCGAGATCCTCGAACGAGCCGCCGCCCACTACCCGTTGGGGCGGGTCGGCGAACCCGCGGACATCGCTTCCGCCGTCGCCTTCCTCGCCTCGGCCGACGCGGCCTGGATCACCGGCGTGACGCTGCCGGTCGACGGCGGCCTGCTCGTGAGCAACCTGGCCATGCTCCGCGACATGTCGTAGGGCGGGCCGGGCAACCGCCGGCAGACCCCCTGATCGGGCTGGGCGCATGCTGCGTAGGGTGGGAGTCATGCGAGACGAACCCGCCAGTGCGGCACCCGCCCGCGCCGAACTGCAGGCGGACTGTGCCCAGTGCTTCGGGCTGTGCTGTGTCGCGCTGCCTTTCGCCGCCTCGGCGGACTTCGCGATCGACAAGGCCGCCGGCAGTCCGTGCCAAAACCTCCGGACGGACTTCGGCTGCGGCATCCACACGGAGCTGCGGCAGCGAGGCTTCAACGGCTGCACGGTCTACGACTGCTTCGGCGCCGGCCAGAAGGTCTCGCAGGTCACCTTCGGTGGTGAGAGCTGGCGCTCGGGCTCCCGGGACGACGCACGGCTGATGTTCGACGTGTTCCGGACCGTACGGCAACTGCAGGAACTGCTCTGGTATCTCACCGAGGCGCTCGGCCTGCCGGCGGCCCGCCCGATCCATCCGGAACTGCGCCGCGCTCTCGACCGGACCGAGTCGCTCACCCGCCAGGCGCCGGAAGAACTCGCCGAGCTGGACGTGGCGGCGGTCCGCGAGGACGTCAACGTCCTGCTGCTGCGCACCAGTGAGCTGGCCCGTGCCGGTCTCGGCCGGGGCAGGAAGAAGGAGCGCCGCGGCGCCGACCTGATGGGTGCCCGGCTCAAGGGTGCCGATCTGAGGGGCGCCAACCTCCGCGGCGCGTACCTCATCGCGGCCGACCTGACGGGCGCGGACCTGCGCGGCGCGGACCTGATCGGCGCCGACCTGCGAGACGCCGACCTCACGGACGCCGACCTGACCGGGGCCCTCTTCCTCACCCAGCCGCAGCTCAACGCCGCCAGGGGCAGCGCCGGCACCAGGCTTCCGGCCTCATTCACCCGCCCCGGTCACTGGACACCGTGAAGCCGACTGTGACGAAGGTGCCGTGACCGGCGCCGTGTGGTTGGCGTACACCTCGATCTTCGGTAGGTTAGGCAAGGCTTACCTAAGGGAGGTTTTGGGATGGGTGACCGTCACAGCTGGACGGCCGTACCGGCCATGGCGCAACGTGCCAGGTCGGTGCTCGCCGCCGCGTGGTCCTGCGCGGTGACCGCGGAAGGCGGTCGGGAGGAGTTCATCGGCGTACACACCGTCGCGGAGGACGGCCGGGTACTGCTGCACCTGCCGGACGACAGCATGCTCACCACGGCCGCGATCTGCGCCCCACGGGGAGAGCCGTCCGCCGTACTGGAGTTCGCCGACGTCGCGCCCGTGCCCGTACGTGACCGTATCCGCGCGCGCCTGTGGATGGCGGGCTGGTTCGCGCCCGAGGACGGACATCTGACGTTCCGTCCGACACGCGCCGTGCTGCGCGAGCCCGGCGGGGCGGTCGTCGTCGACCTCGACGAGTACGCCGCCGCCGAGCCCGACCCGCTGGCCCTCGCGGAGGCCCACCTGCTCACCCACCTCGCCGACGCCCACCCGGACGCCGTCGAGCGGCTGACCCGCCTCGTCGAACCGGACAGCCTGCACGGGGCCGTCAGGGTGCAGCCGTTCGCCGTCGACCGCCACGGACTGACGCTGCGCATCGAGCGCGCCCGCGGCCACGGCGACGTGCGACTGCCGTTCCACCGGCCCGCCGACGATGTCGGACAACTCACCGAGCGCATGCACGTCCTGCTGACGCAGGCGAGCACCGCGAGCTGCCCCCGCGCGTTGCAGCGGCAGCGCACGGAAGGCGACAGGTGACACGGACAGGCTCTCCGGCTCCGGTCGGGCTCACCAGTCCCCGTCACCGACCGGCTTGCCCGGTGCGTCGCCCAGCGGCTTCACCTGACCGGGCGACGGCGGCTGCCACGGTGTGTGGTCGTCGCCGAGCCAGTCACCGACCGGCTTGACCGCGCCGAGCTGGTCCGTGGGGTCGAGATCCGCGGCGTCCTGGTCGTAGTAGTCGAACCAGGGCAGCCCGGCCCTGGTGTAGGCCGCGCGGTCGACGGGGGACGGCGGGGGAGCCTCACCCGTGATGCGCCGCCACTCGGGCGGTGTCACGAGGTGCACGAAGACCCGCCCGGCCGCGGTGGTCGACCAGTCGGACAACGGGCGGTCGTCCCGGTAGACCTCCTGGCGCATCGAACCGCCGACGCCGAGGCCCATCGCCGCCGGGGCCCGGGGCGGAGCGCCCGCGGGGGCCGGCACCGGACCGCCCGGCTGCGCCGCGGAACCGGGCGCGGCGGACATCATCGGAGCGGCGGCGCCGTAACCCCCGGAGGGCATCATGTTCCGGTTGCGCTCCGCCACCTCCGCCAGCCGGCGCTGCTCCTCCCGCCACGCGTGCAGTGCGGCGTCGTTCAGCGGGAACGACTGCAGCTGTACGCCGCCCCACACCTCCTCGCCGGTCACCTGGCCCTCGACCGTGGCGCCCAGCCCGAGGGGGACCGCCACGAACTGACGGACCGTGCCCTTCCCGGAGTTGATGCCGTCGAGCCACGGCTGACGGGGCAGCACCACGTAGTTCTGCGGATCCCGAGCGGGCCGGGGGGTCCACGGCTTGCCGGACACCGCGCACACCTTGCCGACGCCCACCTGCAGGGCCGCCGGCTGCGTCGTGCCGCCGAAGCTCAGCCACATGGCCTCGCGCAGATAGACCGGCAGCATCACTCCGCCGCGTGCCAGCCACTCGGCGGGCACCGTGTCCGGATACTCCTCCACACGCCGCAGCGGGAACTCGCCGAGTCCCGGGGGCAACGCGTGCGTGCCTGTCTCGGGCAGGCGCAGGGTGCGAATGAACCGGACCCGCACACCGCCCGGCAGAAGCAGTGAATTCCCGTCGATCCGCACGGTGCCGTCGGCCATCCGCACTCCTCTGTCGCCATGTGGGCCGTTGCCGGGTGGGCAAGCGGTCCTGTCGTCGCCATGCGGTACGTCACACGGCGCTCGGTACGTCACTTAGAACGACTCGACAGGGCCGGGCGGTTCCGTCGGGCCGTTCTCACGTCAAGGGCGCAGGTGCAGGCGCAGGCGCTTGCCGAGACGGTCCAGCCGGGGCATGCGCTCGCGCTGTTCGCGTGTGCAGCGGTCCAGTTCCTCCAGGAGCCGGTGGGAGCGGCGCTCCATGTCGAGCTCGTCGAGGATCCGGGTGACCTCGGTGACCACGGCGCCGTACAACTGCCACTGGTGCGCGTCCCGCTGCACCTCTGTCAGCAGGAGTTGCGCCAGTTTGTCGCGGGTGGCCGTCGCGGCGGTGAGTTCCGAGCTGAGCCGGGACTCCGCGGACTCGGCGCTGCGGCTGACGTCGGTGGTGACCAGCACCGCGAAGCTGACCACGGCGTCACCGACCTCGGACAGGAGTTGCTCGAACGTCGCCCCGATGTGCGACTCGAACAGCGGCTCGGGGGCGCGCTCCTTGGTGAGGTCGGTGAGAGTGCGCGTGAGCACCCGCAGGACCACCGTGCAGATCTCCAGCGTGTCGAGGCCGGTGCGCAGGACGACCCGGTGCAACAGCCCTTCCCGTACCCGCGGATTGAGGCGCACGCTGTCCTCGGCCTGTTTGAGGGCCGCGTCCACGTCGACGATGTCGTGGTCGAGCCGGCGTGCCTCGTGGAGTCTCTCGGCCGCCACGGCCACCGGCGTGTGGCCGGCCGCCTCCTCGCCGACATGCAGCATCAACCGCCGCATCCGGCGCGCCAGATCCTCGATGGACTCGCCGGCGGCGCCGACCCACACCGGGGGAGCGAACAGCAGATTGCAGCCGAGCCCGACCACGGCGCCGATCACCGTCTCCAGGATCCGTGCCCAGGCCGTGTCACCGATCCGTGTGACGCCCAGGACCAGCATGGCGCTGATCGCCACCTCGGGTACGAACTCGCTGACCCGCACCAGGTGTCCGACGGCCAGCGAGGCCAGGATGAGCAGTCCGAGGCTCCACCAGGTCAGCCCCACCAGGGCGCTGAAACCGATGGCGACGAGGACGCCGGCCACCACGGCGTTCACCCGCCGTATGCCGGTGGTGAGAGTGGCGTAGAGCGTGACCTGGACGACGAGGAGCGCCGTCAGGGGAGCGGTGAGCGGGGCGGGTCCGGGGCTGAACCGCAGGGCGACCACGTACGCCACCGTCGCGGCCGCCGCCGCCCGGACCGTCTGGACGATCACGGGTTCCTGGCGCCACTTCGTCACCCGGGCGGTACCGGCGGTCCACATCTCACGTACATCTCGCATCCCTGGGCACTTCCCGTTCGACAGCCGCGTCGAACGCGTCCGAAGGATGCGGCTGCGCCGATGAGACGGACCGCCGGTCGGTCAGGAGCGCAGACGGTCGAGGAAGGCGGAGAGATGGCCGGTCATGCGGACGATCTGCTCCTCGACAGTGAGGCTCTCCTCGAAGCGGGACCCGGACCCGGGCAGCTTCTTGCCGCGTACGTAGAGGGAACAGGCGAGGTCGGCGCACATGTAGATGCCGACCGAGTTGCCTTCGCGGCCGACCGGGCCCGCCTTGCGTGCCGTCATCAGGGAGACACCGTTTCCCGGATGGGTGGTCAGACACAGCGAGCACATGCTGCGGTGCAGGAAGCCCCGCTGCTGGGAGGGGAAGCGCAGGGTCACGCCCTCGGCCCTGCCGGACCGCTCCGTCACCAGATAGCTGCGGTCGGGTGCCCCGGGATCGCGCCAGCCCAGGAAGTCCAGGTCGTCCCACGGCCGGTCCGCCAGGTCGCGTGGTACCGCCAGCCGTTTGGCCTCTCCCTTGGAGCAGTTGACGAAGGAGTCGCGGATGTCCTGCTCGGTGAGCGGTTGCATGGTGGGGGTCTCCTGACGGGGCGTGGGCAGCGCGAAAGCAAAACCTAGGGTCACTAGGTTATGGCCTAGGCTACATAGCCGTTCTGGAGAGAGCCAACGGATTTTCGGGCGTCCCTTATGGCGGTTCTTGTGGCAGTCCTTTATGGCGATCCTTTGGGCGAGGGTTCGGTAGGAGCGACGGACGGCGGCCAGAAGCCGGGGGCGAGGACACCCAGCGGGGTCTGTCGGCGGACCGAGATCTGATAGCGGGAGCGGTGCCGCAGCCGCAGTGTCTGGACGATCCGCTCCACCTGCGTGGCGTCCTGGGGGCGGAACAGGTCCAGGGCGTCGCGGCCGCGGAGGCCTCCGGGCGACGCGCCGCATTCAGCCGCCATCGCCGGGTTGGCCACGGTGATCGTCCCATGGAGATCACACACCGCGATCGGCATGGGGACGCGGTAGAAGAGGTCGATGGCGCGGTTGCGTCACACCACCGCGGCCTCGGAAGGAGCGTCGGGCATCGCTACGCGTCGTCGCCGAGGTCCGCGTCGGGGCCGGCGTTCGAGTCCGTGTCCGACAGGCGGAGTGCGAGGGTGCGCAGGAGATCGGTGCTCTTGATGTCGGAACGGTCCGTGTCGTGGATGTCGGCGAGTTCCGAGAACAGGAACGCGAAAGCGCCGACCAGGGAGATGGCCGCGGGCATCAGGGCGTCGACGACGGCTTGGCCCGCCTCGGCCGGGGTCGCGTCGCCGGGGACCTCGACCGACGGGAAGACCTCGGTCACCAGCCTGCCCAGCTGAGCCTCGCCGGCGTCTATGTCGACCTCGGTGTCCTCGTTGAGCCTGCGCACCATTTCCTGGGTCTCGGTCAGGACGCCGATCGCTCGGAGGATGATCTCGCTCTGTTCCATGCGCCGGAGCCTATGCGTTCCGCTTGTTCCGCGGGGAAAGGGTGCGGGCGTTGTGGCCCGGGTGCGCAGTTCCCCGTGTTCCCGGGGGCGCAATGGGTCGTGGGGACGAAAGAGGTACGCGATTGTGTAGTGGTGTGGTGTGGTGTGAGGGGGGCTGGGGAGTGCCCGTGTCTACGTCTGCGGCGACGGTTCACGTATGGCACCCGGTGTGCGCGACGCCTTCCGTACCCTGTACCGGGACCGTACGCCCGATGCCGACGGGCGCGGCTTGTGGCGAGTGGCTCAACGGGCTGATGGCGGCGGGCCGTTACGTGGAGGACGTCTACACGGCCAGGTGGCCGACGGGACGACGCTGCGACAGGACAGGGTGGGGCGGCATGCCGAAGGAACGGGCCGGACGGATTCTGGAGGCGGCCGGGATTCCGGCGAGCCGCCTCGCGCACTGCCGTCCGCTCAGCGGCGGAACGTACAACACCGTCGAGGAACTGCTGCTCACCGACGGAACTCGCCCGGTGACCCTCCGAGCCGCTTGATCCAAGGCGTGAGTATCTTGCAGGCAGGGGGTCCGGCGGGAAGGAACCAGATGGCGGGGCGGCACGGGCGCACAGTGCGTGACCTGCGACGAGGAAATCGCACGGCCGTGCTGAGGCGGCTCTACTTCGACGGGCCGATGAGCCGGTTCGAACTCGGGCCGGCCACCGGGTTGAGCTCCGGTTCCGTCAGCAACGTCGTCGCCGCCCTCGTCGCCGACGGCCTGGTGGAGGAGGCGGGCAGCGTCGACTCCGACGGAGGCCGCCCCCGCATCCTGCTCCGGGTCGCCCCCGCCAGCGGCCACATGATCGGCGTGGACGTCGGCGAGACCCGCGTCCGCGTCGCGCTCTTCGACCTGGCCCTGACCGAACTCGCCCGTACGGAAAGGCCCTTGGAGCATCAGGGGTACGACGTCGGCGTCATCGTCGGCCACATCCGGGACGGTGTCGCGGAGGTCCTGGCCACCGCCGGCATCGCTCCCGAGCGCCTGCTCGGCGTCGGTATCGGCGTCCCAGGCATCGTGGAACGCACGGCGCCCGACGGCGCGGTGGTGCACGGTCAGACCATCGGCTGGCCGTCCGTCCCGCTGGAGTCCCTGCTCCGCGCCGCCTGCGGGCTCCCGGACTCTGTGCCGTACTTCACCGACAACGGAGCCAGGACCCTGGGCCAGGCCGAGATGTGGTTCGGCGCCGGGCGCGGGGCGCGCAACGCGGTCGTGGTCCTCTTCGGCTCGGGTATCGGCGCCAGTCTCGTCTCCGACGACGTGGAACTGGGCCGGGCCGTGGAATGGGGACACCTCACGGTACGGGTCAGAGGGCGCCGCTGCCGTTGCGGTGCACTCGGCTGTCTTGAGGCGTACGCCGGGGCCGGAGCCCTGCTCGAACGCTGGGAGGAGGCAGGGGGAGAGCCGCCGAAGGGCGTCGACGAGGAGACCGCCCTCGCCGCCATGCTCGCTGCCGCCTACCCTGCCGACGGAGGTCAGGCCGACGGCGCGGCTGCCGACGGTGCGACGGCCGCGGGCTCGGCGGCCACGGGTTTGACGGCCGGGGGCTCGGCGGCGACCGGCTGGGCCGCAGTGACCGGCTCGGCGGCCGACCCGGTGGCGCTGGCCGTGCTGGAGGAGACGGCCGAATACCTGGGCGCGGGGCTCTCCGACCTGGTCAACCTCTTCCAGCCGGAACGGATCCTCATCGGAGGCTGGGCCGGACTCCAGCTGGGCTCCCGCTTCCTGCCCGCCGTCCGCGCCCATGCCGTCTCGTACGCGCTGCGTCACCCGGCCGAGCGGGTCACGATCGAACTCGGTGCCCTCGGTCCCGACGCGGTCACGGTCGGCGCGGCGATCCTTCCGCTGGCCGACTTCTTCGCACGCGGCGGACGTCGCGCGGCCATGGAGGAGCGCGCTCCGCATTGACGCCCGGGGGTTTGCCGAGCCGTTTCGGCAGGTACCCGCACCCTGGCCGACAAGGCATTTTCGCCCGACGAGGAGGGGAGCGCACCGTGAGCGACTACGGGACCAGGACGCCCGAGGAGAACGACGGCCCCGTGCCCCGGGACCTGCCGGACCAGCAGGCGCAGGAAGGCGAGGACCCCTGGGACGTCGTCACGCCGCCCGAGTCCGGGCAGAGCGCGGGCTCCGAAAGGGGTTCCGACGGGGATTCCGAGGGGGATTCCGACGGGGCCGGTGCGGAGGCGGAGCCGGACACCGGCGTCCCTGACGCCGGCGTTCCCGACACGGACGAGGCGGGTACCGGCCGACAGGGTGACTTGGGCACGAGCACCGTGCATCCCGAGGACCCGGAGCCGGAGGAGTCCCCCGCCTGAGACGGACGCGAAGCCTCCGGCGGGTGCGATGTCTCAGGGCGAATCGGATGCGATGCCCCAGCTGATGTCTCAGGCGAAGGCGTCGACGCCGGTGAGTTCCGCCGAGAGGGCCCACAGGCGGGCCGCCGACGCCGGGTCGACCGCATAGCCGCGCACGCCGGCCCGTTCGCTGTCGGCCGGAGTGATCTCGGCGATGTCGCAGTCCTCGCAGTAGACGCCGCCGATGCCGGAAAGCTGTGGAGAGGTCGCCGCCCACACCTGGGTGGCCGCGCCCTGTTCGGGGGTTTTGAAGGCCTCGGGGTCGAGCAGGGCGCCGTTCTCGTCGATCCAGCCGCGCTCCACCATCTCCTCCTTGGCCAGGTGTCGCTGGAGCGGCGTGAGGATGCCGCCCGGGTGGAGCGAGAAGGCCTGGACACCGTGGTCCTTGCCGAATGCGTCGAGCTGGACGGCGAACAGGACGTTGGCTGTCTTCGCCTGCCCGTACGCCGCCCACTTGTCGTACTCGCCGCTGTTCCAGTGCGGGTCGTCCCAGCGGATGTCCGAGTTGTGGTGGCCCGTCGAGGAGACGGAGACGACACGGGCGCCGCCCGGGGCGATCGCCGGCCAGAGCCGGTTGACCAGGGCGAAGTGGCCCAGGTGGTTGGTCGCGAACTGGGCTTCCCAGCCGGGGCCGACCCGGGTCTCGGGACAGGCCATGATCGCGGCGCTGTCGATGAGGATGTCGATGGTGCGGCCAGAGGCGAGGAACCGGTCGGCGAACGCCCGGACGCTGTCCAGGTCGCCGAGGTCGAGCTCGTCCACCTCGACGCCGTCGATACCGGCAACCGCTTCCCCGGCGACCGCGCGGCGCCGCGCGGGAACGACGACCCGGGCGCCCGCCTTGGCGAGGGCCCGCGTCGTCTCCAGGCCGAGCCCCGAGTAGCCGCCGGTGATGACCGCCAGCTTCCCCGTGAGGTCGACACCGGCGAGTACGTCGTCCGCGCTGCTCCGACGTCCGAAGCCTGACCCGATCTTGTGCTGTGCAGTCCTGTGCTGTGCTGTGGTCATACGGTCGACGTTACGAATTGAAGCGCTCTCGAAGTCAAGCGAAGCCGGTCCCGGGCCGCACGAACCAGGGTCCTGGGCCGCATGAACGGGAAAGGCCCCGACCGGACGGGGGAATCGCGGTCGGGGCCGTCTGTGGGTGGCCACGGATGGCGGTCGCCTCTCGGCGGATTGCTCCACAGGGCTTCAGCCGAACGATCTTCCCTGTGGGCGGAAGGTGAGGCCCGGGGACACTGTCCCATCCGCACCCACACGTGATTTAACGGGAAACTACTGGGGAGTGTTCCCAGGTCGGAAAGGTGCAGGTCGTGATCTGCGTCACGGCCCGCCCGCTGCGGCAGCGCACGCGCCGCCCGACGCCCCCCGGTTCGGTTGCCCGTTCAGCCGTTCGGCTGGTCGGCTGGTTGGCCGTGCGGTCAGCCTCTCGGTGCCAGAGGGCTTCCGGAGAGTGACGCGAGGAGATGGGCCGGGTCCCGATAGACGGCGCTCGCGCCGGCCTCTTCCAGGTCGGCACGGGGGATGCCGCCGCACAACAGGCCCACGCAGCGAACACCCGCCCGGGCGCCCGCACGCATGTCCCAGACCGTGTCACCGACGAAGACCGAGTGCTCGGCCAGGGCCCCGACCAGCTCCAGGGCGTGCTCCACCGGCTCGGGCGCGGGCTTCCCGGCGTTCACGTCGTCGGAGCTCGCCGTCGCCCTGATGACGTCGTCGGCGTCGATGGCCCGTCGGAGCGCCCCCAGCTCCGGTCCGCCCGCGGAGGTGGCGAGGACGACCGCCCAGCCGTCACGGTCCAGCCGGCGCAGCAGGTCCCCGGCAGCCGGCAACGGGGGCAGCCGCTCGAAGTACGTGCCGTACAGGGCCTTGTGAGCGGCGCTGATCGTGTCGTCCTCCCCGGTGTCCCGCCCGTCGCCCAGCAGATGTGCGATCAGGTCGTCGGAACCGAGGCCCACCGCCCGGTGGACGGCATGCATCGACACGTCGTGTCCGGCCTGCCGGAACGCCTCCCACCAAGCCGTCACGTGCAGATGGTTGGTGTCGACGAGAGTGCCGTCCACATCGAACACGGCCGCCCGCTCCATATGTTGTCCCTTCGCCGCAAAATCGCGTTGTCGCGCTGTCCAAGGTCTCCAAGGTCTCCAAGGTCTCCGAGGCCTCAAAGGCCCCCGAAGTCCCCGAGTACCGCGTCAGCGAGTCCGCACGCCCGACGGCGTTACCCGATCTCGCGTCCAGGCCAGCAGCTCCTGCGCCGGCCAGGTGGTGACCACGCGCTCCGGCGGCACTCCGCATTCTTCGGCCCGCGCACATCCATAGGCCTGCCACCCGAGCTGTCCGGGCGCGTGCGCGTCGGTGTCCACGGAGAACAGCACACCCGCGGCGACTGCCCGGCGGAGCAGCCGTCGGGGTGGATCGAGCCGTTCGGGGCGGCTGTTGATCTCCACCGCCGTGCCCGTCTCGGCGCAGGCCGCGAACACGTCGTCCGCGTCGAACTCCGACTCGGGTCGCCCGCGCCCGGTGACCAGCCGACCCGTGCAGTGCCCCAGCACGTCGGACCGCGGATCGCGTACGGCGGCGACCATGCGGCGGGTCATCGCGGCGGCGTTCATCCGGAGTTTGGAGTGCACCGACACCACGACGACGTCGAGCCGGTCCAGCAGCTCCGGTTCCTGATCCAGGGACCCGTCGTCCAAGATGTCGCACTCGATGCCGGTGAGCAGCCGGAAGGGCGCCCAGCGTTCGTTCAGTTCCGCTACAACGTCCAGCTGTTCCCGCAGCCGTTCGGGGGACAGGCCGTGGGCCACCGTGAGGCGCGGCGAGTGGTCCGTGAGGACCGCCCACTCGTGCCCGAGCCGCGCCGCGGTACGGCCCATTTCCTCGATGGGGCTGCCGCCGTCCGACCAGTCCGAGTGCAGATGGCAGTCACCGCGAAGCAGCGCCGTCAGCTCCTCGCCGCCCTGGACGAGGGGGTCCTCGGCAGCCCCCCCTCCAGTTTCTCCAGATAGCCCGGGACCTGCCCGGCCAGCACCTCGCGTACCACCTGCGCGGTCTTCGGCCCGATGCCCTTGAGCGATTCCAGTGAGCCCTCGGCCGCCCTCCGGGACACCTCCTCGGCGGGCAGCCCCGTGACGACGTCCGCCGCCGTGCGGAACGCCCGTACGCGATAGGTGGGGGCCTGGGACCGCTCCAGCAGGAAGGCGATACGGTCCAGCGCCCCGGCCGGGTCCATGCCTCCAGCGTGGCCCAGACCGCCCGGCACCGCACGACGACCGACAGCTCCGCCCGGGCAGGCTTATCGGCGGCACGCCTGTGGAACCGGTGGGATCATGACTGAAATCGCCAGCCCGCACATCTCGCACCCGAGGATCACGGTTCTGGGCGTCCAGCCCGGTGATCCGCCCTTCCGCATCGTGGAGATCGACGGTGCCGTCGTCGGAGAGGCCAAGAGCTTCACGGATGTCCTGGAGGCCGCCGCGGCATACGGCATCCCGGTGCACGACGCGGACGACCCGGCAGTGGTCCGCTGGGTCGGCGGCGACAAGCTCACCTGGCACCTGCGGTAGGACCTGTCCGGTCGATCATGGTGAAGGGGAGCTGCGGTGCTTTGTGAGCGCAGATGTGCGCACCACACCCCGCGTCTTCGCCGTGATCGACCAGACAGGTCCTGGGCGCTTCTGATGGTTCTCCGCGGCGACGGCGCGTCCGGGTGAATCGTGCGAGGGGCGCGTTGACCAGCGTCTTCGCGCCGTTGTGAGCCGTCGCGGGCGGCGTGGCGCCACGCATCCGCGGACTCCGGGAGACGAGCACGGCCGCGCATGGGGCGATTCCCAGGAGGGAACTTTGATCTTGCCGGCCGCCGGTGATCAAGGCCCGGCCAGGTTCTCCACGGCTTGCCCCGCTCTCGTACGACAGGAGTCGCCATGTTCCGCCGCCTCGCCCTGCCCGCAGCCCTGCTCGTCGCCGTGGCCGCCCTGGGCGCCGCCCCCGCGACGGCCGCCCCCACCACTCCCGCCGCGGGCTCCGTGTGCTTCTGGACAGGGGCCGGACAGCACGGCACGTCCTGGTGCTACACACCACCGGGCTATACGGACGTACCGGAGTTCCTCCATGACAAGGCGTCCTCCTTCCGGTCGGACGCCGACACCGCCGTGTACGCCATCGACTGGGCCCGCGACACCTGCTACCACCGCCTGATCCGTGCGCACGACCTGGCCGACAACTGGGCCTGGGGCGCCAGAATCGACGGGGTGTCCGACACCACGATGGGCTGCGAGGTCGGCTGAGCCGTGCGATTCGCACGCGCACTGTGCGCCGCCGTGCTGGTCGCGCTGACGCTCGGCGGATGCGGAGCCACGACCACGGATGCCGAACGGGCGGGGCCCACCCTCCCGAGCGGCGAACGGGAGCGGGACGACCTCATCAGGGCCGCCCAACAGGTCCTCGTCGAACGCTGCCTGACCGTGCGAGGCCTGTCCTTGGAGCGAACCGCCCGCGAACGCCGGAAGGACGGGGCCGGCCGGGAGAGGACCCGCGACGAGGACCGCCGGCTCCAGGGCGCCCTCTTCGGCAGGGGTCGTCCCGAGCTGTCCGTCACCCTCCCCACCGGCTACACGGTCAAGGCGCACACCGACGGCTGCCTGGCCGCCGCCCAGCGTGAGCTGTACGGGGACGAGCGGCGCTGGTTCCGTACCCAGGTTGTTGTGAACAACCTCCGTACAGAGGCCCGGCAGCACTTGAAGAGAGACCCCGACTACCGCGCGGCGCACGCCCGTTGGGTCCGCTGCGCCGAACCCGCCGCGGGGGCGAGGCCCGACCGGCCCGACCCCGGGGTGGCCGCACAGTGCGCCCACGAGAGCGGCCTCGACGAAGTGCGCGCCCGGCTCGAACCGGTCCTGCTGGCCCGGGTCCGGGCGAAGCGGCGCGACCAGTTGACCACCTACCGGCAGCTGCGCTCCCGCGCACTGCACCGTGCGGCGCATCTGTACGCCACACGGACCGTCCCGGAGCCGACCGTTCCGGAGCGGACCATTCTGGACAACCGACAGAAAGGCAGTACCCCTTCGTGATCATCAAGCGCTTCGCCGTCTCCGCAGCCGCAGCCGTCCTCACGCTGAGCGGCGGCCTGGCCCTGGCCGCGCCCGCCGGCGCCGCGAGCTGCCCCAGCGGTGACTTCTGCGTCTGGGAGAACGCGAACTTCGCCGGTCAGCGGGCCAACTGGTCCGGTGACGACGGCTGGTGGGAAGGCTGGATCGCCGACACCGACTCCTCGTGGGCCAACCACGGCATCTCGGGCCCCGGCGTCAAGGACCACGTCCGGGTGTACGAGGACGCCTGGCAGGGCGGCGACATGACGATCTGTCTCACTCCGGGTCAGGAGGTCGGTTACAACGGCGTGGCGAACGACCGGGGGGACTCCCACACCTGGGCCATGAACTGCTGACGGCGCCCGGGCGCGCGTCCGGCACGTGACCCGAGGAGGGGAGTGGCACGCCCGGTGGGGCCGGGCGTGCCACGTGACACATGGGTCACATGACGAACGTGCGGCAACTTCGTCCACCAGGACCCCTGTCGCGGCACTAGCCCGTCGTCACCTTCACCTCGTCCACGACGAGCTGCTGCGGGAAGGTGGTCGAGCCGTCCGGGTCGCCCGGCCAGTAGCCGCCCACCGCGAGATTGAGGATCAGGAAGAACGGCTTGTTGAACACCCACTGCTTGCCGCCCAGATCGGCGGGGGTGCGCCGCTGGTAGACCGTTCCGTCCACGGACCAGGTGACCGCGTCGGGCGTCCAGTCGACGGCGAAGGTGTGGAAGGCGTCGGCGAAGGCCTGTCCGCCGGGCAGCGAGTAGCCGGCGCCGATGCCGCCGGACCCGGAGTAGCCGGGGCCGTGCAGGGTGCCGTGCACGGTCGAGGGCTCGAAGCCGACGTTCTCCATGATGTCGATCTCGCCCGAGTTGGGCCAGCCGACCTGCCCGATGTCGTTGCCCAGCATCCAGAAGGCGGGCCACATTCCCTGCCCGCGCGGTACCTTCAGCCGGGCCTCGACCCGTCCATAGGCCGTGGTGAACTTGCCGGAGGTGTTGAGGCGGGCCGAGGTGTACTCGCAACGCCCGTACCAGCATTGGTAGTTGTTCGGGTTCTCGCGGCGGGCCGTGATCACCAGGTGGCCCTGGCCGTCCAGGGCAGCGTTGTTGTTGCCGGCCGTGTAGTACTGCCGTTCGTGGTTGTTGACGTTGTCGCCGGTCTCGATCTGCCACTTCGAGGAGTTGACGGCCGAACCGGCGGCGCCGTCGAAGGTGTCCGAGAACGTCACCGCCGCGGCGGCACGCGGGGTGGGGGCCGCCGGCGGGAGATCCGTCCGCACCGGATCCGCCTGTGCGGGTCCGACTGCGGCGGATGCGAGGAGGACGGCGGACAGGGCGGCGAAGAGGCTTCTGCGGAGCAGGCGTGGGGAATCCACGACTTCTCCCTTCCGTACGGCGATCCCGTGGGGAGGAGCCGACTGAGGTGGGGGGTATGTGCTGCCTCTTGTTTTAAGGAGTGAAGTAAGGGCGCGTCAAGACTTTGGTACGGACCATTCGTTCACACCCCGGACCAGCCTTCACGTCCCCCCGCCTCGGCCCACGCACCGCCCGGTCCTTCCCGCGCCCCAGCCCTCCCACGTCCCTGGCCTCCGCAACCCCGCCCTCCCGTCGCCCGGCCTTCAGGCCTTCCGGTCGCGCCGCTTCGGGTGTACCGCGCGACTGAGCCGGCGGCCGAGGAGCAGATATCCGATGAGGGCCCCGGAGGTGTTGAGGATGACGTCGTCGATGTCGAAGGCGCGTCCGGTGATCAGCGCCCCCTGTACCACCTCGACCATGAGCATCGCTGTCGCGGTCAGCAGGATGACCCGCAGAATGCCGCGCGCCCCGGGTACCAGGGCGGGCAGCAGCACGCCGAAGGGGATGCCGAGAACGAGATTGCCGCCGATCTGCTTGAAGGCGTCCCGCAGTTCGGGCTGGTCCAGATAGGCGCGCAGTGAACGGCCCGGGTGGAAATTGCTGTGCGTCAGCGACACGGAGGCCGGTGACGGCTGGAGCGTGAGCCGGGCCAGCACGGCGGCGAACGCCACCATGGCGGCGAAGGCGATGAGCATGACCAAGAGGCGCACGACGAGGGGAGGCCGACGTCGCTCGCGTGGCGCCTGCGGGGGCCGACGGCCGGTCCTTCCACGGCGGAAGCGCGATTTCGTGGAGTGAGAGTCCGACTTCGTGGTGCCTGAGCCTGACGCGGAGCGGAATCGAAAGGTGGTGCGAGGTCGTAGCGCTGCGCGGGCCATGCAACCCTCCAGTTTTCAACTGTGTTTCGGTGAAGGCCGGTTACCCGTGAAGTGGCCGAAGATGCGGCGGGACCACGGTCGGTGATCTCGGGGTGATCGCAGGATGGTCCTGGGGCGATCTCGGGGTGGTCTCGGGGTGGTCTTGGGACGATCTCGGGGTGATGTGAATTGTTCGGTCCGGCCCGAGTGGAGGCCCTGAACGAACGCGCCCGCGAGCAGTCACGCGCTGCTCGCGGGCGCGGTCCTGCCGGGACTCAGGTCCCGTAGGTCACGCGTACCTCCTTGAAGCCGAGTGAGCCCAGCAGCCCCTTGAGCATGCCGGTGGTGTTCTCCTCGGCGCGGGCGGTCAGTTCGCTGTCCTTCGCAGCGTCACCGATGTGCCGGGCGGCGAGCCGCTGCACGGCCCGCTCGTCGTTCGGGTTGTCCGAGAAGACATCGCCGAGCCGGTCGAGGAGGCCGCGCTGCTTGGACACGGCGTACGAGTGGTCGGGGTCGAGTGCGGGCTTGCCCAGGGCGGCGTGGGGGAGCTTGATCGTGGCCGCCGTGCGGTCTTTGTTGACCTTCACATCCTTGTCGCGGATCTTTCCGAGGTCGACATAGGAGTCGACGGTGCCCGCACCCACGTACAGGGTGCGTTTGCCGCGGACCGCGTCCGGCAGATACTTGGTGTCTTTCTCCAGATCCACCACCACCTGGAAGTTGCCCGAGGCGGCGTCGTAACGGCTGATGTCCTGGATGGACTTGAGGAGCGTGGGCCCCGTCCGGTCGTGGGTTTCCTCGCCGAACACGTCGCCCAGGCCGGGCAGCAGGCTCCACCGCAGACCGGCGAAGAACACCACCAGAACCAGTACGACGGCACTCACGATCTTCGCCCATCCGGGCATGCGCTTAAGGGACGTCGTCATGTGGACCGCCCTCCTTCCTCCTTTCTTGTGCCCCTCAAATGCCTTGGCAGACAGTCTTGTTGACCGAATGGTTGATTCTGAAAGGATGTCGGCGGCCGACGGGTGCGTGGAATCTCGTCCGGCACGCCCCACCAGTACCTGGCGGCTGCCGGAGCACCACTGGCCCGTCCGCCTCCGTTCGCCCCGTTCGTCCCCGTCAGTCGCGTGAGCCCGGCCCGCGACCGGGCGGCCTCGCTCCGTACCGGCTACCGGAGCGGACGGTCCCCCGAGTGCCGCGACCACCAGACGCCCTCCCCGTGCGTCAGGCCGGGCAGCCGTAGTTCGATGTCGCGCACGTGCCGGGCGGGGACCTGGCCCGTGACCAGCCATGAGGTGCGGCCGCCCGTGGTCTCCCCGAACTCCGCGCCGCACACGGCGAGGCGGGCGGTGACGGCGGCGAGCGCGTCGAGGGGCAGTTCGGCCTCGAAGGAGTGGTACGGCTCGTACACCCGTGTTCCCGCGTGCTTCAGAGCGCGGTGCAACACCACCGGCGTGAGCCCGCGGAAATCGCCCGCCGTGCTCATCGGTGCGAGGAAGCCGGAGCGGACGAGCGTGACCCGGCAGTCGGCCAACGGCCAGCCGTGCGGCCCGCCGGTGAGCAGCGTGGCGTGCACCGTGTCCTCGATGGCCTGGTGGAAGGCGCGGGGCAGGGCGCCGAGTTCGGTCTCGTACGTGAAGACCGTGCCGCGGTCGCGCGGACCCGGCTCGACGCGAAGGCCGACCGTCGCCCAGAAACCGGTGTGACCGTGTCGCTGGATCTCCTCGTACGCCTCACCCGTGCCCGCCGGACGCTCCAGGCACCGGATCCGGCTCGGTTCGAACTCGGCCTCGATGCCGAAGTCCTGTGCGAGGGTCGCGGCGAGGACCTCCTTCTGCACCTCGCCGTACAGGAGCAGCGCGGTGCTGCCGGACGGCCCGGGCCGCGCGTGGATCAACGGGTCCTGGTCGGCCAGGGCCAGCAGGGCGGAGCGGAGCGACGCCGCCCGATCGGACTCCCGGGCGCGGACCACGGTCTCCAGGGTGGGGGCGGCGAACTGCGGGGCGCGGTCCGGGCCCCGGCCGAGGCGGTCGCCGACCCGGATGCCGTGCAGGCCGTTCACCGCGGCGATGTTGCCGGCGGTGAGCGGCCCCGGCCGGCCCACCACGTCGAGGCCGAGAGCCCGGCCGGGCACCTGCGTCTCCCCGCCGTCCGCCTCGCGCCGCAGGAAGGTGAGCCGTTGACGACGCGTCACCTCGCCCTCGTACAGGCGGAGATAGGCGGTCCGGCCGCCGTCGGGCCGGGTGCGTACGGCGAAGACCGTGCCGCGTGGCTCGACGGCGGCCGGGGAGGTGGTCGCCCCGGGTGCGGGGACGGGAGCCGGGTCGGGTGTCGGAGCGGGTGCCGGAGCGGGTGCCGGAGCGGGTGCCGGAATCAACCGGGGCAGGGCTTCGACGAGTTCGGCGATGCCCTGGCCGCCGAGCGCCGACCCGAAGAGGACCGGATGCAGGGAGCCGTCGGCGGTCCGTGCGGCGAGCGCCGCGCGGAGGTCGTCCGGAGTCGGCGGCGGCCCGTCCACGACCGCGGCGAGGATGCCGGGGTCCGCCTCGGCGAGCGTCTCCGTCGTACGCGGCTCGTCCACGGCGCGCGGTACGACCTCGGCGTGCGCCGTGCCGATGCCGCGTACACCCGTGAGCGGGACGAGGTGCGGGGTCAGCTTCCGCCGGATGTCGTCGAGCAGGCCCTCCTCCCGCGCGCCCGCGCGGTCGATCTTGTTCACGAAGACGAGTGTGGGCAGCCGGAGCCGCCGCAGGGTCTTCATCAGGACCCGGGTCTGGGCCTGTACGCCCTCCACGGCGGACAGCAGCAGCACCGCTCCGTCGAGCACCTCCAGGGCGCGTTCGACCTCCGCGATGAAGTCGGAGTGCCCAGGGGTGTCGATGAGGTTGATCTGTACGTCCCCGGCGGTGAAGGCGGCGACGGCCGAACGGATGGTGATCCCGCGCTGCCGCTCGATCGCGCCATCGTCCGTACGGGTGTCGCCGGCGTCGACGCTGCCGAGCCGGTCGATGACTCCGGTGTCGAAGAGCAGCCGCTCGGTGAGGCTGGTCTTACCGGCGTCGACGTGCGCCAGGATGCCGATGTTCAGGGTGCGCGAGGAGCGCGCGGTGTTCAGGGAATGCATGCGTGGTCGAGTCCTCGAGAACGGTCGTCCGATGGGGGCGAGGGGTTCCGAGGAATCGGCGCATGCGAGCTCCTGAGGTCGTGGAGTGGTCCGTGGCCATCATGGCCCGTTCACGTGGGTCGGCCGCAACCGGATTTCCCGTCCGTGGACACGGCGTGCGAACGGCGGTACCGAGTAAGTACCGAACAGGCGAGGAGAGCGACCGAGCGGAACGGACCGCGGAACAGACCGAGCGGAGCACGCTCGCGTCACCGGGTGATCAGGAGGGCTTGCAATGGCCAAGGCGAAGTTCGAGCGGACCAAGCCGCATGTCAACATCGGCACCATCGGTCACATCGATCACGGTAAGACGACCCTCACGGCGGCCGTGACGAAGGTCCTGCACGACCGGTTCCCCGACCTCAACCCGTACACGCCCTTCGATCAGATCGACAAGGCGCCCGAGGAGCGGCAGCGCGGCATCACGATCTCCATCGCGCATGTCGAGTACCAGACGGAGCGGCGGCACTACGCGCACGTCGACTGCCCGGGACACGCCGACTACATCAAGAACATGATCACGGGCGCGGCGCAGATGGACGGCGCGATCCTGGTGGTCGCCGCGACCGACGGCCCGATGCCGCAGACCAAGGAGCACGTTCTGCTGGCGCGGCAGGTCGGCGTCCCGTACATAGTCGTCGCCCTGAACAAGACGGACATGGTCGACGACGAGGAGATCCTCGAACTGGTCGAGCTGGAGGTGCGCGAGCTGCTCACCGAGTACGAGTTCCCGGGCGACGACGTCCCGGTCGTACGGGTCTCGGCGCTCAGGGCCCTGGAGGGCGACAAGCGGTGGACCGAGTCTGTCCTCGAACTCCTCGCCGCCGTCGACGAGTTCGTGCCCGAGCCGGTGCGCGACGTGGACAGGCCCTTCCTGATGCCGATCGAGGACGTCTTCACCATCACGGGCCGCGGCACGGTCGTCACCGGCCGCATCGAGCGCGGGGTGCTGAAGATCAACCAGGAGGTCGAGATCATCGGCTTCCACGAGGAGAAGACGAAGACGACGGTCACGGGCGTCGAGATGTTCCGCAAACTGCTCGACGAGGGCCGGGCCGGGGAGAACGTCGGGCTGCTCCTGCGGGGCGTGAAGCGGGAGGAGGTCGAGCGGGGGCAGGTCGTCATCAGGCCGGGCTCGGTGACCCCGCACGCCGAGTTCGAGGCGAGGGCGTACATCCTGTCGAAGGACGAGGGTGGCCGGCACACGCCCTTCTTCCACAACTACCGGCCGCAGTTCTACTTCCGCACGACGGACGTCACGGGGGTCGTGACGCTGCCCAAGGGCACGGAAATGGTCATGCCGGGTGACAACACGACCATGCACGTCCAGTTGATCCAGCCGATCGCGATGGAGGAGGGGCTGAAGTTCGCGATCAGGGAGGGCGGCAGGACCGTCGGGGCGGGCCAGGTCACCAAGATCCTCAAATGATCCCTCACAAGTGCCCCGAGGCGGCCTCCGGGCGCCCGAGGGCCTCGTCCATGCTCGACAGGGGTGGCATGAGCGCGGCGAGTTCGGTCACGCGCAGGATGCGCAGGGTCAGCGGATGGGTGCAGACCAGGTGCACCTGTCCGTCCTGATCGAGGACCCGGCGCCGGGCCCGGTGCAGCAGTCGCAGGCCCGAGCAGTCGAAGAACTCGATGTGCCGCAGGTCGAGGACGACCTGCGCGCCCGGGTGTCCCGTCGCCGCGTCCAGCACCGGAATGATGTCCAGCGCGGCGAGGATGTCGATCTCGCCGTGGAATTCCAGCACGGTGTGCCCACGGTTCTGGTGAACGCGCAGGTGCGGGGAGTGTGGCCCAGGATTGTCACGCACGACGACATCACCTCCATCAGGGTCACCGGGGACCAGGGCGACGTCGTGACGCGAGCATAGAGCCGACATGGTGCAGCGTGAGACCCCTCCGCTGTCCCTCACCCAGCAAGTTACCCTCGTTAGAGGGAATTTCAGCATGTTCGATTGACATATGTCTGCCATTTAGGGAAAGCGTCGCGCATTCAATGCGCCCCGCGGTGCGCCCCCTGGCGCCCCGGTGACCGCCTGATCGGCGCATACCCGTTCGCGGCCCCCTCCGCCCCGTCGAGGGCGGCCCGCAGCGTGACAGAACCGACGGTGCCCCGCGGCGTCATCAGGGACGCCACGGGGCACCGCGAAGACCTACCGCACCTGCAGAACCAGCTTCCCCACAGTCCTCCCGGTGTCGCCGAGCGCGTGCGCCTTCGCGGCCTCGGCCAACGGGAACACCTCGGACACCGTGGCGCGCAGCCTCCCCGCGGCGACGAGTTCGGCGATCGCGCTCATCCCGGCGTGATCGGCCTCCACGAGCAACTCCACCGCCCGCACGCCGAGCCCCTCCGCCTCCTCGGCGAGCTCCGGGGACCCGGACACCAGGATCGACACCAGCAGCCCGCCCGCCCGGAGCGTCCGCAGCGAACGTGAGCGGTAGTCGCCCCCGACGGTGTCCAGGACGACGTCGACATCACGCACGGCCTCGGCGAAATCGGTCTCCCGGTAGTCGATCAGTTCGTCGGCGCCCAGCCCCCGCAGGAACTCGTGCTTGCCCGAACTGGCCGTACCGATCACATACGCCCCCCGCTCCTTGGCGATCTGCACAGCCAGGTGCCCCACCCCGCCGGCCGCGGCATGGATCAGCACCCGCTGTCCCGGCCGGACGTCCGCCGTGTCCACCAGTGCCTGCCAGGCGGTCAGCGCGGCGAGTGGTACGGCGCCCGCCTGGGTGTGGTCGACCTCGGCCGGCTTACGGGCGAAGGCCCGCGCCGGCGCGGTGACGTATTCGGCGTGCGCGCCTACGCCATACGGGTAGGGCAGCATGCCGAAGACCTCGTCGCCGGGCCGGTGGATGCTGACGCCGAGACCGACGGCCTCGACGACGCCGGAGACGTCCCAGCCGAGGACGAACGGCGGCTCTCCGAGGAACATGCCGTTCGCCCGGTGCTTCCAGTCGGTCGGGTTCAGGCCCGCCGCGTGTACCCGGACCAGCACCTCGCTCGGCCCCGGCTTCGGGATCTCCAGCTCCACCTCCTTGAGGGCCTCGGGACCGCCAAGGACGTCCTGACTGATCGCGCGCATCGTGTTCGCAGTGCTCATGCGCCCCAGCCTGCCCGGCTTTCACGGCCGCGGAAATGGCATGATTGCCATTGTTCGATAGGATCGTGCCATGCGAGCCATGCTGCAGACGGACTGCGGGGAGCGCCCCGTCCCTTCCGGAACTCCCGGCCCTCCTGGGGGCCGGGAGTACGACGGACACGTGGAGCGAGTCGTCGTACTCGCCCTCGACGGGGTCTATCCCTTCGAACTCGGCATCCCCAACCGCGTGTTCGGCTCGGCCGAGGGCCGGTACGAGGTGCTGACCTGCACGGTCGACGGGCAGCCGGTCCGCACCAGCTCGGACTTCTCGATCACCGCCGAGCACGGCCCCGAAGCGCTGTGTACGGCCGACACCGTGGTCATCCCGCCTTTCGCGCTCACGAACATCAGCGCCGGCCTCCCCGGCCCGGTGGCCGACGCGCTCCGGGCCATCCGGCCGGACGCCCGGATCGTCTCCATCTGTACGGGCGCCTTCGTGCTGGCGGCGGCCGGGATGCTGGCCGGCCGCCGGGCGACGACGCACTGGCGGCTGGCCGGGCTGTTCCGGGAGATGTTCCCGGACGTGGACCTCGACGCCGACGTGCTGTTCGTCGACGAGGACTCCCTCCTCACCTCGGCGGGGGCCGCGTCCGGCGTGGACGTCTGTCTGCACCTCGTGCGCAAGGACCACGGCAGCGAACTGGCCAACCGGGTGGCACGGTCCTGCGTGGTGCCGCCCTGGCGGGACGGCGGTCAGGCGCAGTACATCGAACAGCCCGTGCCCGAACCCACGGCGGCGAGTACCGCGGCCACCCGGCACTGGGCGCTGGAGCACCTGGACGAGCCGCTGACCCTGGCCGAGCTGGCCGGCCACGCCCGGATGAGCCCGCGCACCTTCGCCCGCCGCTTCAATGACGAGGTCGCAATGAGCCCCGGCCGCTGGCTCATCCAGCAACGCGTGCTCAGGGCACGGCAGTTGCTCGAATCCAGCGATCTGCCGGTCGACCAGGTCGCCGGCGAGGTCGGCTTCGCCACGGGCACCTCGCTGCGCCAGCACCTGCACGCGGCGATCGGGGTGTCGCCGCAGGCGTACCGGCGTACGTTCCAGGCGAGCCGGCAGCCCTGACCCGCCGGGACTCCCGGCAGCCCTGACCCGCCCGGACTCCTAGGAGCCCGTGTCCCACGGGACCGAGTGCAGGGCCACGAGCAGGCGCCACACCTTGTGGGCGATCTCCTGCGGCGTGCCCTCGACGAGCCCGTGCAGCCAGTCGGCGAGGACGCCGGCGAAGGCCGAAGCGACGGCGGTGGCGACGAGAGGGGCTTCCGGCGCGCCGACGAGTTCGCGTTCGGCGAGGCTGCGGGCGCGCAGGTCCTGGTGGAGCACTCGCCCGAGTGGACCGCCGCCGCCCGGGCTCAACAGGGTGCGGTAGAGCGGGGCGTGCGGGGGCAGGTCCGCGAAGAACGCGAGCAGGGCGTCCGGCGCCGACCTGGGGTCGGGCCTGCCCCGCCACGCGTGGAGGGCGTCCACGGCGTCGCGTACGACATCGGCGCAGGCGTCGACGGCCAGCGCCTCCAGGTCGGCGTAGTGCAGATAGAACGTGGCCCGGCCGACCCCGGCCGCGCGCACCAGCGCCGCGACGCCGACCTCCGAGAGCGGCCGTCGGGCGCACTCGTCGAGGAGGGCCCGGCGCAGCTTGGCCCGGGTGCGTTCGGCTCGGGGGTCGGAGGTCACCGGGCGGCGAGGACGGCGGCGAGGGCGAGCGCGCCGGGCAGGGCCTGCGCGAACAGGATGCGGCGGTTCGCGGTGACCGTCCCGTACACGCCCGCGACGACCACGCACGCCAGGAAGAAGACCTGGGCGCGGAATCCCGTCGGGTCGTCGGAGACCAGACCCCAGACGAGGCCGGCCGCGAGGAAACCGTTGTAGAGCCCCTGGTTGGCGGCGAGCGGGGCGGTGGCCCGCGCCATCTCGGGGTCGAACCCGTGCAGCCCGCGCCCCGGCTTCCGCTCCCACAGGAACATCTCCAGCACCAGGATGTACGCGTGCAGGGCGGCGACCAGGCCGACCAGTATGTCGGCGAGCGTCTGCATCGGAGAGGGGCTCCTTCGGAACGGCTTCCTGAAACTTCCTGGACAGTTGTCCACTATACATGGGCACCTGTCCAGAAAGTTTCGGATCGCGCACGCGCACGCCCGGGCGGTCACTGTGAGCGTCAGCGCGCCGGGGCAGCCCGTCGGAGGTTGAGCGCGCGCAGGGCCAGCTGCATCTCGAACTGGGCCGTGGGGTCGTGGAGCCGGTCTCCGAAGAGTTCGTCGAGCTGACGCATGCGATAGCGCACCGTCTGGGGATGGACGGCGAGACGGGCGGCGACCTCGCTCGCGTTGTGGCCGCACTGGAGCCAGCTGAGAAGCGTCTCCGCGAGGCGCTCCCGCTGGGGCAGCCGGACGCTGTCCAGGGGACGCAGATGCCGGTCGGCCATCGCCTCCACCAGGGCCTCGTCGCGGAACAGCAACAGCGTGGCCAGGTGGTCCCGGCAGCGCACCATCTCCGTGTCGGGCAGCACACCCCGCCGGGCCAGGTCCAGCGCCTCGGTGGCCCACCGCAGCGACCGCGCCCCCTCCTGGAGCGCGACGTTCGGCCCCATGGCGGCCCGTAACCCCTGCAGCGCCGCCGCGACGGCACGCGCCCGCCCGGGGCCCTCGGGGTCGGGCACCACCAGCACCGCGGGCTGTGCGTCGAACCGTGCCAGGAACCCCGGCGGCAGGATGGGCGGCGGTCCCGCGGTCCGCGTCCCGCGGTCGATGACGACCACGGCCAGTGAGCGGGGCACGGGCCACTGCGCGGTGTGCGCGAGATCGGTGATGGCCGCGATCGACGCGGGCGGGTCCACGATCAGCAGATCGATCAGCCGCGTACGCCGCTGCCGCAGTTCGCCGACCGCGTGCAGCCGTGCCTCCGTGTATCCGGTCGTCGTCGCGGCCGCCATCTCGTCCATGTGCAGGAACAGCGCCTCCCCGAACGCGGCCAGCACATGACGAGGCAGCAGATCGGCGTCGACCAGGGCGTTGATCCGACGCCAGGCCACCCGCGCACCGAGACGCAGCGCCGACTGGAACGCGTCGAGACTGCGCCCCTCGTCCGCCTCGCCCCGGCCGATGCGCTGATACGTCGCCTTCACCGGCTCCCAGTCGGTGTCGGGCTTCGCCATCCGCTCCAGGAACCCCTGCAGGGCGTGGTCCACGCCCTGGTGCACGACCTGCATGTATGTGTCGTCCGTCGGCCGGGCGTACTCCGGGATCTCGGTTCTGATCGCCTGTACGACCTCTTCGGTGATGTCGGCGAAGAACGGTTTGAGCTGGTCGTGCAGACCCGAGGGGAACGTCTCGAACGGGCCGTCCACCGGCTCGACAGAGGCAGAGGCAGAGGCAGAGGCAGAGGTAGGGGCAGGGACAGTGACGGCTGCGGCAACGGCTGTGGTCCCGGCCTCGCTCGCCGGCAGACGGAATCCGTTCACGCGGCGGCTCCTTCCGCGCACGGGAAGTGGGGCACACCGACGGTACCGGCACGGATTCTGCCCAGCTTCATCGGCGGCTGACAGAGGCACGCAGGGGACTTGTCACTTCATGACAACGGGGACCCGCGAGCGCGCCACGACCCGCCGGTGCCGGCCGCGGCGGCGCAGCGTCAGCAACGTGACGAGCGCGCCCGCCAGCACGCAGCACGCCGCGATCCGCAGCCCCAGGTCGTACCCCTCCAGGAAGGCATCGCCCGGGTCGGCGCCCGACCGCAGTTCGGCGCGCTCGCGCCGGGTGAGGACCACGCCCACCAGGACCACCCCGAACACTCCGGAGACCTCGCGCGCGGCGCTCACCAGACCGGTCGCCATCCCCATCCCGCTCTCCGGGACCCGGAGCAGCGAGCGCACCGTCAGGGGAGTGGTGAACGCGGAACCCCAGCCGATCAGCACAAGACCCGGCTGCAGATCCCAGAAGCCGGCACCCGCGCCCGTACCCGAGACGTACAGCAGCCCCACCGCCACCAGGCCGAGCCCCGCCGCGATCGAGACATGGGCCCCGAGCGCACGAGCCGCCGGCTCGGCCATCGGCGTCCCGAGCAGCAACGCGCCCGCCAGCGGCAGAAAGGCCAGCCCCGCCCCGGTCGGCGAGAAGCCCAGCACCCGCTGGAGATAGAGGGCCGTGAAGAAGAACACCCCGTTGACACCGATGCCCCACAGCACCTGCGCGACGATCCCACCGGTGAGGAACCGGTCCCGCAGCAGCCGCAGTTCGACGAGCGGCCGCGCGGCCCTGCTCTCCACGGCGACGAACGCGCAGGCGGCGACCGCCGAGACTCCCAGGCACAGCCGCACGGACATGGTGCCGAAGCCGTGCTCCTGGCCGCGCACGAGTCCGTACGTGAGCAGGTAGAGCGCGAGCACGGACAGCAGTACGCCGGGCACGTCCAGACCTCCGCGGCGGGGCACGGACCTGGCGGGCACGGCCGGCATCAGCAGCAGGGTGAGCAGCCCGAACGGGACGTTGAGTGCGAACACCCAGCTCCAGCCCCACCGCTCGGTGACGAACCCGCCCACCACCGGGCCCAGGGCCAGCGCCAGTGCCAGGGCCGCCGTCCACAGGCCCACAGCGGTCGAGCGCAGTCGCGCGGGCAGGTCGACCGCGATGACGGCGAGCGAGGCCGGAATGACCAGTGCGGCCCCGGCCCCCTGCACCGTACGGGCCGCTGTCAGCGCGCCCCCGCTGTCCGCGAGGGCGCACGCCGCCGACGACGCCGTGAACACCACGATCCCGGCGGCCAGCACGGACCTGCGTCCCCACAGATCGGTCAGTCGTCCGCCGGGCAGCAGCAGTGCGCCGAAACTGAGCACATAACCGGCAGCCGCCCACTCCAGGTCCGGGACCGTCAGGCCCAGTTCGCGCTGCACGGTCGGCAGGGCCACGTTGATGACCGTGTTGTCGAGCGTCGTGATGAAGCCGGTCAGTGTGAGCAGGGAGAACAGCGCGAACAGCCGTGCACGTCCCACTGGACGCTCCTTCCGCCGTCGCACGGATTGTCGGCGGGGAAGCGGCGCCCGGGCTCTGGCCCACGGCATGGAATCGACCAGGTGTCTTTGTCAGCGAACTGACAGAACGCGCGAGACGAACTGTCAGCGCGTCCTCTAACCCACCGGTAGCCCGTAGGCGGAACCTGGGTCACCGCTCCAGGCCGGTGTCCGCCCCACCGGGCACCGGCCGACCGACCACCGCCCGCCCCGACTCGCTTCGCCGCCGACCCAGTTGGAGCCGCCATGACCTCCGCCAGGCCCGCTGCCGACGCAGCCTCCCTCACGGACCACCTGAGTCACTGGGCCGCACACCGGCCGCAGCAACGCGCCTTCAGCCAGGTCGACTTCCCCGACAGCTCGGCCACCGGCCTGCACCGCACACTCGGCTGGCGGGCCCTGGACGCCCGGGCCAGAGCAGTGGCGGCCCGCCTCGTCACGGTCGCGTCCCCCGGTGAACGGGCCGCCCTCGTGCTGCCCCAGGGGCTGGACTACGTGGCCGGGTTCCTCGGCTGTCTGTACGCCCGCGTCATCGCCGTACCCCTCTTCGGGCCCGAACTCCCGGGGCACGAGGGCAGGCTGGCGGCCGTACTCGCCGACTGCGAGCCGGCCTGTCTGCTCGCCGACTCCGGCACGGCTCCTGCGGTCCGCGACTTCGTGCGGGACCGCCGGCTGCCGGACCTCCCGGTGATACCCGTCGACGAACTGCCGCTGCAGCGCCGCGGATCCGGCTCCGACGAAGCCAAGCCCGAGCCGAACGACATCGCGTATCTCCAGTACACCTCCGGGTCCACCCGCAGCCCGGCCGGCGTGATGATCAGCCACGCCAACGTCGTCGCCAACGCCCGCCAGGCCCTCGACGCGTTCGTCGACGACCCGGAAGCGGCCACGACGGTCGGCTGGCTGCCGCTCTTCCACGACATGGGCCTCGTCCTCAGCATCGCCGCACCCGTCGTGGGCGGATTCCCGTCCGTCCTGATGAACCCCGCATCCTTCCTCCAGGACCCCTCGCGCTGGCTGCGTCTCCTCGGCTCGTACGAAGGCACGATCAGCGCGGCCCCGAACTTCGCGTACGACTACTGCGTGGCCCGCACGGCCCCCGAGGTCGTCGACGAACTCCGCCTGGAACGCGTACGGGTGCTCATCAACGGCAGCGAGCCGGTACGGGCCGGCACGGTGGACCGCTTCCGTACGGCCTTCGCGCCCGCCGGGCTCGCCCCCGCGACGCACTGCCCGGCGTACGGCCTGGCCGAAGCCACCGTGTTCGTGACCGCGAGTTCGCCGGGCGAGCCTCCCTCGGCCGTCGCCTGCCACCCCGGCGCTCTCGCGGAAGGGCGTGTCGAGGAGACGGCGGTGGACGAGGGAGCGTCCGTGCTGGTCTCGTGCGGCACCCCGGTCGGGCAGGAGCTGCGGATCGTCGGAGCCGACGGTGCCGTACTGCCCCAAGGGCGCGTCGGCGAGATCCAGCTGCGCGGGCCCAACATCGGCCTCGGCTACTGGAAGCGGGCCGGCCTCACGGCCGAGACCTTCGGCTTCGGCGCGCGGGAGGACTGGCTGCGGACCGGCGATCTCGGCGCCCTGCACGACGGACGGCTGCTCGTCACCGGCCGCCTCAAGGACGTACTCATCGTGGACGGGCGCAACCACTACCCCCAGGACATCGAGGAAACCGTGCAGTCGGCTCTCCCGCTGGTCCGCCCGGACCACCTCGCCGCCTTCGGAGTGGCCCGGCCCGACACCGTCGGCGAGGAACTCGTCGTGGTCGCGGAGCACCGGCGGGACGCCGACCCGACGGAGGAGGACCTCCGCGTCGCCGAACGCGCCGTACGCGCCGCCGTCTCGGCCCGCCACGGGCTGCGCCTCGGCTCGCTGCTGCTCGTACCGCCCGGCTCCGTCCCCCGTACGAGCAGCGGCAAGGTGTCCCGCGCGGCCACCCGGACGCGGTTCCTCGACGAGGGCTTCGGGGGCGACGGGCTCGGGGGCGACGGCTTCGGGGACGACGGGTCCGGGCCGCGATGAGCGCGTCGCGCACGGAGGTCCGCGGGCTGGTCGCCGAACGGCTGCTCGACTGGTACGGCCTGCCGCCGGGCGAGTTGCCGGACGACCGTCCGCTGGCCGAGGCCGGACTGACCTCGCGCGACGCGCTGGCTCTGACGGCCGCGCTGAGCGAGCTGGTGGGGCGGCGGCTGCCCGACACGCTGTTGTGGGACGCGCCGACGATCGACGCCCTGGCGGAGCGGCTGGCCGAGGACGGGACGACGGCGCCCGCGACGCGCGAGGCATCCGGGCCGGCCGACGGGTCGACTGCCCCGCAGGAAAGATCGTCGTCCGCGCCGACCGCCGCGTCCACCGCCGCACGGGCCGCACCGCACAAAGGCGTCCCCGCGTCGCCGCCCCCCGATGCCGTCGCCGTCGCCGTCGTCGGCGTGGGCTGCCGCTTCCCCGGTGGCGTCACCTCCGCCGACACGTACTGGCAGCTCCTCACCCGGGGCCGGGACGCCGTCGGCACGCTTCCGGCGGGCCGGTGGGACCCCTTCGTACCGGACCCGGAACGGTTGCCGGACGACGTGAGCCGGCACGGCGCCTTCCTCGGCGGTCTCGACGTCATCGCCGGCTTCGACGCCGAGTTCTTCGGGATCCCGGCGCACGAGGCCGCCGCCATGGACCCCCAGCACCGCATGCTCCTGGAGGTCACCCGCGAAGCCCTCGACCACGCGGCCCTCTCCGCCACCGCGCTCACCGGCACCCGTACCGGGGTCTTCGTGGGCATCAGCGGCAACGAGTACGCGCACCTCACGACCGCCGACCTCCGCGCGGTGGACGCCTGGACGGCGACGGGCGCGGCCCTGAGCATCGCCGCGGGCCGCCTGTCGTACGCGCTCGACCTGCGCGGCCCCAGCCTGTCCGTCGACACGGCGTGCTCGTCGTCACTGGTCGCGGTGCATCACGCCGTACGCAGCCTGATGACGGGCGAGAGCGACACGGCACTCGCCGCCGGAGTGAACCTGCTTCTGACCCCCGCCGTCACGCTCGCCTTCCAACGCGCCGGCGCCCTCGCACCGGACGGCCGCTGCAAGGCCTTCGACGCCACGGCCGACGGGATCGTACGCGGCGAGGGCTGCGGGGTCGTCGTCCTGAAACGGCTTGACGACGCCGAACGCGACGGCGACCGCGTCCTGGCGGTGATCCGTGCGACAGCCGTCAACTCCGACGGCCGCTCCAACGGGCTCACGGCCCCCAACGCCGAGGCCCAGCGCGCCCTCCTCGCCGAGGCGCACACCGATCCGGGAACCGTGGACTACGTGGAGGCCCACGGCACGGGCACCGCGCTCGGCGACCCGATCGAGGCAAGCGCGCTCGGTGCCGTCCTCGGCCGGGACCGCGCCCCGGAACAGCCCCTCCTGATCGGTTCCGCCAAGACCAACCTCGGTCATCTGGAGGCCGCCGCCGGTATCGCGGGCCTGGTCAAGACCGTGCTCGCCCTGCACCACGGCGAGATCCCCGCCCAGTTGCACTTCACCCGCCCGGGCCCGCACGCCGACCTCGACGCGCTCGGCCTGCGCGTGGTCACCTCGCCCGAGCCCTGGCCCCGCTACTCGGGCACGGCCACCGCGGGCGTCTCGGCCTTCGGCTTCGGCGGCACGAACGCCCATGCCGTCCTCACCGAACACCGCCCGGCCGCCCGGCCGTCGGGGCCCGGAGCCTCCGACCGGACCCTGCGGGCCGAGTCGGCCGAGCGGGCCGAGCGGGCCGAGCGGGCCACGCTGCTCCTGCTCGACGGGCCGACCGCGGAGCGCGTGCGTGCGTACGCGGGCGAGCTGGCCGCCTGGCTGGACACCCCCGACAGCAGACGCGTACGCGAACGCGACCTGGCCCGCACCCTCGCGGGCCGCACCGGCCGCGGCCGCCACCGCGCGGCCCTCGTCACCCGGGACCGCGCGCAGACCGTCACCGCGCTCACCCGCCTCGCCGACGGCGCTCCCTCCTCCCACCTGATGACGGGGCACGGAGCACCGGGCGGGCCGGGACCCGTGGTGTGGGTCTTCTCCGGCTACGGGTCCCAGTGGCCCGGCATGGGAAGCCGGCTCCTCGCGACGGAGGATGTGTTCGCGGCCGCCGTCGACCGGCTGGAACCCCTCCTGCACGAGCACGCGGGCCTCTCGCTGCGCGCGGGACTCCGGCCCGACGCCGACCTGTCGACCCCCGCCACCGTCATGCCCCTCCTGTACGGCATGCAGGTCGCCCTCGCCGAACTGTGGCGCTCGTACGGCCTTGAACCCGCCGCCGTCATCGGCCACTCTCTCGGCGAGATCGCGGCGGCGGTCGTGTCCGGGGAACTGGACACGGCCACCGGCGCACGCATCGTCGCCGTACGCTCCCGGCTGCTGGCCCGGCTGGACGGCGGAGCCATGGCGGTCGTGGAACTGCCTGCCTCCGGCATCCCCCCGGCGGCGAAGGAGTTCCGGACCCTGCGGGTCGCCGTGCACGCCTCGCCGACCCAGAGCGTGGTCACCGGGTCGGCCGAGGACGTCGCCGGCCTGGTCGCCCGGGTGACCGAGCGCGGCGGATTCGCCCGTTCGCTGGGCGTGTCAGCGGCCGGACACTCACCCGAAGTCGAGCCGCTGCTACCGGAGTTCGCGTGGGAGCTGGGCGAGATCCAGCACTCGGCGCCCCGCTGCCGTCGCTACTCCACCGCGCTCGGTGACCCCCGAGAGGCCGGGCCCTGCGACACGGCGTACTGGGCGGCCAACCTGCGTAACCCCGTCCGCTTCACCCAGGCGGTACGCGCGGCGGCCGAGGACGGACACCGTGTCTTCGTGGAAGTCGCCCCGCACGCCACGCAGTCGCATCCGCTGAGCGAGACACTGCGCGCTGTCGCTGCCGGGGACGCGCTCGTCGTGTCCACGCTGCGCCGCGGCACCGACGACGCCGTGAGCTTCCGCACCTCGCTGGCCACACTGCTCGTCCACGGGGTCCAGGTCGCCCAGCCGCGGGAAGGGCTGCATCCCGGGGGGCGCATCGTGGACGTCCCGCCGCCCCGCTGGCGGCACCGCCGGTTCTGGGCAGGGGAGGAGACTGCCGAGGAATCGCTCCGGGCGACGCGGCCGGACCCGGCCGCGCCGCTGGGCCCCGCCGCGGACCCGCTCGAACGGCTCCGGCTGTGCGTGGCCGGGGTGATGGGGTACGGCCCCGAACGCCTGGACCCCGACACGCCGTTGACCGACCTGGGGCTGGACTCCCTCACGGCCGTGCGGATACGAACCGTGGTACGGCGGGAGTTCGACGTCGACGTGGAGCCGGGCGCACTCCTGAGGCGCGGCACACTCAGAGGGGTTGCCGAACTGCTGGGCGCCGGCGGCGAACCAGGCCCACCCGCCGCACCGGAACCGCGTGCATCCGCCTCCACGACGGGTTCGGCTCCTGGGCCTTCCGAGGCTTCCGGGGGGTCCGGGGGGTCCGGGGTTTCCGGGGGGTCCGGGCCCGAAGGGCCTGGGACGGCCCCCCTCGCCGGTCTGCGGACCTTCCCGGCCACCGGCCCCCGCACCCCCCTCTTCCTGGCCCACGCCGCCGGCGGTTCGGCCGCCGTCTACGCCCGGCTGGCGCACCGCCTCGACGGAGATCGCCCGTTGTACGGCTTCGACCGGCAGGCGGACCCCGACGACGTGCCCGGCCGGGCGGCGGAGTTCGCCCGGCGGATACGGGAGGTGAGTGCCGACGGGCCCTGGGCACTGGGTGGTTGGTCCTACGGAGGGCTGGTCGCCCAGGAGGCGGCCAGGCTCCTCGCCCCGCACGGCAGAGTGCGTGCCCTGGTCCTGCTCGACTCCGTGCTGCCGTTGCCCACCCGCCTCACCACGGCCGACCTGGCGCTCCAGCACTTCCGGGACTTTGCCGCATACGTGGAACGCACCTACGGCACAGGGCTCGACCTGCCGTACGACGAACTCGCCGGGCTCGACGACGCCGGGCGGATCGACCTCGTCGTCAAGGTGCTGAGGGACACCGTCGACCTGCCGGAAGCCGTCCTCGAACACCAGCGGACGTCCTACCTGGACCTGCGCGGCGGCGAGCGCCACCGGCCCGGCGGTTACACGGGAACCACCCTCCTCTACCGAGCGAGCGAGCCCGCCCCGCACACCGTGCGGGACCCCCGCTACGAGCGCGGTGACGCGACGCTCGGCTGGGACGCGCACTGCACCGACCTGACCGTCGTCCCGCTGCCGGGGCACCACCTGTCGCTGCTCGACCCACCGGTCGTCGACCACCTGGCCCGGCTGCTGACACGCGATCTGCGGGACTCCTGAAGGGACTTGGCTCATGACTCGTAAGCGCCCCCCGATGTGCAACCGAAGAGGTGCTGCTCTCGTGGTGGCAACGGCCCTGCTCGGCACGGGAGTTGTGCTCACCGCCCCGCCGGCCGCGGCCGCACCCGCCGTGGAGGCTCCTGTGGAGGCCGCCGCGGGCGCCTCCATCGTGGGTGAGAAGTGGCTCGACGCCCGGACCGTCGACCTCACGGTCGCCTCCCCGGCCGTCGGGGCCTCTCTGCCCGTACGCGTGATCCTGCCGACCGGGTACGCCGCTCAGCCGTCCCGTACCTGGCCCGTCCTCTATCTCCTCCAGGGCGCACACGACGACTACACGTCCTGGACCAGGGAGACGGACGTCGTCGACTTCCTCGCCGGACAGGACGTCCTCACCGTGATCCCCTCGTCCGGCCCCACCGGTATCCCCACCGACTGGTGGAACTTCGGAAGCGCCGGCGCACCGGACTACGAGACCTTCCAGGTCGGCGAGCTGATGAGCCTGTTGCAGCAGAAGTTCCGGGCGGGGACGAAGCGAGCCGTCGCCGGAGTCTCCACCGGCGGTTACGGCGCCCTGGCCTTCGCCGCCCGGCATCCCGGCACATTCGGAGCAGCCGCCTCGTACAGCGGGATCCTCGACACCACGGCCTTCGGCATGACGACCGTGCTCAGCGCCATCGTCGCCCGCGAACAACTGCTGCCCCTCACCCTCTGGGGCAGCTCCCTGCTCAACCGGGACAACTGGACCCGGCACAACCCCTCCGCACAGGCCCTCGGCCTCAAGGGCACCGGGCTGTACATCTCCCAGGGCAGCGGCCTGCCGAGCGGCGACTACAGCAACCTCGAAGGCGCCGCACTCGAAGGCGCGCTCTGGTCCCAGGCACACCGTTTCACCGAGCGGTTGGACGCCTTGGGCATACCGGCCCAGGTGCACTTCTACAGCGGGGGTGCGCACGCCTGGCCGTACTGGCGGCAGGAGTTCAAGGCGTCCTGGCCGACGCTCGCGAAGGGCCTCGGCCTGAGCTGACCCCCGGCCCGAGCCGAGCCGCCCCGAGCCGACCCCCACCCAAGGAGGAACCACCATGGACGCGCTGGCACAGGCCGTCGTCGCGGGAGCCGACCGCACGGAACTGGAACGCCTCCCGGTACCCGGCCGCTTCACCGCCGCCCACCTGCGCGCGGAGGACGTGGACAGTTTCGCCGGAGTCGCCGACAAGGACGTCCGCAAGTCGATCCACCTCGGTGACGTACCGATGCCCGAACTCGCCCCGAACGAGGTGCTGGTGGCCGTCATGGCGAGCGGCATCAACTACAACACCGTCTGGTCGGCGATGTTCGAACCCATCCCGACCTTCGCCTTCCTGAAGCACTTCGGCCGCCAGGACCGGTGGGCCGCCCGGCACGACCAGCCGTTCCACGTGATCGGCTCGGACGCGTCCGGCGTTGTCGTCCGCACCGGTTCGGGGGTACGGAGATGGCAGGTCGGCGACCAGGTCGTGGTGAGCCCCGTGTACGTCGACGAGGAGGACCCGGCGACCCACGCCGACGGCATGCTGGGCACCGGGATGCTGGCCTGGGGCTTCGAGACCAACTACGGCGGCCTCGCCCACTACTCCGTCGCCCGGGCCAGTCAACTCCTCCCCAAACCAGCCCACTTGACCTGGGAGGAGGCCGCCTCGAACCCGCTGTGCGCGGGCACGGCGTACCGCATGCTCGTCAGTGACCGGGGCGCCCGGATGACTCAGGGCGACGTGGTCCTGATCTGGGGAGCGGCAGGCGGTCTCGGCGCGTACGCGGTCCAACTGGTGCGCAACGGCGGCGGGATCGCCGTGGGGGTGGTCAGCAGCGAGCGGAAGGCGGAGTACGCCCGCCGCCTCGGCTGTCAGGTGGTCGTCAACCGGGAGGAGATCGGACTCACCGGCAGTGAGCCGCCCGCCGATCCCTCCGCTGTCGGCAAACGCCTCGGCAAGCTGATCCGTGCCGCGACGGGGGAGGACCCGCACATCGTCTTCGAGCACGTGGGCCGGGCCACCTTCGGCGTCTCCGTCTTCGTCGTACGCCGCGGCGGCGCGGTGGTCACCTGCGGCTCCAGCACGGGCTACCAGCACGAGTTCGACAACCGGTACCTCTGGATGCGTCTCAAGCGGGTCATCGGCAGCCACGGATCCAACCTCCACGAGCAGGCAGCGGTGAACCGTCTCCTCGACCTCGGCCACCTCGCCCCCGCGCTCACCGAGACCTACCCCCTCACCGACACGGCGGAGGCGGCCAGACTGGTCCAGAGCAACGCCCACATGGGCAAGATCGGCGTTCTCTCCCTCGCCCCGACGCCCGGCCTCGGGGTCACCGATCCCGTGCGCAGGGAAGGGGTCGCCCGCCCTGCCGATCGCACGTGCTGATCACGCGTTGACGGGGTACCCGGACACCGGAGCAGTGGGCGGACCGCCGTTCGCGCTCCGTCGGTCTTCGGAGGAGATATGGCACTGGTAGTGGCAGGCATCGTGGTCCTGGACTGTTCAGAGCCCGAAAAACTCGCCGAGTTCTACAAGGAGTTCCTCGACGGCGAGGAGACCGACGCGACGGCGAACCGGGTGGAGATCCAGGGAGCCGACGGAATGAGGATGGCGTTCCGGCGGGACGTGAACGCCACTCCGCCCAGCTGGCCGCGCCCCGAGAACTCCCTGCAGGCCCACGTGGACTTCCACGTCGAGGACATGGACGCGGCCGAGCGCAGGATCGTCTCCCTCGGCGGGCGGGCGCTGGAGGCCAAGGACGCGGGCGGCCCGCACGAGGAGCGCGGGTACGCGGACCCGTCAGGCCACTCGTTCACCCTGCGTCTGGCGCCGGCCACGGCTCCCAAGCAGGGCTGAACCGCCCCCGCGGCGGGCACGCAGGGGGCAGCGGCACGCAGAGGTCCGCGCAGCGGCGGGATCTCAGACGCGGTGCGCGCGCAGGGCCGCCAGGGCGCGGTCCGCGTGCGCACTCATCCGGATCTCGCTGCGCACCACTTCGAGTACCTTCCGGTCCTCGGCGATGACGAAGGTGACCCGCTTGGTGGGCATCGCCGAGAAGCCGCGCTTGACCCCGAACCGCGCACGGATCTCACCGTCCGGGTCGGACAGCAGCGGGAACCCGAGGGAGTGCTTCTGGGTGAACTCCTGCTGACGCTCGACCGTGTCACTGCTGATGCCCACCGGCCGCGCCCCGGCAGCCGCGAACTCGGCGGCCAGATCGCGGAAGTGGCAGGCCTCGGCGGTGCAGCCCGTGGAAAGCGCCGCCGGATAGAAGAACAGCACCACAGGCCCGACGCCCAGCAGCTCCGAGAGCTGCCGGGGCGTGCCGGTCTCGTCGGGGAGGGTGAAGTCCTCGACGGTGTCGCCCACTGCTGTCCCGTTCGTCACGACTGGCTCCCCTGGCTGTCGGCCACCTGAATGAAGACCAACCGTACTGGACGGTACGGGGCGTCAGTCGCGACCCCCCTTGTCGTCGCCGGGCCACACGCCGGTGGACCGCTCGATGGCCGTCGCACCCGTCCGGTCCACCGCGCTGCGCACGACCGCGAAGATCGCGCCCTGCACGGCCGCGGCGAGCAGCACCTCGCCCCAGCCGCGGTTCTTGTCCAGCGCGTCGGGTGCGTCGTCCTCGTGGCGGATCATCTTCCAGGTCTTCTGGAACGCCATTCCGGCGAGGGTTCCGCTCGTCCAGCCGAGCAGGAACCCGATGGGCTTGTAGACGACGGGCAGCTTCTTCTTCTGCACCTGGCTCTCCTTCGGCTCGTGTCTGAGGGCTCTTGTCCCTCAAGGGGCTCTTCTTCCTTGAAGACGACAGGCGAGTGTCCAGTTCAGCGGCGAATACGCGGCCGACCGCGCGGTATGCGCCCGGTGGGTGCCGGACACAGGCTTTCAGGGCCGGCCCGTCGCCGCCACCTCTTCGCCTGCGCGCACGGGTCCCGGCTGGCTCCCGTCGCCGAACGGGCGCCCGCCCAGTTCCTCGCGACCGTGTGGGGTCAGCCAGCCGGAGAGGTCAGGACCGAGCGGCACGACACGGGTCGGGTTGATGCCCTCGTGGACCTCGTAGTAGTGCCGCTTGATGTGGTCGAAGTCGACGGTGTCCCCGAACCCGGGCGTCTGGTAGAGATCACGGGCGTACGCCCACAGGACCTGGTCCTCCGTCAGTTTCCGGCGGTTGCACTTGAAGTGGCCGTGATAGACGGCGTCGAAGCGGACCAGCGTCGTGAACAGCCGGATGTCCGCCTCCGTGATCGTGTCCCCGACCAGATAGCGCCGCCCCGCCAGCCGCTGCGACAGCAGCTCCAGCCGGCGGAACACACCCTCGCAGGCCGCCGCGTACTCCTCCTGGCCGGTCGCGAACCCGGCCCGGTACACACCGTTGTTGACGTCCTCGTAGACCTCCGCCATGACCTCGTCGATCTCGTCACGGAGCCCTTCCGGGTAGAGGTCGGGCGCCCCTTCGCGGTGCAGGTCCCGCCACTCGGTGGCAAGGTCCAGGGTGAGCTGCTGGTAGTCGTTGGTCACCAGGCGCCCGCTGCGCACGTCCACCACCGCGGGCACACTGACACCGCCCGGATGACCCGGCTCCCGGGCCTCGTACGCCTCGGCGAGGTACCGGATGCCCAGCACGGGGTCGCGGCCGCCCGGATCCAGTGTGAAGCGCCAGCTGCGGTCGTCCTGGATCGGGTCGGTGACCGCCATCGGCAGGGCGTCCTCAAGACCCAGCAGCCGCCGCGAGATCACCGCGCGGCTCGCCCAGGGACAGGCTCGGCTGACGACCAGCCGATAGCGCCCGGCCTCGACCGGCCAGCCGTCGCGGCCGTCAGCCGTCACCCGGTCCGAGAAGTGGCTCTTCGACCTCTTGAAGGACTTCTTCCCGTACGCGCCGTTGCCTTCCGTGTCGCTCATTTCGCGTCTCCTTCCGTACGTGTCGTAGGTGCCGTACGTCTGCCCAGATGAGGGTTCCCCGAAATCCGCCGGCACCTCGTGTGAGGCGGGGGGAGCGGGGCATTCGGCGGAGGTGAACCGTGAGCCTTCCTCCCGTGCCGACCGCCGGACCCGTGTCACCGTGCTGGTGGCGCTGGCCGCCAACCTGGTCATCGCCGTGGCCAAAGCTGTCGGCGGTCTCTTCGCCGGATCGCCCGCGCTGCTCTCCGAGGCGGCGCACTCGGTGGCGGACAGCCTCAACGAGATCTTCCTCCTGGCCGCTCTGCGCCGCAGCCGGCGCCCCGCCGACAACCGTCACCCCTTCGGCTACGGAAAGGAACGCTTCTTCTGGTCCTTGCTGGCCGCCGTGGGCATCTTCCTGATGGGCGGCTGTTTCTCCTTCTTCCAGGGCTTCGAAGCCCTGGGCAGCGAGAGCTCGGAGTCCCACAGCGGGTATGTGGCGGGGCTCGTGGTCCTGGGCGTCGCGCTCCTCGCGGAGGGCGGGTCCCTGCTGCGCGCGCTCCATCAGGTGCGCAAACAGGGCGGCTTCTCCGCCGAGATCCGTGACCCGGCGCTGCGTACCGTCATCGCGGAGGACGGCACCGCCGTGCTGGGCGTCCTCCTCGCGATGGCCGGCATGGCCCTTCACATGGTGACGGGACAGGTCGTCTGGGAAGCCTCGGCCTCGATGGGCATCGGGGCGCTCCTCGTCTACGTGGCGTACCGACTGGGCCGTGACGCGCGCGACCAGCTGATCGGCCAGGCCACCGACGAGGAGTCGAGCAGCCGCATCCGTGCGCTGCTGGAGGCGCAGCCCGAGATCGACTCCGTGGAGTCCCTGCTGACCATGGAACTCGGCCCCGACTCGACCCTGGTGGCCGCCCGCATCGACCTGACACCCGGCCTGGACAGCGAGGAGGTCGAACTCGTCGCGCTGCGCATCAAGGGGTCCGTCTCCCGCTTGGTCCCGGCGGCCGACCAGATCTTCCTCGACGTGACGGATGCCCGTACCGCGCGCCGCGTGGCGGCACACGAAAAGGGCCCCGCCACGACGGGGGAGCGCGGCGGGACCTGAGAGTCGGGTGCCCGGCGCCCCCCGAATCATGCACACCTTTTCCGAGCGAGTTTCCGGACTTCGCGAAGACGCCGCTGAGGTGCTGCACAGACCCCACGGGCCGCTAGTTCGTCACTCGCCGCCGACGGGCTCCAGGACGAAGACCGGGATCTCCCGATCGGTCTTCTTCTGGTAGTCGGCGTACGACGGATACGCGGCGACCGCGCGCTTCCACCACTGGGCCTTCTCCTCGCCGGTCACCTCGCGCGCAATCATGTCCTGGCGCGTCGGGCCGTCCTGGAGTTCCACGTGGGGATCGCCGATGATGTTGTGGTACCAGACTGGGTGCTTGGGCGCGCCGCCCAGCGAGGCGACGGCGGCGTAGCGGCCCTCGTGCTCGACCCGCATGACCGGCGACTTGCGGATCTTCCCGCTCTTCGCCCCCCGGGTGGTCAGCACGATCACGGGCAGGCCCGTGTCCTGCAACGTCGTTCCCTCGGTACCGCCGGAACGCTCGTACAGCTCCACCTGATCGCGTACCCACTTGGTGGGGCTGGGCTCGTATTCGCCCTCAAGAGGCATGGCATCCATCCCATCGGTCGTCGCTGCGTATGATTTCTCCGTCCTTGATTGAACACGCTCACCCCGGCAGTTTCATCCCTCAGGAGCCGTTTCACCCGCACGCCCGCCCGGGTGCGGCCGGATGAGTCGACGGGCCCTGCCCGACAGGTGACCGTCGGGTGTTCCGAAAGCCGGCGGTGTGGGGATCACGAGGGGGCCACGATCATGTGTGCGGCCAGTGCCAGGATCACGGCACTGGACACCAGCGCCGTGACCAGCCGCCCCCGCCGGCCTGTCAGCGCCCGGCCCAGCAGCGTGCCACCGCCTGCGAGCAGCAGCTGCCAGCAGGCCGACGCGGCGAACGCGGCGAGGACGAAGACGCCCCGTTCCAGCGGGCCGGCAGCCGTCCCGGCACCGCTGCCGAGTACGAGCGCCACGAAGTAGACGACGGTGGTGGGGTTCAGCATCGTGATCCCCAGCAGAGCCAGAAAGGCACGGCCGGGACCAGAGGGTGCGGGGCGGCAGCGGGTCACGAGCCGGTGCTCCCGGTACCGGCGCAGTGCGGTGAGTCCGCCCCGGACGGCCAGGGCGATCAGCACGAGTGCCGAGGCCAGGCGCAGCGGGTCCAGAACGGGCTGCAGCGCGGTGGCGAGTGCGGAGCCGCCGAGTACGGCGGCCAAGGCGTACAGCCCGTCGGCCGTCGCCACGCCGAGCGCGGCGCCCACGCCGGTCTGCAGGGACGTACGGGCAGTGAGGGAGACGAGGTAGGTCGCGACCGCTCCGACGGGGACGGCGATGCCGAGTCCCGCGAGAAGCCCCGCGACGAGCGCGGCGGTCACGACCGCGGGAGCGAGAGCCTCCGCGGTCGGCCCCGCTGCCGCTGGCCCCGCACCGGACGATCGGTGGCGGAGACCGGCGGCAGCGGGGCTTCGAACGTGGTCATGGGCAGATGCTGGCGCCGGGACATTCCCCGCGGCAACTCATTTACGCCGCACGGCGATACGCGCCGTACCGGGACCGGTGAGGCGGGCCCGACTCACCCGGAATGGGAGCTCCTACGGAACGGGTACTCGCCCGAAACGGGAACTCACCTAGAACGGGAAGTGCGCGTGCTGCGTGGCCAGCGTCACCCAGCGGGTGTTGCTGAACGCCTCGATGCCCCAGCGTCCGCCGAAGCGCCCGTACCCGCTGCCCTTGAACCCGCCGAAGGGGGCGTTCGGTTCGTCGGCGACGGACTGGTCGTTGACATGCACGATGCCGGTACGGATCCGGCGGGCGACCTTGAGCCCGTGGGTGCCGTTCTCCGTGATGATCCCGCAGGTCAGCCCGTGCTCCGTGGCGTTGGCGAAGGAGACCGCCTCGTCGTCCGTGGTGAACGTGCTGATCACGGCGAGCGGACCGAAGGCCTCGCCCCGGTACAGCTCGGCCTCCTCCGGAAGGTCGGTCAGGACGGTCGCCGGATGCACGGCTCCGTCGGGGGCGCCGCCGCCGGTGAGGACGGTCGCGCCCTTGGCGACGGCGTCCTCCACGAGGGCCGCGACCCGGCGAGCGGCGTCCCGGGTGACGAGCGGCCCGACGACGGTGTGCGGGTCGGCCGGGTCACCGGACGCGAGAGATTCGGTCTTCGCGGTGAACTTGGCCGTGAACTCCTCGGCCAGGCTCTCGTGCACGAGGATCCGGTCGGCGGACATGCAGATCTGGCCGGAGTTCATGAAGACGGAGAAGACGGCGGCGTCGACCGCGTAGTCGACATCGGCGTCGTCCAGTACGATCACCGAGTTCTTGCCGCCGAGTTCGAGGAGCGCGGGCTTCAGGTGCTGTGCCGCGTGCACGCCGATGATCCGGCCGACGCCCGTGGAGCCGGTGAAGTTGACGGCTCGTACGCGCGCGTCGGCGACCAGGGCCTCGGCGACGGCGGCCGCGTCCTCGGGGGCGTTCGTGATCACGTTCAGGACGCCGTCGGGCAGGCCCGCCTCGCGCAGGATGTCCGCGATGAACAGGCCGCACGCGATCGGCGCGTCCTCGCTCGGCTTCATCACCACGGTGTTGCCCGCGGCGAGCGGCGCGGCGACGGCCCGGACACCCAGGATGACCGGGGCGTTCCAGGGCGAGAAGGCGGCCACGACACCCACCGGTTCGCGGATCGCGAGTCCCAGCGCGCCCTCCTCCTGCGCGCTCAGCACCTCCCCGCGCGGAGCGGTCACCGCGGCGGCGGCCTCGCGGAGGATGTTCGCGGCGAGACCGACGTTGAACATGGCCCAGGGCCGGGTGCCGCCGACCTCGCCCGCCATGATCCGTACTGCGTCGTCGGTACGCGCCTCCAGGAGGTCCGCCGCGGTGAGGAAGATCCTGCGCCGCTGCGCCGGACCGAGCGCCGCCCAGCCCGCGAACGCGGCGTCCGCGGCGTCCACCGCCCGGGTGACGTCCTCGACGCCGGCGGCGGCGACCGTGGCGTACACCTGTGAGCTGTAGGGATTCACGTCCTCGGCGGTGCGGCCGGAGACCGCGGGCAGGTCCTTGCCGCCGATCAGCAGGTCACGATGGAGGGTCATGCGCGGCTCTTCCCGTCGTGCGACGCGGCGCGCTCCGCGACGGAACCACACGCGTTCGCCTGGTGAACAATCGTCCATTGAACATTCAAGCGGAGTCTTGCAACCCGACGCGGCTCAGTCAATGGCCGCCGCGCCCACCCCGCTCCCGAGCTCACCTCCGAGAGGACTCCGCATGGACGACCGTCCGCCCCTGCCACCCTTCACCCGTGAGACCGCCGCCCAGAAGGTCCAGGCGGCCGAGGACGCCTGGAACACCCGGGATCCTACGAGTGCCGTGACACCGACGGGCAGTGGTGGCGCTCGTACGGCAACGAGCTCTGGGAGTTCGACGGGCACGGCCTGATGACCCGGCGCGAGGCCGGCATCAACGACGTGGCGATCGAGGAGAAGGAACGCCGGATCCTCGGCCCGCGACCGGACTCCGAGCGGGGGCACTCGTTCCCGGTGCGGTAGGAGCCGTTCCCGGTTCAGCAGGGGGCGTTCCCGGTTCAGTAGAGTTCTCGGGTGACTGAACCGGCCCGGAAACCCTTTCTCTATGTCGTCGTCTGCGCCGCCGGAGTCGCCGACGGCATCGGTGAGTTGATCACCCTGGCGCAGGAACGGGACTGGGAGGTCGGCGTCATCGCGACCCCCGCCGCGACCGGATTCTTCGACGTCGCGGCGGTCGAGGCGCAGACCGGCCGGCCGATCAGGTCCGCCTGGCGTATGCCCGGCGACCCGCGTCCGTTCCCGGACCCGGACGCCGTCACCGTGGCTCCCGCGACCTTCAACACCGTCAACAAGTGGGCGGCCGGAATCTCCGACACACTCGCCCTCGGCACACTCTGCGAGGCGTACGGAATGGGCGTACCGATCTCCGTACTGCCCTGCGTGAGCGAGGCGTTGACGGCCCACCCCGCCTACCGGGACAGCCTGGAAAGGCTGCGCGGGATGGGAGTCCGGTTCGGGGAACATGCTTTCGGCGGCCCCCGACAGGGAGGATTCGACTGGGAACAGGCCCTGGACCTGCTGGACCTGCTGGGCCGTTGAGGCGTCGCCCGTGCTCAGCAGCCCATGGGAGCGGTGTAGAAGATGTTGTAGAGGCCGTGGCCGCCCTGAGGAATTCCGTGCGGGGCCCCGCTTGGCGGGCAGGTCCGCTCCAGCGATCGCGAGTACGGCCCCGCCTCGGAGCCGTGACGGTCCTTCGGAGCCGTGACGGTCACGGGATTCCCGGTTCCCGAGGTCCGGTTCCCGAGGCCCGGGTGCGGGTAGCGACCGACCGTGCCGCCGAGAACCGTGACGGATGCGAGGAGAACCGTGAGCACCCCGCACAAGCCGCTCGTGATCCTGCGTGCCGCGCCGCACCCCAGGGAACGCATCTTCAGGCCGGACGCGCTGGCCCGGCTCCATGACCGCTTCACCGTCGTCGAGCCGGACACCGAGGAGGCACTCGACCGGGCCCTGCCGGACGCCTTCGCCGTCGTCGGCCAGCCCGACCTGCCTGCCGAACGCCTGGCGCGCGCCGGCGGGCTGAGGGCCCTGCTCAACGTCGAGGGCAACTTCTACCCGAACGTCGACTACGACGTGTGCTTCCGGCGCGGTATCCACGTCCTGGGCTGCGGACCCGCCTACGCCCAGCCCGTCGCCGAGTACGCTCTCGGGCTCGCCCTCGACCTGGCACGCGGCATCAGCCGCGAGGACCGTGCCTTCCGCGCGGGACGCGAGCGGTACGTGTCCGACGGCAACGCCGACGCCGTACTGCTGCGCGGCGCGGACGTCGGCCTGATCGGGTTCGGGAACCTCGGCCGCAGCCTCCATCCGCTCCTCGCGCCCTTCCGCCCGACCCTGCGCGTGTACGACCCCTGGCTGCCGCCCGCCGTCCTGCGCGAACAGGGCCTCGTGCCGGCCACGCTCGACGAGACCCTGGCCCGCAGCACGTTCGTCTTCGTGCTCGCCACCGTCACCGACGACAGCCGCCGGCTGCTCGGCGAGCGTGAGCTGGGACTGCTGCCCGACGGAGCCCGGCTGGTCCTCGTCAGCCGGGCACCCGTCGTGGACTTCCCCGCACTGCTCGCCCGGGTCGCCGCGGGCCGCCTCCTCGCGGGGATCGACGTCTGGCCCGACGAACCCGTCGCCGCCGACGATCCGTCCCGCGGCCTGGAGGGTCTGGTGCTCTCCGCCCACCGCGCGGGCGGCATCCCGGACGCCTTCCTGAGCATCGGCGACATGGTCGTCGACGACCTGACCCTGCTGGCCCAGGGGCTGCCGCCCGCCCGTATGCAGGCCGCCGCCCGTGAACTCGTCGGCCGCTACCGCAACCGCCCCGTCACCTGAGAGGCCCGGACCCCGGACATGAAGATTCCCTGCGAGGGCCTCCTCTTCGACAACGACGGCGTCCTGGTCGACTCCGACCTCGGCGTCGACCAGGCATGGAGCAGATGGGCCCGGGCCCGCGGACTGTCCGCCGAGCGGGTCACGGCGACGGTGCACGGAAGGCGCTCCGCCGACACCGTCGCACTCCTCGTGAGCGACCCCGGGGAGCGGCCGGCCGCCCTCGCCGAGATCGACCGCCTGGAGATCGAGGCGGCCGCCACCACGACCGCCCTGCCCGGCTCCCTCGACCTGCTGACGAGCCTGCCGCGGGGCAGTTGGGCCGTCGTGACCTCCGGAGTCACCAGGCTGGCCCGGGCCCGCCTGGCCGCCGCGGGTCTGCCCCTGCCGCCCGTGCTCATCACCGCCGACGACGTCAGCCATGGCAAACCCGCCCCCGACGGCTATCGCGCGGCGGCGGTGAGGCTCGGCGTGGACCCGGCGCGGACCGTCGTCCTGGAGGACAGCGCAGCGGGCGCCACGGCGGGGGAGGCGGCCGGGGCGTACGTCATCGGCGTCGGGCCGCGCGGCATGGACACCTGCGCCTCCGTGGTCGTACGCGATCTGCGCGGGCTGAGCTGGCACGAAGGCGTACTCGACCTGGGCGCGGCGGAGTTGCTCCGCTCCTGACCGAGCGCGGCCCCGGAGCCCGACGCGGCGTCCGAGGCACGCATGGCGCCACGGAGCCCCGCCCGGCGCGTACCGCGCGGGACTCCGGCACACACGCCCTAGTCGCGTGGCGGGCAGCGCTCGGCGGCGAAGGCCGCCAGCCAGGCCAGCGGGGCGTTCCAGTTGATCGTCACCTCGTTGGTGGAGTACGAACCGATGTCGTCGATGTAGCAGGCCGCGGGCGAGCACCCGGTCAGGTACTCCTGCGCCACCGGGTCCTGCAGACCGCTGTTGGGACCGCCCGCGAGGGAGCCCGCAGGCGGGTTCGGCAGCGAGGCGTCGTACTGGTTCGCCCAGAACCGGTGATGCTGGTTCCGGGCGTACGTGTCGCCGTAACCGGTGACGTACGAGAGGTCCATGGTGTTACGGCCCAGCAGGTAGTCCATCGACTCCAGCACCCCTGCCCGGTACCGCTGTCGACCGGTCAGCGCATAGGCGGTGGCCACGACGATCGCGTTGTTGGTGACCTGGCTGTTGGAACCCCACACATACCCGGTCGCAGGGATGGGCACCGCGTACCCCTGACCGGCCATCGTGGCGAGGTGCCCGTCGGCCGCGGCCGTCACGGACGCCCGTACGCGCCTGATGTCGGAGGCGGGCAGCCCGTTCGGCACGGTCGCCAGGGTCAGCCGGCCGAGGGCCGCGGTGTCGGCCCAGTTGAAACCGGTCGGCGTGAGCGCGTCGGCCGAGGTGTGCCAGGGCGAGGTGGTGACCGCGTCACGGTAGGCGCGTTCCCCGGTCGCCGCGTACAGCTCGGTCGCCGCCCAGTAGAAGTCGTCGGTGACCTGGGTGTCGTTGTAGGGGCCGCCGCCGGTGCTGTCCGATTCCGGCGCGTACACGGCGGGGTTGGCCTTCGCCGCGGTCCACGCAGTGCGGGCCACGCTCAGACACCGCTTCGCGTAGGCGGAGTCGTACGGCCTGAAGACGCGCGCGCACTGGGCCGCCGTGGCGGCGAGGTTGAGGGTGGCCGCGGTGGAGGGGCGGTGCAACTCGCGTGGCTGCGGGTCCTGGTCGGGCCGGGTCGGGATGCCCGTCCAGGCCGCGTCATGGATCTTGTGGAAGGCCATACCGGCATAGGGCTTCCCGTCCGGGACCTGCATCCGCATCAGGAAGTCGAGTTCCCAGCGGGCCTCGTCCAGGACGTCGGGCACGTCGTTGCCGCGCTCGGGGATCCGCAGGGTCGAGTCGCCGAGCGCGGACGCGGTGCCCGCCCTCTTGGCCCGCGCGAAGGAGTCGACGAGCAGCCAGACGGAGATACCGCCGTTGACGACGTACTTGCCGTGGTCGCCCGCGTCGTACCAGCCACCCCGCACGTCCTGGGTGTAGTCGCACACTCCGGCCTGGCACGGCACCTTCGTGTCACCCTGGTTGGGGGCGACCCCGACATGTCCGGCGGGCCGTGCGTAGGCGGGTCCCACCAGCGAGGCCTCGATCGGTGTGCCGCTGCGCTGGTGGTAGAAGAAGGCCATCGCGTCGGTGCGCAGGCCGTCGTAGAGGTCCGCTCGGATGTCGAACGGCGCGCTGCTCCACCCGTCGACCACCAGGACGTATCCCTGGCCCGTCCTGCGGTACGCGGAGAAGTCCGCCCCATGGGTCGCCTCGCCCGAGGCCGCGTCCGTGCCGCGTACGACGGTCCGGCCGGAAGCGGCCAGAGCGCCCGACGCGGTGCGCAACTGCCAGGTCAGTGGCTGGGTGGCCGCGGTGACCACCGTGGCACGTTTGGGGCCGTCCGGCAGGTAGCCCGCCTGGTTGACCCGTACCGGCGTGGTCGCGGCGGCGGGGTCCGCGGCGGACGGCGCCGCGGCCGCGCCAGGTGCGAGGGCCAGCCCGCCCGACAGCAGGACGGCGGTCAGCAGGCCGGCTGTCGCGCGTCTTCCGGTATGTCGTCTCCTGGGGCGGCGGTGCACGAGCGGGAACGTGAGCATGGAGCGCCTCCCGGTGCCTGGAATGGGGTCCATGGTGGCCGTCCCGTAAGGGCGCCAGGGACGGCAGAATGGTGGGAGCGCTCCCAAAACGGAGCATCGCATGGCCATGTCACAGCGTCAATGCTCCGTGCACGACCTCGCCGGACACATCGCGTCAGATCCCGAACACGCGCAGCGAGACCCACAGGGCCGCAACGGCCGGGATCAGCGTGGCGGGCACGGTGATCAGGCCGAGGCGGGTGAACTCGCCCAGATCGACGTCGTGATCGTGCTGGTGGACGATCCGCCGCCACAGCAGGGTCGCCAGCGAGCCGGCGTAGGTGAGGTTCGGGCCGATGTTCACCCCGAGCAGGACGGCGAGGATCGGCCCGGGTCCCGCCACCGCGGCCAGGGGCAGCAGGACCAGAACCGCCGGAAGGTTGTTGATGAGGTTCGCGAGTACGGCGGCGAGGGCGGCGATGCCGAGCAGCGCGGGCAGGCTCGCCGAGTGCGGGACCAGGTGCCCGAGCGCGTCCGAGAGGCCGTTGTCGACCACGGCACGCACCACGATGCCCAGGGCCAGGACGAAGGCGAGGAAGGGCAGCGAGGTGGCACGCGCGACGGCGAGCGGGGTGGTGCGCCCGCGGACCAGCGCCCGGACGGCCAGGACGAGGGCTCCCGCGAACGCCGCCCAGGCCGGTTCGACACCGAGCGCGGACGTCACGACGAAGCCCGCGAGGGTGCAGGCGACGGTGGCCAGCGCGAACACCGGCATGCCGACGGGATCGGCCTCGGCCTCGGCCGGTTCCGGGGATTCCCCCTTCAGGTCGTCGGCGAAGAAGCGCCGGAAGACCAGGTACTCGGCGGCGATGGCGACGGCCCACGCGGGGCCCATCAGCAGGGCGAACCGGGTGAAGCTCAGGCCACTGGCCGTGAACGCGAGCAGGTTGGTGAGGTTGGAGACGGGCAGCAGCAGCGACGCCGTGTTCGACAGGTGGGCGCACGCGTACACATGGGGCTTGGGGCGGGCGCCGAGGCGGGCCACGGTCGCGAACACCACCGGAGTGAGCAGGACGACCGTGGCGTCCAGGCTCAGTACGGCCGTGATGACCGACGCGAGAAGGAAGTTGGCCGCCAGCAGGCGTGGTGGCCGCCCCTTCGACGTACGGGCCAGCCAGGCGCCGCAGGCATGGAAGAGCCCCTCGTCGTCGCAGAGCTTGGCGAGCACGAGCACCGCGGCGAGAAACCCCACGACCGGGCCGAGCAGCTCGGCCTCGGCCCGCGCGTGGTCGAGGGAGATGGCGCCGGTGGCCATCACGAGGCCGGCGGCCGGGACGGCCACGGTGGCCTCCGGCAGGCCGAACGGCCGGATCACGGCTCCCGCCAGCACCGCCACGAGCAGCAGGGCGGAAATGGCGGTCGCGAGTGTGGAGCTCAGGGTTCGTCCTTCGGGAATTGCTGGTCGGTTTCGTTCCGTGTAATCGAATCAGACGGCAGCGCACTGCCGTGAAGGGGGGCGCGTGTCGCCGTCCAGTGCTTCTGCTCGCTCTTGAGCCGCATATTCCAACGTAATGGCGGCCGCTGTCGTCGGCCCGCCGACGTCAAATCGTTACTTACTCCAGGTAACTCGCTGTTCGTCATTCCGAACGGCATTGTCCGGGGCCCTTGTTGACACTTTGTCTCCGTCAAAAAGTGTTTAGGGAAAGGGGGTTGGCGGACGTTCTCTTGTTGCCTGAGGGTTTGCTGTGTCAAAGTGCAGCTTGTCAGCGTGCAGACAACGACTTCCATACCTCCTGGTATGGACTAATTCTGCAAGGGGCCATGGAGGAAAGTGCACGTGAACGACGCGACCCCGCCGAATTCTGCCGCCACCGGCAGTGCAACCGGCAGCCTGTTCGAAACGACCGACGAACGGCTCGCGGCAGAGCTGAAGAAGGGGTCCGGCAAGACGCCCGCCCGCTATCCCGCGGGGGAACTGCTGGGTCGGCACTGGGCGCCCGTCTTCTCGTACGCCCGGCTGTGTACGAACGGTGTGCAGTACGCGGGAATGCTCACCACCGCCGCATTCACCCGCCTCTTCGGGGAATCGGTCCGGCAGGTCGGGCCCAGGGCGGCCTGGCGGCCCGAGTTGCTGGTCGCCGTGCGCCGAATGGCGGGCGAATGGGACGCGGACAATCGTCGGGCGATGCTCCACCCCGAGCTGCAGTCCGCCCCGGACGGCAACGGGGACAACGGCAACGGAGGCAACGGGGACGCCTCGGCGCGGCTTCTTCCAACGGAGAACCGGCGCCTGGTGTCCCTCGCGTTCCAGCGGCTGCCGGAGGCCGCCCGCTGCCTTCTGTGGCACGCGGAGGCCGAGGCGGAGGAACTCGCCGTGCCGGCCCGGCTGCTCGGTCTCTCCGTCGCGGAGGCGCTCCGGGGGCTGGAACGGGCACGGGAGCTGCTGCGCCAGTACTGCCTCGAAGCCCATCGCGAACTCGCCCCCGACGACGAGTGCCGCCGCTACAGCAGGCTCCTGGACGTCTCGCTCCGGCGCGGCGGCAACAGCGTCGATCCCGATCTGCGGCAGCACATGGCCGGCTGCGAGCACTGCACGCACTCGGCTGAGCAACTGGATCAGTCGGGCGGTCGACTGGCTGTCCTCCTGGCCGAGGGGGTGCTGGGGTGGGCGGCCCGGCCGTATCTCGCCTCCAGGCCCGGACGCCGCGAGGGAGGCGAGGAGGTGAAGGCCGGGCCCGTGATGTCCACGGCCCCGGAAGGGGGGCCCCGCCCGTTCACCGGCCTTCGCCCGGGGACGGGCTTCCATCGGGCGGTCGGCCCTCAGCCGGGCGCCGGGCGTGCCTCGGGCGAGGCGTTCTCTGTGGACGCGCCCCTCGACTCCGATGTCGACCTCTACTCGGATTCCGACTCCGTATGGGGTAGCAGTCCCGGGCAGGGAGCCGATTCCCGTCCGGACACCGGCTCTCCGGCGGGTTCCGTCGCGTTCGCAGGCCCGGCTGCCGGGTCTCACCCGGCCCCCGGGCCCCTCGTGGGTGCCGGCGGCGGCGACGCGCGTACCGATTCCGAGCGAGGTTCCGGTGCCCGCCCGGGAGCCGGTGCCGACCCGGAGGCCGGTGCCGGTCCATACTCCGGTGCCGCCTCGTACCGCGGTGCCGGGCCGGCCCCCGGTGTGGCCCCGTACCCCGGTGCCGGCTCCCCTCTCGGCGGCGCGGGCCCGCGGTCCGGCACGAGTCCTCGCCCCGGCTCCGAGGCGTATGCGGGCTCCGGCCCCCGCCACGCCCTGCGGCTTCCGCCGCACGCGGACGCCCGCCCCGGCGATCCCGGGAGCCGCTTCCCGCGGCGGCGCCGCAATCTCGCCCTGGCCGTACTCGCTGTCAGCGGATGCGTTCTCGTGCCGCTGGTCCTGTGGTCCGGTGGCGGCGGCGACCCGGCGCCGTCCTCGGACGCGGGCTCAGGCGTGGGCACGGCGGCGGAGGAACCGGCCGGCCGGCCGAGCGGGATAGGCGCCGGCGACGCGGAACCCGGCACCCTGAGTGGACGGCTCCGCAACGTGGGCAGCGGCGACTGCGTCGGTATCGCCGACGGCAAGGTGCGCGGGGGCACGGAGGTCGTCCTGTCCACCTGTACCTCCTCGGAGCGGCAACAGTGGTCGTACGAGAGCGACGGTCTGCTGCGCAGCCTGGCCGACGACGACCTGTGCCTCGACTCACGGCTCCCCTCCTCGGTCCGTCTGGGGGCGTGCGAGGGGAAGGAGAACCGGGCGAACGCCCGCTACGACTTCACCCTGAAGGGGAACCTGGTGCCGTTGGGGCGGCCGACGCTCGCGTTGGCCCCCGTCTCGGGGGACGACGAGTCGGGGCTCGTCCTGAAGGCGCTCAGCGACGGACGAGCCCAGCGCTGGGAGATCGACCCGTCGGTGGACTCGCTCCAGATGGAGTGGATCACCTCGTACACGAACGGCGGCACGAACGGCGGCGCCGCCGCGCCCACACCGAACAGTGAGCCGAAGCCCAGCCGCACACCGCCGCCTCCCAGGCCCAAGCCCACGCCTACCGAGGCGTCCCCGACCCCGCAGCCCACGACCTCCGCTCCCGCCGGGACGTGTTACGGCTACTCCTGCTGGTACGACGACGGATTCGGCGGCGGCTACGGGGGCGGAGGTGGTTACGGCGGTGGCTCCGGATACGGCGGGGGAGGCTGGGGAGGTTACGGCGGCGGCTCCGGATACGGCGGCTCCGGATACGGAGGGGGCGGATACGCCGGGGGAGGCTACGGCGGCGGCCGTTGACGAGGCGGCGCGTCGGCCGGGCGGCACACCATCCGGTCGCAGGCCCCGTGGCGCGTGGCGTGTGGCAGTCCTCGCGGGACATCACGCCTCGCCGAACGTCAGTTCCGCCCAGATCGTCTTGCCCTCGGTGGTGTGGCGGCTGCCCCAGCGCTGGGTGAGCTGGGCGACCAGGAGCAGACCGCGGCCGCCCTCGTCGAACGTCTTGGCGCGGCGCAGATGCGGCGCGGTGTGGGAGGAGTCCGACACCTCCATGATCAGGGTGGTGGCGTTGTGGATGAGGCGCAGCCGGATCGGGCGTTCGCCGTACCGGATGGCGTTGGTGACGAGTTCGCTGACCACGAGCTCGGCCGTGAACGCCACCTCGCTCACGTCCCAGACCTCCAGTTGCCGCACGACCTGTTTGCGGATCGGGGCGACGAGGGCCGGGTCGGCCGGGACCTCCCAGGTCGCGACCTGGGAGGTCGGCAGGCCCTTCGTGCGGGCGAGCAGCAGGGCCACGTCGTCCGAGGACCCGGCCGGCGGCAGCAGGCACTGGAGAATGTCGTGGCACGTTTCGTCGAGGGAGCCCGAGGTCCGTGCCAGCGCCCGGTACAGCAGGGCGTGACTCTCGTCGAGGTCACGCTCGCGGCTCTCGACGAGACCGTCGGTGTAGAGGGCGAGGACGGTGCCCTCGTCGAGTCTCAGCTCGGTCGACTCGAACGGCAGCCCGCCCAGGCCGAGCGGCGGCCCCGGCGGTACGTCGATCTCCTCGGGCGGCCCGCCGGGCGGGAGCATCACCGGCGGTGGATGACCGGCCCGGGCGAGTGCGCAGTGGCGGGAGACCGGGTCGTAGACCGCGTACAGGCAGGTGGCGCCGACCTCGCCCGTGGTTCCTTCGCCGCCCGCCTCCGCCGAGAGGCGGACGACCAGGTCGTCGAGATGGGTCAGCAGTTCGTCCGGTGCCAGGTCGATGTCGGCGAGGGTGCGCACGGCGGTCCGTAGCCGGCCCATGGTGGCCGACGCCTGCAGCCCGTGCCCGACGACGTCTCCGACGACCATGGCGACCCGCATCCCGGACAGCGGGATCACGTCGAACCAGTCGCCGCCGACCCCAGCCCGCGCCGCGGGCAGATAGCGCGAGGCCGCCTCGACGGCGGCCGTGCGCGGCAGCGACCGGGGCAGCAGGCTGCGCTGCAGGGCGATCGCGGTCTCGCGCTCGCGGGAGAACCGGCGGGCGTTGTCGATGCAGACGGCAGCCCTGGCCGTGACCTCCTCGGCCAGCAGCACGTCGTCGGCGGTGAACGGGTCGGGCCGCCGGAACCGGGTGAAGACGGCGACGCCCAGGGTCGCGCCACGGGCCTGGACGGGCACGGACATCGTCGAGTGGATGCCGTGCTCCCTGACGCGAGCCTCGCGCACCGGGTCCCAGGCGAGCCACTCCGTGAGTGTGGTCCCGGGATCCGCGGCCACGACGGGCCGGCCGGCCAGCAGGGAGTCGGCCTGCGGTGAACCGGCGGGATAGGCGTCGATCTCTCCCAGCTTGGTCACCGCCTCCGGATCGCCGGGGTTCACCGACCGGTGGGCGGCGCGGCGCAGACTCACCGGGGCGACGACCGTTCCGGTGTACGGCTCGCCCCCGCGGTCCGGGGGATCCAGGAGGTCGACGCTGACGAAGTCGGCGAGCGCGGGCACACAGACATCGGCCAGTTCCTGCGCCGTACGGGTGACGTCGAGGGTGGAGCCGATACGGATACTCGCCTCGTTCACGAGCTGCAGGCGCTCCCGGGCGAGGTACTGCTCGGTGAAGTCGTGGGCGGACAGACAGACGCCGCGGACGCGGCCCTCGTCGTCGGTCAGCGGTGCCATCCGCGCCAGCCAGGCCTGGGCACGGCCCTCCGGGGCGGTGCCCAGATATGTCTGCACGTCCGCGCGCCGCCCGGTCAGGAGTACCCGGAGCATGTGCCCCTCCAGCTCCTCGTTCTGCGGTCTGCCGCCGATCTCCGGGATCCGCAGTCCGCGGATGTGTTCCTCCGGGAGGCCCATGAACTCTGCCATCACCGCGTTGACCCTGCGCAGCCGCAGTTGCTCGTCGAAGATCGCGGTCGCGCACGGTGCCTGGTCCAGGAACGTGGCGGCGAGCGAGTCGTCCTCCGTCACCGGGTCCCCGTCGTCCAGCGGGGTCACCACGAGCCAGTCGCTGCGGTCGCCGAGCGCGGGCCGCCGCCGGTGAGCGAGCAGCCACACGCACAGTGTGCGGCCGTCCTCGTGACGCAGCCCGAGCGTGCCGCTCCAGCGGTTTTCGGCCGACGGACGCCGTGGGGCCGCGGTGTCGGGGGCCAGCAGGTCCGCGGCGGGCCGCCCCACGACATCGGCCGCCGCACGGCCCAGCAGACGCCGGGCACCTTCGTTCCACTCGACGACGATGCCGTCACTGTCGATGACGGCCTTTGCCGTGCAGGTCTCGTCGAACGGGTAGCCCGGGTCGTCGCCCGATGTATCGCTGTGGCTCGTCACATCGCCGCCACTCCATTGCGCACACTCACGGTGAACAGGTGCATCACTTGTGTTCCAGCGTAGTGCGTCGGCGTTCTGCGCACACGGCGCACCGGTTTCCGCACCCGGGCACAGGCCGCCTTGCCAGGCCCGTCCGTCACGGCGGGATTCGGGCCGACGTGCCGGGGTGGACAGAATGCGCTTACCGGAGTCTTGACGGGCGCGTGTGTCCCGCTGTCAGAATCTGTTTGTTCACGTCTGGTTGTGAGTAGATGTGGGCCCTTGGTGAAAGGGAAACGCGTGACGGTGACTCGTAGGTCTCTACTGATCGCAGGCACAGCGACTCCGGTGGTCCTCGCCGGAGCCTCGGACACGTGGGCCGCCGAGGGGGCTCAGTACCGGGCCCGGACCGCGACAGGAGGGCGTTCGGTCCCGCTCCGCGACGGCTGGCGCTTCGCGCTCGTCGAGCCCTCCGGCAGCACGGTTCCGTCCGACGGCACCGATCCCGCCGACGCGTACGCCCGGGCCGCCGAACCCGGCTACGACGACTCGCGGTGGCGCCGGATCGCGGTGCCGCACGACTGGAGCATCGGGCCACCCCCACCACGGACCACGGCGCCGGCAGCGGGACCGGTTTCCTGCCGGGCGGTCTCGGCTGGTACCGGATCGCCTTCACCACTGCCGCCCGCGTACGACGGCACCACCTCCAACGTCATCGCGGTCCAGGTCCGGGCCAACTGCCCAGCAGCGTCTGGAGGCCCCGCCCCGCTGAAGTGACGCTCGCCCGCCTGACGTTCGGCGCCCTGCCCGGCATACACGAGGTGCTTGGCAACGAATACCATTGCGAAATCCACCGCGCCCGAGCCGAGTTGACCGCGATGAACACTGACTTACTGTCAATACGGGAATGTTGTTGAAGTAGCCCGAGCGCCTTGTTGGGTGTGAGCGACCTGTGCAAGGGTGAACGTCCGCGCACATGGCCAATGACCAGGTCTGATTCACTGCTCGGGATTCCATCGTGCCGCCAGGCCCAAAAGGCTCACGGCTGACGGACGCCGAGCGGTCGAACGCCCGGCCGCTTTCCGTTCGCCCTGCCCAAGAGGTACGCACCAACAGGAGCTCCTTTTCGGCGGTCGGAACTCCTGTGTGCCACCTTGTGCCTTGGAAGGAAACCGCTCAGTGCACACGCCCCACCCGCCTCGCCCGCCGTATCCGCCTGGCTTCGACGCCGTCCCCGGCGAATCCGACGAGATCCTCACGGCCCACCTCGGAGCACAGCCGGAGGGCGAACTCACCCACTCCGCCGCGCTGTTACTCGCGCGACACTGGCAGCCGACGCACGACTACGCGGTCATCTGCCTCGCTTCCTCGGCGAACGTCGCCTCCATGGTCACCGCGGCCGCCTTCCAGCAGGAGCTGGCACGCCTCCGGCACGCCGGGTCCGTCGTCGCCCTGCGTCCCCAGCTCCTGGTGGCAGTACGGGACATCATCGAGGTGTGGTCCGCGCAGGACCGTATATCCGAGGAACTGCCCGATCTCCGGAAACCGTCCGGGGGCCGGGGCATGCGCGTGACGAAGTCCATGACACCGAAGAATCGCAAGCTCGCGGAACGTTCTTTCCAGTCTCTGCCGGGACTTGCCCAGTGCCTGCTCTGGCACACCGAGGTCGAGGCCGACCACATATCCGTACCGGCCGGTCTCCTGGGTATGGACGCCGACACCGCGTCGGTGGCCCTGGATCAGGCCCGTGAGAAATTCCGTGAGGGCTGCGTACGGGCGCATCACGAACTCGCGCCGAACCAGGATTGCCGCCACTACAACCGACTCCTCGATGTTCCGATTCGGCGCGGCGGTGTCTTGCTCCCCGATGTGCAGCAGCATCTGCTGGGGTGCCGTTACTGCCGCTATGCGGCCGAGCAACTGAGCCATTTCGAGGGCGGACTCGGCGGTCTGCTCGCCGAGAGCGTGCTCGGCTGGGGTGCCCGTCGATATCTCGAATCGCGACCGAGCCGTCGTCACTCGGGGATCCGGTCCGTTCGCCACACCGGCAGACGCGCGGGCAGCGCCGGCCGCACCCCTCTGCTGTCCCCGTTCTCCGCCAGGCAGGGACGGCATTCCTCACCCGGCCCGCGGCACTCGAAGACCCTCCTCACCGGAGCGGGCCTCGTCTCGGCGGCGCTGCTCGCGACCGTCCTCGTCGCGAGCCTCTGGCCGGAGGACGACGGCGGCGCTGATCCCTCCTCCTCCGCCGGGGCGACCAGCAGTCTCACCCCCGGCGGGCAGGCACCGCCCGCCAGGTCGTCGTCCCCGCCCGACTCGGCGGGGCTCCCCACCGGGCCCGTCCGGACCCGGTTGCGCAACCTCGACGCCAACCTCTGTCTCGACATCAAGGGCGGCACCGCGAAGGACGGCGCAGGCACGGAGCTGGACACCTGCTCAGCCGCCCGGACACAGAAGTGGTCGTACGAGAAGGACGGGCTTCTGCGCAGCGCCGCCGATCCCGAGCTGTGCCTGGACTCGCATGTGGACGCCGGTGTGGTCATCCTGGGTCGCTGCGCCGCCGCGTCCGCCGCGCGGGGTGACGACGTGCGCTACGACCTCACCGTGCAGGGCGAGTTGCTGACCCGCTGGCAGGCCGGGCTCGCCGTCGCTCCCTCCTCGGACGACGCGGAGGCGGAGGTGGTGGTGAAGATCCGCGACAGGAGCGATGCCCAGCGCTGGCTCACCGACGACACCAAGGCGACCCCCGAGTCGCTGTCGATAGCGGGCACGGGTGCGCCGTCCAGCCCGCAGGCTGCCGACCCCTCGGCGGCCGACACGCGTATCGGCTCGGCCCCGGCGTGCGCCGAGCCCACGTGCGACGCCGGGCCGCGGTCCTCGGAGCCGGACGACCGGACGGAGCGGAACGACGTGACGGTGCGGGGCGACGTGACGGTGCGGGACGAGGGGACGGAGCGGGGCGACCGGGCGGAGCCGTCCCCCTCCGCGTCGAGCCCCTACGCGGTGCGGCGCGCCGGCACGGTCGACGACTCCGGCCCGCTTCCCGCCGATCCGCTGCCCCTGTTGCTGGTGAGGTCGGTCATCGGCTTTCTGTGACCTTGTGCGCTACGGCGTGACCTCACGGAGGCGGGTCGCGCGGCGGTCACGCGGGGCCCTCCTCCAGGTCGTCCGCGCCGAGGCCCGTCGGGCCGGAGTGTCCCGACAGGGCGAGGGTGAGGTCGAGTTCGGCGAGCAGACAGCGGATCACGTGCTCGACGCCGGCCTGGCCGTCGAGGCCCAGCCCATAGGCGTACGGGCGTCCGACGAGCACCGCCTCGGCGCCCAGTGCCAGCGCCTTGAAGATGTCGTCGCCGGTGCGGATCCCGCTGTCGAAGAAGACGGCCAGCCGGTCCCCGGCGGCCTCGACCACCCTGGGCAGCGCGTCGGCGGCGGCGACGGCGCCGGCCACCTGGCGGCCGCCGTGGTTGGAGACGACCACGCCGTCCATCCCGGCGTTGACGGCCCGTCGGGCGTCGTCCGGGTGGAGGACGCCCTTCAGGACGATCGGGCCGTCCCAGTTGTCCCGCAGGAACTCCAGGTCGGGCCATGTCTTCGCGGGATCCGCGAACATCCCGACGAAGTGCATGACCGCCGCGTCGGGATCCTCATGGACAGGCTTGGCCAGAGCGGCCTGGAACGCCGGGTCGGAGAAGTAGTTGGCGGTACCCACACCGTGCAGGAACGGCAGGTACGCCTGGTCCAGGTCGCGCGGACGCCAGGCCAGCAGGGGGGTGTCCAGAGTGACGAACAGCGCGGTGAACCCGGACGCCTTCGCCCGGTTCAGGAAACTCAGCGTGACCTCGCGGTCCTTCGCCCAGTACAGCTGGAACCAGCGCTCCCCTTCGCCCATCGCCTCCGCGACCTGTTCCATCGGCGTACTGGACGCCGACGACAGGATGTACGGCACGCCCTGCGCGGCGGCGGCCCGGGCGGCCGCCGACTCGGCGTCCGGGTGCATGATCGACAGGACACCGATCGGTGCGAGCGCGAGGGGCGCGGGCAGCGGGCGCCCCAGCACCTCGACGGACAGGTCACGTTCGTGCACGTCGCGCAGCATGCGCGGCACGATCCGGCGGCGGTCGAGCGCAGCCCGGTTCGCCCGCGCCGTACTGCCGGTTCCCGCGCTGCCCGCCACATAGCCCACCGGGCCGGGCCCCAGCCGCTGTTCGGTCAGCTCCTCCAGCCGGCTCAGGTCGGTGGGCAGCCGGGGCACCTCGCCGGTCATCCCGTTCAGATAGATCTCGTACTGGAAGTCCGCCCAGTGCTTCGTCATCCGTACGTTCCGCCTCTCGCCCTGGATCTCGTCGTCGAGATCGTGCCGCTCCGGCCCAGGACCGAGCGCCTGCGCGGCCGAAGACCGCGACGGTCCCGCGACGATCCTGACGAGCGGGACAAGATCCGTCCAGCACGAGGGCGTACCTGACGCGGCGACCGGTGCCGGCGACCCCTTCCGCAGGAGCTGTCCGGGTTTCGCCGTCGAGAGCCGTCGAGAGCCGCCGAGAGCGGTCGAGAGTCGTCGAAGGCGGGCGAAGGCCGAGCGGAGTTCAGCCGCAGGCGTCCCGGCCGCAGGCTCTCAGGACCCTTCGGCCGCCTTGGCGCTCCGGCTCATCCCGTGCTCGGCCTCGGCCTCGGCCTCGGCGCCGGGCCCGGTGATCGGCGGCACCGGCACGTCGACGGTACGGACCAGCCGCGCGCCCTCCGGCCCGTACGCCGCTCTCGGCTCGGGGAAGAACCACAGCAGCGACAGGAACAAGAAGGCCGCGACGGCCATCGAGATCGGCAGGCCGATGTCGACACCGCCGGCCAGATCACCGAGCGGGCCCACGAACTGGCCGGGGATGTTCGTGAAGAGGACACCGAGCAGGGCCGACACCCACCAGGCGGTCATGCCACGCCAGTTCCAGCCGTGCGCGAACCAGTAACGGCCGCCGCGCTGGCGCCGGTTGAAGACCTGGAGCGCGTCGGGGTCGTACCAGCCGCGCCGCGTGAGGAAGCCCAGCATCATCACGACCATCCACGGCGTCGTACACGTGATGATCATCGTGGCGAACGTCGAGATGCTCTGGACGAGGTCGAAGCCGAAACGGCCGACGAAGATGAAGGCGATGGACAGCACGCCCACCAGCACCGTCGCCCGCACCCGGGACAGCCGGGGGAACACGGACGAGAAGTCGAGCCCGGTGCCGTACAGCGCGGTCGTGCCCGTCGCCATGCCGCCGATCAGCGCGAGCAGACACACCGGCAGGAAGAACCAGCTCGGCGAGATGGCCAGCAGCCCGCCGACGAAGTTCGGGGCGGCGGGATCGACGTACTCCGGAGCCTTGGCGGCGATGATGCTCGCGGTCGCCAGGCCGAAGACGAACGGCAGCAGGGTCGCGATCTGCGACAGGAAGGCCGCCCCGACCACCCTGCGGCGCGGTGTGCTCGCCGGGATGTAGCGCGACCAGTCGCCGAGGAACGCGCCGAAGGACACCGGGTTCGACAGCACGATCAGCGCGGAGCCGATGAACGACGGCCAGAACAGATCCTGGGTCGCCGCGTCCGCGGACGCCGTGAAGGTCCCCGCGTACGAGGGGTCGAAGTCCCCGGCGAAGGCCACCAGGCCGACCAGGAACAGCAGGGTCGCCGAGACCACCGCGATCTTGTTGACGAACAGCATGAAGCGGAACCCGTACACGCACACCGCGAGCACCAGGACGGCGAACAGCGCGTACGCGACGACGTACGACAGGTCGCCGCGCTCCAGGCCGAAGAGCCGGTGCGCACCGCCGACCAGGGCGTCGCCCGAGCTCCACACGGAGATGGAGAAGAACGCGATGGCCGTGAGCAGCGACAGGAACGAACCGACGACCCGGCCGTGCACGCCCAGGTGGGCGGACGAGGAGACGGCGTTGTTCGTGCCGTTGACGGGCCCGAAGACCGCCATCGGACACAGGATCAGCGCGCCCGCGAGCACTCCGAGCAGCGTCGCCGCGAGTCCCTGCCAGAAGGAGAGCCCGAAGAGGATGGGGAAGGCCCCCAGCACACAGGTGGAGAAGGTGTTGGCCCCGCCGAAGGCGAGCCGGAAGAGGTCGAGCGGGCTCGCGCTGCGGTCCGCGTCGGGAATCCGCTCGACACCGTACGGCTCGACCTCGGTGAGTGACGGCGGGGGCGTGGCGGGGGAGTTCTGGGACAAGGAGGGGCTCCAGCGAGGGGCCGACACCCCGAGGGGCGGCAGGACGGGGGAGCGCGTGGTGACGCGGCTGGCCGGACGGCGTGTCGCTGTCGCGGGGGTGCGCGCAGCGCGGGGAAGCCGTCCCTTGGTGCGGTGATCCACCGAAGCTATGGGGCGGACCGAGGACCGCACCAGTGGACGAACCATCCATCTTTACATACTGGAGTGGACGAATGCGCCACCAGTCACGGTCGATCCACCAGCCGCAAGGGCTTCATCAGTCGCGGCCACTCCACCAGTCGCTGTCACTCCACCAGTCGTGGTCAGCTGTCGCCGGGAGCGGTGCCCGGCTTGTCCTCAGGGGCGGGGTCCGGTCCGTCGGGGCCCTGTGCGCGGACCCGCTGCACATGCTCCAGGGAGCCTCGCAGTTCCGTGAGCCAGTCGTCCGCGTGGCGTTCGACGAGGCGTACGCACCAGGCGAGGGCCTCGCTGCGGCTGCGGGCGACACCGGCGGCGATCAACGTGTCGAGCACCTGGCGCTGGGGCTGGCGCAACCGGGTCATGACGGGTGCGGCGACATGAGTGAACAGGGCGCGCTCGGTCCCGCACTCGACGCCCCACGAGACCTTCTTCTCGAAGCGCTGCTCGGCCTCCCGGGCCACGGCCACACGGGCGTCGCGGGTGCGCTCGCGGAACTCCTGGATCCGGGAGCCGACAGCCGCCTCCCGCTCGGTGTCCGAGGCGCCCTCGGCGAGCCGGGGTTCGGGGATGCGGCCGACGACGGTGATCTCCTCGCGGTCGATCGTGATCTCGCCGAGGCTCTCGAAGAGATCGTCGGGCAGACGGCCGGCGAACCAGCCGCGCAATTTCTCGTGCTGTTCGGTTGTAATCATGTAAGTACGATTACGCCGATGCCGTGGGAACGCAAGAGGTCGGCGTCCAGCGGGAAGCGGAACGTTTCAGGCCAGTTTCAGGCCCCCTGCTGAGCAGGGGATATTCGGCCAGCGAGTCCTTGTGGCGGCGCGGAACCCGCTCCGTTCCAAGGGGCGCGTGTTCGAGTTCCGTAACTTCGCGCCACTGATTCAATACGCAAGGTTACTGAAACGCGTGGGGTCGACGTGTGTTTCCGTCGTGGACTCGGCAGACTCGCGCTCGCCGCACCGGCACCACAGAGCCGACGCGGCGACCGACCGAGCGGAAGGATGCACACAATGCCGAACACCGCGCGCTGGGCAGCGACGATCACACTGACGGCCACCGCCGTCTGCGGTCCCCTCACCGGGACCGCTCTCGCCACCCCTTCGCCGACCTCGCTCTACGCCCCCTCGTCCCTGGTGTTCACCGTGGGCCACGGTGAGATCGCGGCCGAAGCCACACCTGAACGCGCGGCCACCCTGAGCTGTGCGCCGACGGCCTCGGGGACCCATCCGGCCGCGGCGTCGGCCTGCGGCGAACTGCGCGCGGCGGGCGGGGACCTCGACGCCCTGCCCGCCAGACCCGACGTCCTGTGCACCCGTGAATACGATCCCGTCGTCGTCACGGCCGACGGAGTCTGGCAGGGCAAGCGGGTCTCCTACGAGCGCACCTTCTCCAACGAGTGCGTGAAGAACTCCTACGGGATGACCGTCTTCACGTTCTGAGGGACCGGGGTCGCGCGGCCCTCCGAGTGCGTCGACGGAGACCCGCGGATGCGGATGGGGAGTGCGAGTCCCGTCGCGGAGCGCCACGTGACCTCGCAACAGGGGCCGGCGGAGACGGAGTGGGGCCGTCTCCGCCGGCCCTGGCGTCATCCGGAAGCGGTGATGTTCCAGACCCCCACCTCGCGGTGGCCGAACTGCGCGCCGGCGGGAGCCCCGACCGCGTACGAACTGAACTGGGACGCCGTGAACGCGAGTTGTACCACCGCAGCTTGTACCACCGCAGCCTGACCCGGTTGCGGGGCTCGGCCGCCCTCGACGCGTATCTCGAACGGCTCGGGACGACAGCTCGGTAGATCTCCTCAGCCGCTTTCCGGACGGGATGCGGGAGGAAGTTCCGCCAGGGGAGGGAAGCGGCTGAGCAGGCCCGAGGCCCGCAACAGCTGGTGGATGCGGGGCTGGTCGGAGACCACGCGGAGGGTGCCGCCGCGCTCCCTGGCACGGCGGTCGGCCCGGCACAGCACCCGCAGCCCCGAGCAGTCGAAGAAGTCGACCCTGCGAAGGTCCACCACGACCTGGGGTACGCCGCCCGAGGTGAGGGCGTCCAGGTGCTCGCCCAGTGCGCCGGCCGTCGCGATGTCGATCTCGCCCAGCGCCTCGACGACCATGAAGCCATCGCTCCGATAGCTGTGGGCGTAGGGGTTCGCCGGAGGTGGTCGTAACTGCTCCGCACCGCTGAGTCCGGGCTCCGGGGCGCAGCCCTCGGACGGTCCAGCGGGGTGGTCACGGCGGTTTGGTGGCACAGGTTCCACCTCGACGAGGGCAGACGTATCCGATCTTGGTTGCTACCCCTGCCGCGCCGGAATGATCCATACCGCACCTATTGCAAGATCTAATTCACTCGCCTCAGTGAATTTCGGCTGCAGCTGTTGACTTTTGGTCTTTGTGTTTGCTCAACATGTCCTGTTCACGGGGGTGTTGTGGACGTACAGTCACCGTGCTGCCCCGGACCCTGGCCGCACCACTTGTTCGTACGACTGTCTGGCCGAGGAGGGTTGGCGGTGGGATCGCCGGTACACGCTTCCTCGGACGGACCTGCGCTGCTCACTGAGCACGGGCTGATGGAACCCGTCCGGGAGATGGAGTTCACGGCCCATTTCGCCCGCGCCGACGGGGAGTTCGCGGCCCAGGCGGCCGCCGTGGCGGTGACGCAGGTGATCGATGCCCCGCTGTCGTTCGTCTCCCCGGTCCTCGACGCCGGCTGCTCCGCGAGCAGGTGCCTGCTGGCCCGCAGCGCCGCCGACACCTGCCGGATCGTCCTCACGGCGGACCCTTCGGGTATCACCGTCGCGGCCACCGACGACGTCGCGGTCTCGCTGGACGCGGTCGACCAGGCCGGCGCCAAGAACCTGCCGCTGCTCGCCGTCGTCGACGGACTGAACGTGCACCACGGCCCCGACGGCCATGTATGGGTCGTGTGGAAGGGATCGTGGCGGCGGACCGGCCTGCCCCCGGACGGACCCGCGCAGCCTTAATGCATATGATGCGCAAGTGCGCGACTACTGCATAAGAACGGCGACCCCCGACGACGTCGACGGCGCCCGGTCCGTGATGCTCGACACCGTGTACCGGGACTTCGGTACAGGGTACGTACCTCGCTGGCACCGGGACATCATCGACCTCCACGACGCCTACCTCGCGCCCGTCCGGCACACCCTGCTGGTCGCGGTCGACGAGCGGGACGGCACGGTGGCCGCGACCGCCGCGCTCGATTCCCGCGGTCCCGCCCATCCGCCGAACCCGCGCCATGTCGCCGAGCGCTACCCCTCCGGGGAGACCGCGCAGCTGCGCCGGGTGTACGTCCGCCCCGAGGACCGGAGGCAGGGCCTGGCCCGGCGGCTCGTGGGCGGGCTGCTCGACTTCGCGGTCGCCGACGCCGGCTATCGCTCCGCCTATCTGCACACCGACCCGGCGGTACCCGGCGCCGAGGCGTTCTGGCGTTCGCTGGGCGACGCGGTCCACGACGAGCGCGGGGAAACGGGCGGCGGCCAGGGAATCGTGCACTTCGAAGTGCCCCTGCCCTGACGGCGTGCCCCTGCCCCGACGGCGCGTCCCGTTTGCACGACGTCCCCCACGAATGAAAGAAATCATGCTCTCATCGCCGCGCCGTCGCCGGTTCGCCGCCGGACTGCTGCTCGCCCCCCTGCTCACCGGCTGCTTCGCCGCAGGCGGCGGCGAAGCGTCCTCCGACAGCCCGGAAGGCTCCCGGCTGCGGGTCGCGCTCGCCTTCCCGCCCGCCGAGAACTTCTCCCCGTACGGCGCCGACGCCACCCTCCTCAGCAGGCTCGGCGTCACCGAGGGCCTGACCCGCCTCGACGCCAACGGCGCCGCGGCCCCCGCGCTGGCCGAGTCGTGGAGCCGTGAGAACGACCGAAACTGGCTGTTCACCGTGCGGGACGCCACCTTCCAGGACGGCACCGAGGTCACCCCGAAGGCCGTCGCCGCGGCCCTCACCCGTGCCGCCGGCGCCGACCCCGTGACCGCCGCCCTGTCCGGCGTCGCGCTCACCGCCGAGGCCGCGGGCGAGGGTCGCGTGCGGGTCACCACCGCCGAGCCCGACCCCGCCCTGCCGTTGCGTCTCTCCAGCCCCGGCCTGGTGATCCTCTCGGCCGACGCGTACGCCGAGAAGGATGCCGTCAACCCCGTCGGCACCGCCACCGGGCCCTTCGAACTCACCGAGGTCACCGGCACCACCGCGGCCACCCTCGACCGCTTCGACGACTACTGGGGCGGCCGCGCCCAGGCCTCCGGCGTCGACGCGAAGTTCATAGCCGACGGCACCGCCCGTACCAACGCACTGCGCACCGGCGAGGCCGACATCGCCGAGGCCGTACCCGTCTCGCAGGCGGCCTCCCTCGACAAGGCGACCCGCCGCGAGACGGCCACCACCCGCACCACCAGCCTGCTGCTCAACACCAGGTCGGGCGCGCTCAAGGACCCGAAGGCACGGGCCGCCGCCCGCGAGGCGATCGACACCTCCGCCCTCGCCAAGGGCGTCTACGAGGGGCACGCCGATCCTGGCGTCGGCATCTACGGGCCCGCCCTGACCTGGGCGGCCGAGAAGCGGGTGAAGCCGGCCGGCCGGGCCGCGGCGGGCGCCGCCGACGGGAAAACGCTCACCGTGGCCACGTACGACAACCGGCCCGAGCTGCCCGAGGTCGCCCAGGTGCTGAAGCAGCAGCTGGAGAAGGCCGGGTTCGAGGTGAAGCTGGAGGTGCGCGAGTACTCACGGCTGGAGAGCGACGCGCTGGCCGGGAAGTTCGACGCGTTCGTGTCCGCCCGCAACACCATGCTCGACACCGGCGATCCCGTCTCCATCCTCGCCAGCGACTACACCTGCAAGGGCAGCTACAACCTGGCTCTGCTGTGCGACAAAAAGGTCGACAAGGCCGTTTCCGACGCCGAGTCGGTCACCGACACCGCGAAGCGGCAGGACGCGGCGATGACCGCCGAGGCGGCGATCCTCGGCACGGACGCCGTCGTGCCGCTGGTCCACCAGCGGATCATCACGGGCGTCGGCGCCGAGGTCAGTGGCGTACTGCTCGACCCGTACGAGCGCAGCCTCGTCGGCGTCGGCACCCGGCGCTGACGGGCGGCTGCACACGTGCTCAAGGCCGCCGTACGAGGCGGGGCGCCGGTGCTGCTCTGGCGCGCCGCCCTCGTGGCCGCTCTGCTGTGCGGCGTAGGGCTGCTGCCGTGGCTCACCCACACGGACCCCGCGCTCACCGTGCTCAAGGCGCGGTCCGCCGAACGCGCCCCGACCCCCGAGGTACTGGACGCGATCCGGGACCGGCTCGGCCTGGACGCCGGTCCGGCGAAGCTCCTCGGCGACTGGCTCGGCGGGCTGCTGCACGGTGACGCGGGCCGGTCGTGGATCTCCGGCGCGGAGGTCACGCCGTCCGTCCTCCAGGCACTCGGCGTCTCGCTGCTGCTGATGGGCGCGGCGCTGGCCGTCGCCGTGGTCACGGCGGTCGCCGTGTGCGCGCGGACCCTGCGGCTCAGGGCCGGGCGACGGCTCGACGAGCGGCGCTCAGCGGGCACCGGGTCGGCGATCCTGGCCACCCTGCCCGACTTCCTGACCGCCTCGGTGCTCGCCGCCGTCGTCGGCGTACAGCTCGGCTGGCTGCCCGCCCTCGGCTGGTACGGCCCCCAGTGGATGGTGCTGCCCGCGCTCTCGCTCGGCCTGCCCGCGGGCGCGCTGCTCGGGCGGATGCTCGACGACCTGCTGCCGGGCGCGTTCGCCGAGCCGTGGGCGCTGGCCGCCGCCGCGCGCGGAGTCCGCGGGCGGAGCATCGCACGGCAGGCACTGCGCCGCTGTGTGCCCGGACTCCTGCCGAACGTGGGGCTGTTCGTCGTCGGGCTGACCGGCGGCGCGGTCGCCGTGGAGCAGGTCTTCGACATCCCGGGGCTCGGACGGCTGTCCCTGCAGGCCGCGGTGGCGCAGGACCTGCCCGTCCTGCAGGCCGGCACCCTGGCCCTCGTGGTGCTGGCGGCAGCCGTCGGCGGCCTCGCCCGGCTCGCCACGCGCCTCATGATCGGCCCGGCCCTGCGCGACGACGCGCTGCCCTCACTGCACCGCCCGACACCGTCCCGGCCCACGACACCGCCACTGCTGTACGGCGCACTGCTGCTCGCCGTCGTCGCGCTGGGCCTTGCCCGGGACCCGCTGCGACTGAACACCACGGCCCGGCTCCGGCCCCCTTCCTGGGCGCACCCGTTCGGTACGGACGCCCTGGGGCGCGATGTGCTGGCCCGGGTCGGCCACGGGGCACTGGACACCCTGGCTGTGGCCGCCGCCGTCAGCGCGGTCGCGCTGGTCCTCGGCGTACTTCTGGGACTGCTGCCGCGGTTCTCCGGGCCGCTGGTCGACACGGTCAACGCCGTACCGCCGGTCCTCGCCGCACTCCTCGTCACCGCGGTCGCGGGCAGCGGGCCCGCCACCCCGGCCCTCGCGGTGACCGCCGTCGCCTGGGCGCCGCTCGCGGCCCACACCTCGGCCCTGCTGCGGCAGGAGCGGGCCACCACCCACCTGGTGGCGACCCGGGGCCTCGGCGCGGGCCCGCTCCAACTGCTCCGCCACGAACTTCTCCCGGCCGTCCTGCCGCCGGTCCTGCGCCACGCCCTGCTCCGCCTGCCGGGTGTGGCCCTGTCTCTCGCGGCCCTGGGCTTCCTCGGCCTCGGCGCGCAGCCGCCGTCCCCGGAGTGGGGCCTGCTGCTGTCCGAGAACCAGCCGTACGCGGAGCGGGCGCCCTGGGCGTCGATGGCTCCCGCTGCCGCGCTGGCCCTGCTGGGGGCCGTGGCGGTCACGGCCGGGGGCGGCGTCCGGTGGCCCCGGGCCCTTCGCATACGGCGGCGGGATGTCTGAGCCGACGCCGGGCCGCCGTAAGAGGAGAACTCTCTCCGCCCTGCGGACCTTCACCTCCCTCTCGCCGCTGCTCCGCCTGCTCGTCCTCACCCAGCTCGCCTTCAACATCGGCTTCTTCGCGGTCCTGCCCTTCCTCGCCGAACACCTGGGCACGGCGATCGGCATGGCGGGCTGGCTGGTCGGGCTGGTGCTGGGGCTGCGGACCTTCAGCCAGCAGGGCCTGTTCGTGGTGGGCGGCGTACTGGCGGACCGGTACGGGGTCCGCCCGGTGGTGCTCGCCGGATGCGTCCTGCGGATCGCCGGCTTCGGCTGGCTCGGCTACGCGCAGTCCACCGGGACGGTCGTCGCGGCCGTGCTCCTGATCGGGTTCGCCGCCGCGCTCTTCTCACCCGCCGTCGAGTCGGAGGTGGCCCGGCAGGCCGTGTGCCGGGAGGAGGCGGGCGAGGGACCGCGGACCCACGTGCTGGCCCTGTTCACCGTGGCCGGCCAGGCCGGCGCGTTCCTCGGCCCGTTCCTCGGCGCGCTGCTGCTGGGCGTGGACTTCCGCGCGGTCTGCCTCGCCGGGGCCGGAGTCTTCGTGCTGGTCCTGGCCGGACATGCCTGGCTGCTGCCGCAGCACATCCCCGGCCGGGCCCGCACCCGCAGCCGGGGCGGGCTCCGGCGCCTGGTGCGCAACCGCGGCTTCCTCGCCCTGTGCTGCGCGTACGGCGCCTATCTGCTGGCGTACAACCAGCTGTACCAGCTGCTGCCCGTCGAGGTGGCGCGCGCGGCGGGCTCACAGGCGCCGCTGGCCTGGCTGTTCGCGCTCTCCTCGCTGCTGGTCGTGACGGCCCAGCTGCCCCTCACGCGCTGGGCGGGCGACCGGCTGGACCTGCGGCTGTCCATGGCGATGGGGCTGCTGCTCATCTCGGCAGGGTTCGCGGTCGTGGCAGCGGCCCGGCCCGCCGGATGGACGGGAACCGTAGGACTCCTGCCCGTGGCCGGTTACGTCATCCTGCTCACCCTGGGCCAGATGCTGGTCGCGCCCGCCGCCCGAGCCTGGGTGCCCGACCTCGCCGAGGACGGCAGGCTCGGCCTCTACACGGGCGCGCTGTCCTCGGTCTCGGGGCTCATCGTTCTCGTCGGCAGCGCGGCCACCGGCTCCCTCCTCGACACGGGCCTGCCCCTGGCGGTTCCGTGGCTGGTCCTCGCGGCGGTCCCGGCGGCGGCGGTCGCACTGCTGCCGCGCCCAGCCCCCACGCCGCCGCAGCCAAAAACACCTTCCCCCCGCTCCCCGGAGGGACCACGCAGCAAAGAGGGGCCGCCGTCTCCCTGAAGACGGCGGCCCCTCGGCCTTGCTGCGACGCGGGTGCGTCACATGTGGACGACCGGCGCGGCGTCCGGGTCCTGCTCGGGAACCCCGCGGCGGAAGAGCAGGAACGTGATCAGCGCGCCCGCGGCGAAGAAGCCGGCCGACCACCAGAAGGCGGTGGTGTAGCTCTCGATCGACGCCTGGGCCCGGACCAGCTTGTCAGCCGGGTTCCTGCCGACCAGGTAGCTGGTCGCGGCGCTCGCGGCCAGCGTGTTGAGGAGCGCGGTACCGATGGAACCGCCCACCTGCTGCATGGTGTTGACCGTCGCCGAGGCGACACCCGCGTCCTGTGCCGCGACCCCGCTGGTGGCCAGGGCCATCGCGGGCGGCATCACGATGCCGAGGCCGGCGCCCATCAGGAGCAGCGGCGGCAGTACCGCGGTCGAGAAGTCGGAGGCGACCCCGATGCCGGTCAGCCAGGCCATCGCGACCGCGGCGAGCGCGAAGCCCGCCGGGATGACGGTCTTGGGTCCGATGCGCGGCACCAGGATCGTGGTGGACACCTGGGCCATGACCATCAGCGCCGCCATCATCGGCAGGAAGGCCACACCGGTTTTGGTCGGGCTGAAGCCCAGGTTCAACTGCAGGTAGTAGGTGAGGAAGAGGAAGACACCGAACATGCCCGCGCCGGTCACCAGGACGGCGATGAACGAGGCCGCGCGGGTGCGGTCCAGCAGGACACGCATCGGCAGCAGCGGGTGCGCGGAGCGGGTCTGCCACCAGCCGAACACCGCCAGGAGCACGCCGCCCGCCACCAGGAAGCCCCAGGTCTGAGGTGAGTTCCAGTCGTGGGTCTCGGCGTTGGAGAAGCCGAAGACCACGGAGAAGAGACCGGCGGAGACCAGCAGCGCGCCCGGCAGGTCCAGCTTGGAGTTCGCGGCGTCGCGGTGGTTGTTCAGCAGCACCCAGCCGCCCGCGAAGGCGGCGACGGCGAAGACGACGTTGACGTACAGCGTCCAGCGCCAGTCCAGCGCGTCTGTCAGCACACCGCCGAGCAGCAGGCCGAGCGCGCCGCCCGCACCGGCGATCGCGCCGTACACGCTGAACGCCTTGGCGCGCTCCTTGGCGTCGGTGAACGTCGTGTTCAGCAGGGAGAGCGCGGCGGGAGCGAGAAGCGCGCCGAAGACACCCTGCAGGGCACGCGCGGTGACGAGCATCCCGAAGCTGTTGGACGCACCGCCGAGCACGGAGGCTCCGGCGAATCCGGCGACACCTATGAGGAAGGCGGGCTTGCGCCCGAAGAGGTCGGCGATCCGGCCGCCCAGCAGGAGCAGGGAGGCGAAGGCGAGCGCGTACGCCGTGACGATCCACTGCCGGTTGCCGTCGGTGAACCCGAGGTCGGCCTGGGCCGACGGCAGCGCGATGTTCACGATGGTCGCGTCCAGCACCACCATCAGCTGCGCGATGCCGATGATCGCGAGGATCCACCACCGGTTCGCCGGCGGCGACGCGCCGGGCGCCTCCGCCGTGCCCTTGCGGGCACCTTCGGACAGGGTCTGGGTCTTGGACATGGGAGCACCACTCCAGGGAAGTTCGCTCGGGACGGAGGAGCACGTAAACGAAACTGTTTCGTACTCATCGAGGCTAGACCACTTTCATCGAAACGACCAAGTTTCGCTGGCGAGATGGACATCACACGCCGATACGGCGGTCACTGCATCTGGCGGCGCACCAGTTCGTGCAGTCGGCCGCCCGTGTCCGCGAGCAGCTGTGCGGGCGTGCCCTGCTGGGCGATCCGGCCGTCCTCCATCACGATGACGCGGTCCGCGTCCATGACGGTGGACAGCCGGTGCGCGATCACCACGCGGGTGGCGTTGAGCGCTCGGGTGCTCTCGATGACCGTGCGCTGGGTCTCGTTGTCGAGGGCGCTGGTCGCCTCGTCGAAGAAGAGGACGCGCGGGCGGCGGATCAGCGCCTGGGCGATCATCAGACGCTGGCGCTGGCCGCCGGAGACCGCTCCGCTGCCGGAGACGATGGTGTGCAGACCCATCGGCATACGCTTGATGTCCTCGGCCAGCCCCGCCATCTCCGCGGCGGCCATCGCCTCCTCGGGCGTGTAGGGCTCCGTGCCGCAGATGACGTCCAGGATCGAGCCGGTGAACGGCTGCGCGTGCTGGAGCACGACACCGCACTGGCGGCGTACGGCGGACTGGTCGAGTGCTGCCAGGTCCTGGCCGTCGTACAGCACACTTCCCGAGACCGGCTTGTCGAAGCCGATGAGCAGCCGCAGCAGGGTGGACTTGCCGCAGCCGCTGGGGCCGACGACCGCCACGAACTCGCCGGGCCGGATCGCGAAGGACAGGTCGTCGAGGACCAGCGGCCCGTCGTCGGTGTACCGGAAGGACAGCTTCTTCGCCTCGATGGCACCGGACAGCTCGGCGGGGCGCGTGCTCGCCACGCGTACCTCCGGCTCCGCGTCGAGAACCGGCTTGATCTCCTCGAACATCGGCAGCGCGGCGACCATCGACACGAAGGAACCCGTCAGCTGGGTGACCGAGGTCAGCAGCATGGTCATCGAGGTGTTGAAGGTCAGGAAGGCGGCCGGCGACAGCGATCCGCGCGCGGGTCCCGCCAGCAGCATGAACATGATGAGCGAGCAGAGCGGCAGGTACACCGAGCCCAGCACGGTCGTGAGGTTCTTGATCCGGCCGACCCGCTGCTGGAGCTCACGGCTGCGGGCGAACTCGCCCGCCCAGGCCGCGTACGCGTAGTTCTCCGCCGCCGCGACCCGCAGCTTCGGCAGACCCCGCAAGGTCTGGAACGCCTGGTTGTTGAGCTTGTTGCTCAGCACGATCAGCCGGCGCTGCCAGCGCACCTGCCACAGACCCAGGCCGAGGAACACCGCGGCGATCACCACGAGCATCCCGATCGCGGCGAGCGCCATCGGGACGCTGAACCAGAACAGCAGCGCGAGGTTCATCACGCCGACCGTGACCGACTGGACCACCACCGGTCCCAGGCCCGCCATCATGCGGCGGATGGCGCTGATGCCCATGGCGGCACTGGCCAGTTCACCGGTGGAGCGCGACGTGAAGAACTTCGTGGGCAGCCGCAGCAGCCGGTCCCACACGGCCGGCTGGAGCGTGGCCTCGATACGGCCCTCAAGCCGCAGCATGGTGAGGTTCTGCATCAGCGTGAACGCCGCCGACACCACACTGGCGACCATGATGGCCAGGCAGACCTGGACGATCAGGCTCTCCTGGGCCTTCGGTACGAACTCGCCCAGCACCTTGCCCGTCGCGATCGGCACCAGGGCGCCGAGCGCCACCGTCACCAGACCGCTGAGCGCCAGGTTGCGCATGTCCCCGCCGGTGCCCTGGAGGCTGAACCGCAGCAGCCGCAGCGGGGTCAGCCCGCGCTCGGGCAGCGGCCGGTAGAACATCACCGCACGCGCCTCGAACTCCGCCGCGTTGGCCTTCTCGACCGGTGTCTCCCGGCCGCTCGACGGATGCACCGCCACATAGCCGCCGCGCCGCCACAGCAGTGCGACCGGAGCACCCGACGCGAGCCGGTGTCCGACGAGCGGGCCGACGTTGTCGCGCCACCAGCGCCCGTCGAGGCGCACGGCACGCGCCCGGACCCGGGAGGCGAGCGCGATCCGCTCGACCGGGTCGATCCGGTCGCTCTCCGCGCCGCCCTTCGCGGGGTCGGAGAGGGTGATCCCGGCCGCGCGGGCGACGAGCACGCAGGCCGCGTACGTGGCATCGGCGTCGGCCGCGCCGGGGCCCGGCCCCGAGCGCTTGGATATGGAGGCCAGCAGGGTGCGGTCGGCCTGGGCGCGGACCGCCTCGCCCGCCTTGATGCCCGCGGCCGTCCGGTTCTCGTGAGTGAGCTCCAGCTGTTCGATCCAGCGGTCGAGCGTGGCCAGCAGCCGGTACTGCCGGTCGACCATCGCCTGCCACATCGCGGGGTCGACCAACAGGTCCGCCGCGGTCTCGGCGCCGTACAGGGAGCCGTACTGCACACTGCCCGGCGCCACCTGTGTCCACAGGATGTCGTCGTCCGTCAGCGCCGCACCGCGCTCGGTGGCGAGCGGTGCCTCGAACAGGATGGCGAGGCCCCGGCCGACGCCGAGGGAGAGGGCGTACTCCAGGGGGCTGGTCGCCGGGGGTACGTACTGGGGGTTGCCGTACTCGTCGTACGTCCACGTCTCGGTCTGCGGCGGCTGGTACAGCTCGCGCAGCTCGATGCGGCGCAGGACGCACTCGCGCAGCGGTCTGCCGACGAGCGTGTGCTGGGGTCCCGCGACCGGGCCGAGCAGCAGCGAGCCCGCTTCGAGCCGGCCGAGGTGGTGCCAGTGGCCCTGCTGGGCGGCGTCGACGGCGAACAGGTCCATGGCCCCGGCCGCGACGAGCCACAGGACGTGCGGCCCTTCGAGGTCCAGCCGGGTGAGGCCCGAGCCGTCGACCGGGGTGCCCATACCGCCGAGCGCGGCGAGCACGTAATCGCCCTCGGTGGCGGGCTGTTGCCGCTGTTCGCTCGCGCCGTGCTGCGGGTGCTGCTGGTTGGAGCCGTGCTGCGGGTACTGCTGGTTCTGCGGGTACGCGGACGTCATCTCATCGCTCCCTGACCAGCTCGGCGTAGGCGCCGCCGGCCGCCACCAGGGCGTCGTGACGCCCGCGTTCCACGACCGTGCCGTGCTGGAGCACCACGATCTCGTCGCTGTCGCGCACGGTGCTGAGCCGGTGCGCGATCACCACACAGGCACAGCCGCGCTTGCGCAGATTGTCCATCACGAGCTGCTCGGTCTCCGCGTCCAGCGCGCTCGTCACCTCGTCGAGCACCAGGATGCTGGGCCTGCGGACCAGGGCCCGCGCGATCTCCAGGCGCTGGCGCTGACCGCCGGAGAAGTTGCGGCCGTCCTGCTCGACCCGGCTCTGGATACCGCCCGGTCGGCGCATCACCACGTCGTACAGTGCCGCGTCCCGCAGCGCGGCCACCACCGCCTCGTCCGGGACCGACGGGTCCCACAGGGCGATGTTGTCGCGGATCGTGCCCTCGAAGAGGAAGACGTCCTGGTCGACGAAGGAGACGGAGGAGGCGAGCGCGCCGCGCGGGATGTCCTCCAGCCACTGCCCGTCGATACGGATCACGCCCTCCCAGGGCGTGTACAGGCCCGAGATCAGCCGGGACACCGTCGACTTGCCGCTGCCGGAACCACCGACGAGAGCGACCTGCTGTCCCGGCCCGACCGTCAGCGAGAACCCGGACAGCAGCGGCTTGTCGAGCGGGCTGTAACCGAAGGTGATGTTCTCCAGCTCGACGTGCCCTTGCAGCCTGCGGGTGCTGTCGCCCGCGCCGCGCCGGGAGTAGAGCGGGTCGGCGGCGAAGTTCTCGACGTCCTTGAGGCGGGCCACGTCGGCCGCGAAGTCCTGGATACGCCCTGCGACACCGTTGAGCCGGGTGATCGGTGCGGTGAAGCGCGTCACCAGTGCCTGGAACGCGACGAGCAGACCGACGGAGATGTGCCCCTCCACAGCCCGCATCCCGCCGATCCAAAGGATCAGGGCGCTGTTGAGCGTGGCCAGCGTGGGCGCGACGACCCCCAGCCAGGCGCTCGGCACTCCGAGGCGCTGCTGCTCCTCCAGGGTGGTGGCGTGCTGCCCGGCCCACTTGCGGAAGTAGCCGTCCTCGCCGCCGGTCGCCTTCATCGTCTCGATCAGCTGCAGACCGGAGTACGCCGTGGTGGTCAGCCGCGCGTTGTCGGCGCGCAGCTTCGCCGTACGCGTCGCGCGCAGCCGGATCACGATCCGCATCGCCACCACGTTGAGCAGAGCGACCCCGATGCCCACGGCCGTGAGCTGTGGATCGTAGGTGTAGAGCAGCACGGCGTAGAGGACCACGACAACGGCGTCCACGCCCGCCGCCGCGAGGTCCCGGGCCAGTGTCTCGGCCACCGCGTCGTTGGACTGGAGCCGTTGCACCAGGTCGGCGGGGCTGCGCTGGGAGAAGAACGTGACCGGCAGACGGAGCAGGTGCCGGAGGAACTTCGCGCTGCTGAGCGTGGAGGAGATGAGCCGGCCGCGCAGCAGGTTCGCCTGTTGCAGCCAGGTCAGCACCACCGTCAGCAGCACGCTCGCGCCCATCGACGCGAACAGCACCCCGAGCAGCGAGGTCTGCCCGCCGATCAGGAACATGTCGATGTACGTACGGCTGAGCGCGGGCACGGCCGCGCCGACCGCGACCAGCAGCAGACTGGCGAGAACGGCCGCGGGCATGGTGCCCGAGGTGCCGCGCAGCCGGGCCGGCATGGCGCCCATGACACCGGGCTTGCGGCCGCCCTTCTCGAAGTCCGGGCCCGGCTCCAGGACCAGTACGACGCCCGTGAAACTGGTGTCGAAGTCCTCCATGGGGACGAAGCGGCGGCCCTTGCCGGGGTCGTTGATGTGCACCCCGCGCCGGCCGAAGCGGCGCCCCGTCCCGTCGTAGACGACGTAGTGGTTGAACTCCCAGAACAGGATCGCCGGAGCGTGCACCTCGGCGAGCGCCGCCGTGTCCATCTGCATGCCCTTGGCCGTCAGGCCGTAGCTGCGGGCCGCCTTCAGCAGATTGCTGGCCCGGGAGCCGTCGCGCGAGACACCGCAGGCGATGCGCAGTTCCTCCAGCGGGATGTGCCGCCCGTAGTGACCGAGCACCATCGCGAGGGAGGCGGCGCCGCACTCCACGGCCTCCATCTGGAGGACGGTGGGCGTACGGACGCTCCTGCCCCGGCCCTTGGGGACCTTGCGCTTCGGCGGTGCGGTGCGGCGGCGGCCCCGTACGGGGGGCGGCAGTTGCGGCCCGGCGGTGTGTGTGGCGGACGAGGTGTCCTGGGGCGCGGTCACGGCAGCAGCCAATCGATCGGGCGCTGGTCGTCCAGGCGGATCGATCCGGAGGCCATGGCCATGGAGTCGAGCCGGAACGGCGGTCCCTGCACGGACGACCACTTGTAGCCGGACTTCGTGCCGGACGACCGGTCGAGCCGGACGAGGACGGCCACGGGCCTGCCCTTCTTGGTGAACTGCTCGCCCAGCTGGCTGTCGCCGAGGAAGGCGCCGATCTGCTGCGCCGACTGGGCGGCCCGGTCGACCGACTTCACATGGCCGCGCAGCACCCCGTACTCCTGGGTCGGCACGGACTGGACGGTCAGGTCGACGGCGGCGTTCGTGGGGATCGAGGCGGCGTTCTCGGCGGGCACGTACACCGTCGCGTACAGGGGGTCGTCGGCGTCGGCGACCTTCTCCACGGCGGCGACGTTCGTGCCGGTGCTGATGATCGCGCCGATCGTCGCGGCCAGCCCGGTGACCCGGCCTGCGGCGACGCTGCGTACGACCGTCTCGCCCTTCGCCGTACGGACCTTGAGGACGGGAGTGTTCGCTTTGATCCGTCGGCCCTGCTCGGTGAGGACCGAGGTGACCTGTCCGGAGACGGGGCTCTGCAGGAGGTAACTGCCCTGCCCGTGCGTGAGGATGGCGGGCGCGCTCACCGTGGACGCCACGGAGCCCGTCACGGCCCAGACCGACGCGGCCGCCATGACGACGACCGTCACGACCAGCACGAGCCAGCCCTGGGGGCGGGCGAAGCGTACCGGCAGGTCGAGTTCCTCCGGCGACTGCAGCTTGGTCAGGGCCTGTTGGCGGAACTGCACGGTTTTCTCACCTGCGAGTGACTGGTGGCGCGTCCCGGAGGCGAACCAAGCCAAAAAGCAAAAATAGGAGAAGCACCCATAAGTCCCGGAACCGGGGAACGGTTCCGGGACTCACAGCACGCTATGCGATCACAGAAGTGATCAGAGACCGGCGACCAGGCCGGTGACCGGGGCGGTGTTGAGGCCGGTCGCGCCCTCAACGGTGCCGACGGCCGTGTCGACGATGCCGGAGACCGGGGCGATGCCGTCCACGGCACCGGTGACGGTGCTGAGGGCGTTGACCGCGAGGCCACCGGAGACGTTGTCGAGCTCGGCGTCGGAGATCTCGACGGTCTGAACCTGGGGGGTGGAGTTCATGATGAACTTCCCTTCCTATTGATATTCACAAGGGGGGAGCGGCCCCCTCTGGGGAGATGGTCGGCCGCGACCGCGAGCACCCGGATCCCGGAACCGGAAAGCGGAAACGGAAACCGAACGGCCCCCGCGGTGCAATGGATCAAAGCACGGTGCCGGGTCGCGCATCCAATCAACGGGCCATGTGATCTGCGCGTTTGCCGTCCGGATCCGTTCATCGGTGCAGGCCTGGGCACCGCGTGGTGCCGACTTCTTCACATGACCCGAGGGTCATTCACATTTCGGCAACAGTGCCGAGATCCCGAATCGGGCACACCTCGCCAATGACGCGGCACGCGACGCTCCGTTGTGCGGATCCGTCGCGTGCCGTGACCTGGGTGCGTATTCGATGTGCAGATTTACTGAAGCCGGGATTCCGTTCCGACTGATGGGCGGACTGTTACTGCGGTGTAGCAGAGTGCAAGCAGATGGCCTCTGTTACGGAAGTGACGGCGGGCCCGTTCTCTGAGAAGCCGTCAGCCGGGCTTCCCGAGAAGCCGTCAGCCGAGCTTCTTGAGGAGCTCGGCCGCGAGCGGCGCGGAGGAGGCGGGGTTCTGGCCGGTGACGAGGTTCCGGTCGACGACCACGTACGGGGCCCACGGCTCGCCCTCCTGGAAGTCGGCGCCGATCTCCACCAGCCGGTCCTGGAGCAGCCACGTGGCCTTGTCGGCGAAACCCGCCTGGGTCTCCTCGGTGTTGGTGAACCCGGTCAGGCGGTAGCCGGCGAAGGCGTTGCCGCCGTCCTCCTTCGTGGCGGCCAGCAGCGCGGACGGGCCGTGGCAGACGACACCGAGCGGCTTGCCGGACGCCAGGGCGAGGGCGAGGAGCCGGCCCGAGTCGGCGTTGACCGCGAGATCCTCCATGGGGCCGTGGCCGCCGGGGTAGTAGACGGCCGCGTACGCGTCGAGGTCGACGTCCTCCAGGCGGATCGGACGCCGCAGCTCGTCGAACGAGGCGAGGGAGGCGGCGACCTTGTCCGCGCCCTCCTGTCCGCCGTTGAGCTCGGGGGCCAGGCTGCCCTTGTCCACGGTCGGCGCGACGCCGCCCGGGGTGGCCACGGTGATCTCGTGGCCCGCGGCCTTGAACGCCTCGTACGGGGCGACGGCCTCCTCGGCCCAGAAGCCGGTCGGGTGCTTCGTGCCGTCCGCGAGAGTCCAGAAATCGGCACCGGTCACTACAAAAAGAATCTTCGACATGCCTCGAAGGTAGGCCGATGGGACACGGAGAGCCAACAGGGGATTCGTTGGGGGGCGTCGGATTTGCCATGGCATCACGGGAACAGACCCGAACAGACGCCGGTGGGGCCCGGCGCGGGCCGAGGGCCATGTGGCCGTACTGCTGCCGATCTCACCCGCCGCAATGTGTTCCGGCCCGGCATGGCCCGACATCGGCCGGCCTACGTCCGGCTCGGCCCGGCCACTCGGACCGGGGGAGCTGCAATATGGCCCGGCGCTCGTCCGGTGTCTCCACGGACAGACCGAGTTCGAGCACCCAGGGGGCGAAGTTGTCCGCGAGGATCCTGTCCGCATCAGCGGTGGTCACCGTCATGCGGCCGTTGTTCCCCGCTGCTCCGGGCCGTACCTCCGGCTCGGCTGATTCGTGCTTTCGCAAAGGAAGTTGGGAACGAACGTTGAACGCCCCACGCACCGCTTGCGTATCAACAGCCATCCAGGCGCCCGCAGTCAGCCGCCAGTCGGCAGCTCGGACCCCCCAGTCCCCAGGAGGTCAAGAAGTTGAGTCACAAGCGGATACCGAAGCGCAAGGCCGTCATTGCCGCAGGCGGAGTGGTCGCACTCGGCGCGGCGGCACTCATCCTGCCCAACGCGATGGCGTCCCAGACCGATGCGACGGAAGGTGCCGCCCCCAGAACGGTGAAGGCCGCGGAAGCGTCCGACCTCGCCTCGCAGCTGGCCGAACTGCTCGGTGAGGACTATGCCGGCGGGTATTACGACGCCGGCAAGCAGCAGCTCATCATCAACGTCGTGGGCGACAACAACAACGTCATCCTGGCGGAGAAGAAGGGTGCGGTCGTCCGGGAGGTCGACAACAGCACCGCCGCCCTCAAGGCGGCCTCGCAGACGCTGAAGACCGAGGCGACCGTCCCGGGCACCTCCTGGGCCGTCGACCCCCGCACGAACAAGATCCAGGTCACCGCCGACAGCACCGTCACGGGTGCAAAGTGGGACCAGGTGGAGTCGACCGTCAAGTCCCTCGGCGAGGGCATGGCGACGATCAAGAAGTCCGCCGGTGAGTTCAAGACGTTCGTCGAGGGCGGCGACGCCATCTTCGGCGGCGGCGCACGCTGCTCGCTCGGCTTCAACGTCGTCGCCGACGACGGCAGCCCGGCCTTCCTGACCGCGGGTCACTGCGGTGTCGCGGCCGCCGAGTGGTCGGACTCCGAGGCGGGTGCGCCGATCGGTACGGTCGACGCCGCCACGGCCACGTTCCCCGGTGAAGGCGACTTCGCCCTCGTCAAGTACGACGACCCGGCGACCGTGGCTCCCAGCACGGTGAACACCGGCGAGGAGACCGTGGACATCACGGCCGCGGCGGACGCCGCGGTCGGCGAGGCCGTCATCCGGATGGGCAGCACCACCGGCCTCAACGAGGGTGAGGTCACGGGTCTCGACGCCACCGTGAACTACCCGGAGGGCACGGTCACCGGCCTCATCCAGACCAATGTCTGCGCGGAGCCCGGCGACAGCGGCGGCTCCCTGTTCACCGCGGAGGGCAGCGCGGTCGGCCTGACCTCTGGCGGCAGCGGCGACTGCACCGTCGGCGGCGAGACCTTCTTCCAGCCGGTGACCACCGCGCTGACCGCGACGGGCGCGACGCTCGGTGCGGGCGACGCCGGTGCCGGTGCGGGCGAAGAGGCCGGTGCGGGCGAAGAGGCCGGTGCGGGCGAGGAAGCGGGCGCGGGCGAGGAAGCGGGCGCGGGCGAGGAAGCCGGCGCCGGTGAAGAGGCGGGTGCCGGTGAGGAAGCCGGCGCCGGTGGCGACGCGGTCGGCGGTGCAGAGGAGCACGTCGGCGACCAGGCAGGTGAGGTCGCGGAAGACGGCTCGGGTCTGACGAACCAGTGACCTGAACTCAGTGACCTGAAGGGCGTCGGCAACGGCGTCGTTCTGGAGCGGCTCGGTCCTCCGGCGGGAGGACCGAGCCGCTCCGTTTGTATGGGGTCCTGTATGGGGCTGCATGGGGCCCGGTGGCTGGTTCTTCACGTCCGGGAGAAGCGATAGGTGGGTCGCGCCGGTCCGGGGGCACGCGCAGAGAGCGACGCAGTCGGCGGGAGCACAGCACGACGGGACAGCGCGACGGGACAGTCGGACAGAACCGTCGGACAGAACCGTCGGACAGAACCGTCGGACAGAACGGGCAGACGGGGTACGGGAGGGGCGGAATGTGATCCGGGTGCTTCTGGTGCACGACGTGTTTCTGGTCAGGTCGGTGCTGGCGGAGTGGCTCCGCCGGGAGTCCGACCTGACGGTGTTCGAGGCTCCGTGGGGCGGGGCGCTCCGGAGCGCTCGGTCACTGCAGCCGGACATCTGCGCGGTCGATCTGGAGCGGGCGGACTCGCACGGAGCGCCTCCGTTGGGTGAACTCTGCGGTCGCAACGAGAAGGATCCACGGCTGCTGGTGCTGGCCACGGCGCGCAAGCCCGGTCGTCTGCGGCGCGCCTTCGACGCCGGGGCGCGCGGTTTCGTGGACCAGGAGGGCTCGCCGCAGCGGCTGGTCTCCGCGATTCGCAGTGTGGCCGCCGGCGAACGCTTCGTCGACGACTCGCTCGGCTTCGGTTTCCTCCAGGCGGCGCGGATGCCGCTGACCGGAAGAGAAGTGAGCGTGCTCTCACTGGCCGCCGACGGCGCCTCCGTCGCGGAGATCGCCGGCAGTCTCCACCTGTCCAACGGGACCGTACGCAACTACATGGCGGCCATCACACGGAAGACCGGCGCCCGCAACCGCGTCGACGCCATCCGGATCTCGCAGGGAGAAGGCTGGCTGTGAGGGCCCGGACCAGGCCCCGACCAGATCCCGGTAGAGCGCCGAGCGCTCCAGCAGCTCCGCGTGGTCCCCGTACGCGGTGCGACGTCCGTCCATGACCAGCACGCGGTCGGCTCGGAGTGCGGAGCTGACCCGGTGCGCCACCACCACGAGGGTGCCGCCCCGTCGAGCGAAGGCACCCTCCGCGCGGGCCTCCGCCTCCGGGTCGAGGTGACAGGTCGCCTCGTCGAGCAGGACGAGGGGGGCGTACGCGAGATGGGCGCGCGCCAGCGCGATGAGCTGACGCTCGCCCGCCGACAGGGTTCCCGGGGCGACCTCGGCCGTCAGTCCGCCCAGCCTGTCGAGCAGCGCGGTCAGCCCGACGTCCTCCGCCGCGGCCAGCAGCTCCGCCTCCGGCACGGGCGCCGGCCGCAGGTGCCCCAGGTTCTCCGCGAGCGTCCCGGTGTAGACGTACGCCTCCTGCGGGATCAGTACGCGGTGATGGTCCGTCGGGCGGACACCGGCCATCCGGCGCACCCGCACGGAGCCACCGGTCGGTTCGAGGAGTCCGGCGATGAGCGCGGTGAGCGTGGACTTGCCGATGCCGCTGGGGCCCACGATCGCCAGGTGGGTGCCGTGAGGGACGGACAGGTCGAGGTCCTCGATCACGGGCTCGCTGGAGGGGCCGTAGGCGAAAGTGACATGGGAGAGGGTGATGGCCGCGGGCGCGGCGGAGTGCGCTGACCCAGCCCCCGCTGCCCCTGCCCCATCTGCCGCCGTCGCCGCTGTGGCTGTGGCTGCCGATGCCGCTGTCGGGGCGGACGCGGTCGAGGGCCCCCCGGCGTCCGGAGCGGTCGAGGTCCCCGGGCCCGGGGACAGGCGGCGCAGGACCACTGCCAGCCTGGAGCCGCTCGTGCCCAGGCCGTGGATGAGGTTCTGCAGGGCGGGGAGCAGGGACTGGCCGACGTACGCGAGGGCGCCCACCAGGGCGCCCGCCGTGACGCCGTGCGCGAGAAGCCAGGGCGCGGTGGCGAGCAGGAGCACGATCGGGAGCTGTCCGCCGACCGCCAGGGACACCACGCGCAGTACGCCCCAGCGGGCCAGCGAGCGCGCGGCACGTTGCTCGGCCCCGATCCGCTCCCGCGCGGCGGCGGCGACCTGTTCCTCGGCACCGGCGGCCGTGATGTCCCGCAGCCCCGGGCAGACGGTGCCGAGTTGCGAGGCGAGTTCTTCGTCGGCGACGAGGAACGCCTCCTGGCGTCGGGTCAGCGGCCGCAGGGTCAGCGCGAATAGGGCCACTCCCGCGGCGAGCGGCGGCACGACCACGAGCAGCAGCAGCGGTGCGAGCGAGAACAGGCCGACCAGCGCGCCCACCGCGGTGAACACGAACGAACGCGACACCATCACGATGCCGGCGAACGTGTCGCGCGCGATCTCCACCTGCTGGGTGAGCCGGGACAGCGCGCCCCTGTCCGCGTCCCGCACCCCTCGGTCGACCACGTCCCGCACGAGCCGGTCCCGCAAGGGCTCGACCAGCGCGGCCACGGCCGAGTAGACGCGCCCGGTGCCGTAGGCCCCGGCGACCACGGCGAGGGCGGCGGCCCCGAGCCAGCCGAGCCCCACCGTCGCCCGCCCGGCCAGGAACCCCGCGTCGAGGGCCCGCGCGAGCGCGTACCCGGTGAGGAAGGTCTGCCCGGCCTCCAGCACGGACCAGGCGGCGAGCCGTGCGACCACCCGCCACCTGGCCCGCAGAAAACGGAACCCGCGCCGGTACACCCGGTGTTCGCGCATCCGGTGGTCGCGCACCCGGCTGCCGTTCATCGGCCGCCCCCGAACACCCGCCGGTACTCGGCCCTCGTCCACAGCTCGTCATGCCGCCCCACCGCCCGCACCCGGCCCCCGTCCAGCCATGCCACCGTGTCCGCCCGTGCCGCCGTCGACGCGCGGTGGGCGACGATCAGGCGGCTGCACCCGGGCTTGTTCCTGAAGAGCGCCTCGGTGACGTGGTGTTCGGTCACGGTGTCGAGGCTCGACAGCGCGTCGTCCAGGATCAGCAGCCGTCCGCCCCGGGCGAACGCCCGTGCCAGACCGAGGCGTTGGACCTCACCGCCGGACAGCGGGGCCTCGTCGCAGGGTGTCGCGTAGCCGCGCGGCAGACGTCGTACGAAAGCGTCGGCGCGGGCCGTGCGGGCGGCGGCCAGGACCCGGTGCGCGGGGGGCGTGGGCCGGCCGAAGCCGATCGTGGCCCCGATGCTGTCGCCGAGCAGGGCGGGACGCTCGAAGGCATAGCTGATCTCGCGGCGCAGTTCGCGCCGGTCCAGTTCGTGCAGCGGTACGCCGTCGAGCAGCACGGCACCGCCGTCCGGGTCGGCCAGCCGTCCGGCGAGGGCGGCGAGCAGCGACTTGCCCGTGCCCGAGCGCCCGACGACCGCCAGGGTCGTACCGCCGGGGACGACGAGGTCCACGCCGTCCAGCACGGTCCGCCCGCCGCGGCGTACCGTGACGTCCCGCAGTTCCAAGTGCCCCCGGCCGGGCGGGAGACGGCGGTCCCCGTGCTCTGTCGCGGGCTCGTCCAGCAGCTCGCCGAGGCGACGGGCGGAGGCCCGGGCCTCGATCAGCCCGCCGAGCCGGCCGACCAGCACGCCGACGCCGGACGCCAGCACCGCGTACCGGGAGGCGGCGAGCAGCTCGCCGACGCTGAGCCCGTGCCGGGTGAGCAGCAGGCCCGCCGTGGCCAGCACCGCGATCTGCAGCAGCGGCGCCACCGCGACGGCCTGTGCGGCGGCGCGTCCCTGGACGCGCCACGTCCGGTGGCCTTCGCGGGAGAGTTCGGGGAGCGGCCGCAGGATGCGCGCCACCTCCTTGTCGGCGGTCCCGGCCGCCGCGATGGTGCGCGCTCCGTCGATCGCCTCGGTGAGCGAGCCGGCGATCCGTCCTTGCGCGTCCTGGTAACGCGCCACGCACTGGGAGGAGTTGCGCGTGAACCGTTTGAGGACCGCCGCGACGACGGGCGCACCGCCGAGGAGGACCAGCGCCAGCCGGTAGTCGATCAGCCAGAGCGCCACGATCGCCCCGAGCGGAGCGGCCAGGGCGGCGAGGACACCGGCGAGGGCGGCGGGGGCGGCTCCCGCCTGACCGGCGTTGCCCACGAGGCGCGCGACGAGTTCGCCCGGACCGAAACGGTGGCCGGCCCGTGGCCCCGCGTCCAGCATGTGCCCGGTCAGACGCCCGCGCAGCCACGCGGTGGCGCGGGCGTTCGTGGTGGCGCCCAGCACCGTCTCGCAGGCGTCCAGCACGGCGAGCACGAGCACCAGGACCGTGCAGTACAGCACCCAGCGGGTGGCGCGGGAGGGGTCGGTGAGCAGGACGTCGAGCGTCCGGCCGAGCGCGGCCGGCAGCAGCAGGTTCGCCGCCGTCGCGGCCAGGGCCAGCAGGCCCAGGGTCACGCAGCGGACACCGCTGTGACGGGTCGCCGCGCGCAGCAGCGCATCGCCCGTCGGGGCGGGCCCGGGGGAATCAGTCACCGTGTGCGGCCTCCCGACACTAGGTCCTGTCTGGAGTTCCCCGCCGGATCAGCGAGCGGCGTTCGGTGCGTGCTCTCGGCGTGCCGTGCGAAGAGCCTCGTACTGGACGTACTTGGGTCTTCGCACGGTGCGGCGAGAGTGCGTGCCGGGCGTCGGGAGCCCGGCGGGGAACTCCAGACAGGGCCTAGGACCGACCCCGGACGGCCCTGCCTCGTGAAGAGAGGCGGAGCCGTCCGGAGCCGTGGGAACGGTACCGTCAGAGACAGAGAGTGACGCTGGCGGCGCTGACGCAGGAGAGCAGGCTGAGCGTGCTGGGACCGCCGCCGCCGGTGTGGTCGTCGGACTCCATCGTCTGCAGGTCGAGAAGGGCCATGATTGTTTTTCCTTTCCCTGTGTTCCCTTGTGTGGGGACGGGGTGGGTTGACGGTTCCGCCGGGCGGCGGAACCGGGTATCAGGGCCGCCGTCGTGGCGGCGGCAGGAACGGCAGTCGAGCGGGGACCTCGCCGTCGAGTGCGGCGCCGAGCGCCAGCAGGCACCCTGCCGTTCCGGTGCCCAGGTCCATGGAGAGGCGCATCATCTGGTGGCCGGGGAAAGCCAGTTGGCCTTGGAAGGGCATCGCGAACCAGCCGAGTCCGGCGACCTGCTCGGCGACCCGTTCGGGTGCGGCGCCGGTACGGCTCAGGTGCAGGACCATGCCGGCCCGGCCCTGGAACAGCCCGGGTTGCGCGTAGAAACGCGAGGTGGAGGCCGTCAGGATCCCGGCGCGCGCCCGCTCGAACTCACCGCGCCCCAACTCGCCGTCGCCGTCGTCGTCGTCCTCGGCGAGTCCGAGGTAGTCGTCGATCACCATGCCGAGCCCGGCGCTGCCGTCGCCCAGGTAGGGCAGTGTGCGCCAGCCCTCGTCGACCTCCAGGCTGCCGCCCGGATGCACGAGGCAGCACTCCAGGTCCCGCCGCAGCGCCTCGGCGGCCGACGCGAGGAGTGCGGGATCACCGGTCGACTCGTACCGGCGCAGCAGGAACAGGGCGGGTCCGCTCGCGCCGCGAAGGAGCCCGGCACGTCGTTTCTTGGTGTCGGTCGGCGGCTCGGCCAGGCGTTCCTGGAGGATCCGCGCCACGTCCACGGCCCGTGCCTCCAGTTCGGGTTCCCCGGTCGTCCGGCCCAGTTCGTCGAGGACCAGGCCCAGTCCGGCGAGCCCGCCCTGGAGGTCGGACGACAGCTTGTGCCACTTCTCGTGCAGGACGGTGTCGACGAGGTCCAGGGCCCGCTGCCGGTGCCCGAGCCGGTCGAGGACGTACGCGACGCCGGCGAGCCCGTCGTACAGCCCGAGCGGTGTTCCGGCCGGCAGCGGGTCCGTGTGGTCGAGCAGCCAGCGCTCGCCCTCCCCGTACCGGTCCGCTCCGGTCTCGGACAGGGCGTACAGGACGCCCGCCGCTCCGTACGCGAGCCCGAGCCCGCCGCCCTCGGAGAACTGCGTGATGTCGCCGGGGAAGAGACGGTCGTCGCGTTCGGGAGTGGCCGAGGCGAGGATCGCCTTGACCATCGAGTCACGGCTGTACGGCCAGTCGCCCGGCTCGGCGAGAGTGGCGTACGGGGAGGGGGAGGAGGACACCGCGGACGGTGCCGTGGTCGACGACGTGGTGGGCCGGGAGGACGCGGGTGTCCGGGTGATCTCGGCGACCGCCTCCTCCAGGAACGCCCTCGGCACGTCCGGGAACTGACCGAGGACGACCTCGGCGAGGTGTGCGGCCTTGGCCCGGTCGACCACGAACAGCGTGGTGACCGGCATGAACAGGGCGAGCCGCAGACACGCCAGCGCGTACCGGTCCACGTCCGCGCCCCTCCGGTCCGGCGGCGCGAAGAACCCGGGGTGGGCGACGACCTGGCGACCGTCCTCCTCGATGGGCGCCGCCGCCTCGAAGTCGAGGAGGGAGACGGACTGCTCGTCGGGGGCGACCATGATGTTGAAGACGTGCAGGTCGTTGAAGGCGATTCCGCGTCCGTGCACCGCCTCCACCGCCTCCTCCACCAGCCGGTGGACGCGCAGCGCCCAGGCCGTGTAGTCGGCGACGGCGGCCGGGTCCGGATCGGGGGAGAGCAGTGGATGGCGCTCGGCGAAGAAGGAGTTGAGCGGCCGCCCCTGAAGGAAGTCCATGACGAGGAAGCGGTGGTCGCCGAGGGTGAACCAGTCACGCACCTCGGGCACCATGCCGAGCCCGGACACCCGCTCCAGGGCGTACTTCTCCCGGGCGAGCCGGGTGACGGCGTCCGCCCCGTCGGCGGCGAGCCCCGCGTGCGGCCGGCCTTCCTTCAGGACGACCCGCTGTCCGTCCCGGGTGTCGACGCCCGAGTACACGCCACCGCCGTTGGAGAAGTGCAGCGCCTTCTCGATGCGGTACGGCAGGTCGCCGACCGTCGTGGTGTTGCGTGCCGCGAGCTGAGGTTCCAGGAACGCGGGCAGGGCCACCCACTCGGGCACCTGGAAGGAGGGCGCGCGCCGGTCGGGGACCAGCCGGCCCTCGCCGTCCGTCACCGCCGGCACCAGCGTGCCGCGGTCGTCGACGACGAACGACCTGGCGAAAGCGCCGTAGCGCACGTACAGCGGTCCGTCGTTCCAGCGCAGATCGGTGAGGATGTACGGGCCTTCGAGACCCTCAAGTAACGCGCCCAGCTCCTCCAGCACCATCTGGAGCTGCCGCTCGTCCGCCGGGTAGACGGTGACGAACTTGCCGCTGCCGTCGCGGGCCGCGTACTTCACGTTCCGCAGGTGCAGCAGTTGCGGTCCCGGGACGAACTTGAACGGGATGGCCCTCGGGACGCAGTAGTCCCACACGATCCCCGCGATCCGCTCCGCGTTCTCCCGCGTGGCCGACGCGTGGATCTTCCAGCCCTGGGCCGGTCCGGACCGCGGCCTGCCCTCGGTGTCGACAGGGGTCAACGCCAGCCAGTCGCCGATCCGCGCCGCCCGCCATCCCGCGGGCACCGCCCGCTCGGCCGTCTCATAGACGGGAGCGGTGTCGCGCCCCTCTCCGGTCAGCCGGTCAGGCGTCTCGTAGAAGTATCTGTCGGCCAGTGCGTAGACCTCGTACCGCTTGTCCATCGAAACCCCCTCCGGCTCTTCGTTGAGCGTTCCACCTCACCCCGGGCACGGACAGTCACGCCTGTCACGAGGTCACCGTGCACAATGCACGGCTTTCCCGGGCCGGTGCCGGCGGACCGCTCGTCCATCCGCGTACGCAGCGTGACCCCTGTCGGCGGAACTTGGGAGTGGAGCCGGAAACTCCCTGTGACGCCGCCCACGGGCCCGCGGGCACGGCCCGTGCGCGCCCGGCCGACGCGCCACGCGACTTCGGAACGGTCACAGGGGCTGCGCCCGCGTCCGGGAAGCGCTGTAATTGCGGACGTGGTCAGTGAGGGCGGTGCGGGACGCAGAACGAGAACGCTGCGTGCCGAACTTGCCCTCAAGGCGCTCCGCGCGGACCTCGGCTCCCCGGAACGACTGCGGAGCGTGCTCGAACAGGTGCTCGTCTATGGCGGCGCGACCCTCGCCCTCGTGTACGCACCGGGGGAGCACGGTGACCAGCTGTGCCTGATCGAGTCCGCCGGCGTACCCCGCGCCCTGTACGGCGTACGCGACAGCTACCCGCTCTCCGGCGGCTCGCCCGCAGCCGACGCCTACCGCGCCGGGCAACCCCGGTGGCTCAGCCCGGAAGAGCTCGCCGTGGCGCCCGGCGCCCGGCCCACCCCGGCGGGGGACTTCTGGCTGGCCGCCCTGCCACTGCCGCCCGACCCGCGCGGCGGCGGCTGTCTGGTGGCCGTGAGCGAGAGCCCGGGCGGCTTCGACACCGAGGACCGCAAGTGCCTGGAGCTGTTCGCCGAGGCGGTCTCCTTCCCGCCCTCGTCCGGGGCCGGTGGCTCCGGGGCGCTGCCCAGCAGCTCGTTCAGCCTGGCCCTGGACTCGGGGCGGGTCGAGGTCGACCACGAGATGCTGGAGCTGTTCGGACTCGTCCCCGACGTCTTCGACGGCAAGGTCGAGACCCTGCTGAGCATGACCGTGCCGGAGGACCTGCCCACGCTGATGTCCGTGGTGGAGGCCGACCACATGTCCATCGGCGAGCGGGAGCTGGAGTTCCGCATCCTGCAGCCCTCCGGCGAGCAGCGGTGGCTCAGGCTGCGCGCCCGGCTGCTGCCCGCCGCCGACGGACGCCCCTCCCGGCTGGTGGGTACCGTCGCCGACGCCTCGAAGCTGCGCTCCGGCGGCAACGAGGTGGCTCGCGTCCAGCGCCTCGCCGCCGCCCTCGCCACCGCGGGCACCGTCCGCGACGTCGGCCAGGCGGTCGTCACCGCGCTGCGCCGGCCTCTGATGGCCGACCGCATCGCCCTGGCCGAACTGGAGGGCGACCGGCTCGTCGTCACCGTCCTGGACCCGCCGGAGCCGGAGGCCTGGCCCGAGGTGTGGCGCACCGAATGGCGCTCGGAGTGGCCCGACGCCCCCGTGCGCACCATGCCGACCCTCGCGGCGGCCCTGCGGGAGGGACGCGCGGCGATCTGGCCCGCCGGGACCCCGCTCGAACCCGCGCTCGCCGACGTCGGCCCCGGCGGCCTCGCCGTCCTTCCGCTGCCGGCCGGCGGCCGGATGGCCGGCGCCTGCCTCATCGGCTGGGACACCCCGCACGACTTCGGCCCCGACGAGCGCGCCCTGCTCACCGCCTCCGCCGGCCTCGCGGGCCAGGCCCTGATGCGCGCCCACGCCTTCGACGCCGAACACGAACTCGTCGGCATGCTCCAGCGCACCCTGCTCCCGCGCAGGCTGCCGCCGCTGCCCGGCGCCGAGGCCGTCGCCCGCTATCTGCCCACCACGGCGGGCCTGGAGGTCGGCGGCGACTGGTACGACGTGATCCCGCTGTCCGACAACCACGTCGCCCTCGTCATCGGCGACGTCCAGGGACACAACGCCCAGGCCGCCACCCTGATGGGCCAGATGCGCACCGCCCTGCGCGCGTACGCCGTCGAGGGCCACCCACCGGACGTGGTCGTCTCGCACGCCAACCGGCTGCTCGTGGGCATGGAGACCGACCTGTTCGCCACCTGCTGCTACGTCGACGTGGACATGGAGGAGGGCACGGCGTGGTGTGTACGCGCCGGGCATCTGCCACCGGTGCTGCGTCACCCGGACGGCACCACCGACATCGTCGTCACCGAGGGCGGGCCGCCCCTCGGCGTCATCATGCAGGCCGACTTTCCGATGAGCCCCCTGCCGCTCCGGCCCGGCACCCTGGTGGCCCTCACCACGGACGGCCTGGTCGAGTCCGCCGAACTCGACCTGGAGGACGGCCTGAACCGGCTGGCCGGCCAGCTGGCCGCCGCCGACCCCGCCCACCTCGGGCTCGTCGCGGACGCCCTGCTCGCGGACGCCAACCGCAGCGACGACGTGGCCCTGCTCCTCATGCGCTACGACGGACTGGACCTGCGACCGCTGCGCGAGAGCTGGACCGTGTGGCGCGTACCCGAGGCCGTCCGCCACGCCCGCCGCTTCACCCGGCGTGCCCTGCGCGCCTGGGGTGTCACGGACGAGCCCGACGCCATCCTCCTGGTCGTCTCCGAACTCGTCACCAACGCCCTCGTGCACACCGACGGCCAGGTCCGTCTCGACCTCACCCTCATCAACAGCCGCCTGCGCGTCGCCGTCGCCGACATCTCACCGCGTACACCCGTCAAGCCCAGGAGCATCGGCTGGGAGGCCACCGGAGGCCGCGGCATCCTCCTCGTCGAGGCCCTCTCCGCCACCTGGGGCACCGTCCCGGTCAGCGGCGGCAAACAGGTGTGGGCCGAACTCGCCGTCACCGAACCCGCCCTCACCGAACCCGTCGAAGAGTGAGTGCTGAAGACCGAGCACCGAACCCGTCGGAGACCGAGCAAGGAGGCTGATCCACCGCCGTGGTCTACCGGCGCGGGTGGATCTCCCCGGCCGTCGCCGTCAGCGGGGCGCCACTGCCGCCCCAGCGCAGCGCGACGATCTCGGCGGCGACGGACACGGCCACCTCCTCGGGCGTCCGCGCCCCGAGGTCGAGGCCGACCGGCGAGCGCAGCCTGGCGAGGCCGGCCGCGTCGAGCCCGCCGTCCCGCAGCCGTTTCATGCGGTCGTCGTGGGTGCGGCGGCTGCCCATCGCCCCGATGTACGCGGCCGGGCGGCGCAGCGCCTCCTCCAGGAGCGGCACGTCGAACTTGGGGTCGTGGGTGAGGACACAGATCACCGTGCGCTCGTCCGTGTCCGTCTTCTGGAGGAAGCGGTGCGGCCACTCGACGACGACCTCGACGCCCGCCGGGAAGCGCTTGGGGGTGGCGAAGACGGGCCGCGCGTCGCACACCGTGACCCGGTAGCCGAGAAACGCGCCGATGCGGGCCACCGCCGCCGCGTAGTCGATCGCCCCGAAGACCAGCATGCGCGGCGGGGGAGCGAAGGAGTGGAGGAACACCGTCACCGCGTCCTCGCGCCGTTCGCCCCGCGGTCCGTAGTGCCGCAGGCCCGTCGCGCCCAGGGCCAGTTCGCCGCGCGCGTCGGCGGTCACGGCCACGTCCAGGCCCGTGGTGCCGAGCGTCCCGGACACCTCGTCCGCCCAGACGGCGAGGGTCGCGCCGCGCCGCGCGGGACCGTCGACCACCGTCGCCACGGTCACCGGGCGGCCCGCGGCCACCGACTCCGCGACCGCCCCGAAGGACGGATCGAGAGAGGCCGTCACCGGCCGTACGAGGAGGGTGATCTCCCCGCCACAGGTCAGCCCGACGGCGAACGCGTCCTCGTCGCTGTACCCGAACGTCTCCAGCCGGGCCTCACCCGACCCGGCCACCTCCTGGGCCAGCTCGAAGACCGCGCCCTCGACGCAGCCGCCGGACACACTGCCCACGACCTCGTCACCGGGCCCGACGGCCATGGAGGCACCGGGGTCCCGGGGCGCGCTCCGGCTGACGGCGACGACGGTGGCGAGACCGAAGGGGGAGCCCTCCGCGTACCACCGGCCGAGCGCCGGGAGGATCTCACGCATCGTCCGCTCCTCTCACCACCGCCGCCAGACGTTCCAGCGCGGCCAGACTGTGGCCCTCGACGAACGCGTCCACGCTCGGCAGTGCCGCCGCCATACCGGCGGCCAGGGGTGCGTAACCGGGGCGGGCCTTGCGCGGATTGGCCCAGATCACCCGGTGAGCCAGCCGGTGCAAGCGTCGCATCTGGGCGGCGAGCAGTTCCGGATCGCCACGCTCCCAGCCGTCCGACAGCACCACGACCACCGCGCCGCGCGCCATGCCGCGCTGCCCCCACCGGTCGAGGAAGGCCCGCAGCAGCTCACCGAGCCGGGTGCCGCCGCGCCAGTCGGGTACGGCCGCCGCGACCGCGGCCAGCGCGGTGCCGGGATCGCGATGGGTCAGCTCACGGGTCACCCGCGTCAGCCGCGTACCGATGGTGAACACCTCCGTCCGCACCCGGCCGCCGTGTGCGGCGGCGTGCGCGAACCGCAGCAGCGCGTCCGCGTACGCCGCCATGGAACCGCTCACGTCCACCAGCAGCACCACCCGCCGCGGCCGCTCGGCCCGTGTGCGCCGGCGGGGCGGCGCGAGTTCACCGCCCCGCCGCAGGACCTCCCGCACGGTCCGCCGAGGGTCGAAGGACCCACGCCGGGCCGGGCGCAGCCGCGCGGTACGCCGGGGCTCACCGGGCAACGCGAACACTGCGAGCAGGCGCCGCAGTTGCCCCCGCTCCGCATCGGTGAGGTCGGCGAAGTCCCGGTGCCGCAGCACCTCGGCCGAGCTCGCGAGCACCGCCGCGGGTACGGCGTCCCGCTCGCTCTCGTCCCCGGTACGGGGAGCGGGCCCCGCGTCCCGTACGGTCACCCGCAGCCGCGTGGCGCGAACGCCGCGCACCGCCCCGCCTCGGGACACCGAGCCCCCGAAGTACGCGGCGAACACCCGGTCGTACCGCTCCAGATCGTCCCGGCTGCCGCACAGGGTGAGCCGCCCCGACCAGTACACGTCGGACCGCACGCCCGGCCGCAGCACATCGAGCGCGCCGATCAGCGCGTGTACGCGGTCGGGGCCGGCGTCCACCCCGGCGGCGCGCAGAGCCCGGGCGAAGCCGACCAGAACGCCGGGCGCGTCGACACCCGGTCCGGTCACCACACGCCACCGTCCACGGGACCCGCGAGCAGTGCCGTCAGGTCGAGCCCGCGAGCCCTCTCCAGGTCCTCCCGGTACTTCAGCACCGACCCCAGTGTGACCACCGCCAGCTCCGCGTCGACCTCCGTGGCACCCAACGCGGCCATGGCCTGCGCCCAGTCGATGGTCTCCGCCACCCCCGGGGGCTTCACCAGCTCCTGCGCACGCAGTGCCTGGGCGAGAACGGTCACCTGCTCGGCGAGACGCGCCGACGCACCCGGAACCCGCCTTCGTACGATGGCGAGTTCGCGCGCGAAGCCGGGGTGGTCGAACCAGTGGTAGAGGCAGCGCCGCTTCAGCGCGTCGTGCACCTCACGGGTCCGGTTGGAGGTGAGCACCACGACCGGCGGCGACTCGGCGCGCAGGGTGCCGAGTTCGGGGATCGTGACCGTGTACTCGGAGAGCAGTTCGAGCAGGAACGCCTCGAACTCGTCGTCGGCGCGGTCGATCTCGTCGACGAGCAGCACGCACGACCGGGTCTCCAGGGCCTGCAGGAGCGGCCGGGCGATCAGGAACCGCCGCCCGTACAGTTCGCCCTCCAGCCGGTCCGCGTCGGTGATCCCGGCCGCCTCGGCCGCCCGCAGATGCAGCAACTGGCGCGGGAAGTCCCAGTCGTACAGCGCCTGCGAGGCGTCGATGCCCTCATAGCACTGGAGGCGGATCAGCGGAGCGTCCAGTGCCGTGGCGAGGGCCGAGGCCAGCGCGGTCTTCCCCACGCCAGCGTCGCCCTCGCAGAAGATCGGGCGACGCAGCCTGAGGGCCAGGAAGCAGGCGACCGCCAGCCCGTCGTCGACGAGGTATCCGCTCTGTCCGAGCCGGGCCCGCACATCGTCGGGCTCCGCCGGCCACGCGGGCCCGCCGCCCGCCCCGTTCCCCTCTTCCTGTGCTGACTCTTCGTGTTCTTCCTGCTCTTCGCGTGCGATCGGCCTCACCCCATCCTCGCGGCGGCCAGCACCGAACGCCGCGTGAGCACCCGGGCCAGATGGCTGCGGTACTCGGCGGAGGCCGAGGGATCGGAGGACGGCCGTGTCCCCTCCGCCGCCGACTGCGCGGCCCGTGCCACCCCGTCCGCCCCCGCGCCCGTCAGCGCGTCCTCGGTCGCCGAGGCCCGCAGGGGAGTGGCCCCCATGTTGGTGAGGCCGATCCGTGCCTCCGCCAGGTGTCCGTCCTCGCGCCGCACGAGCGCCGCCACACCGACCATGGCCCAGGCCTGCGCGACCCGGCTGAACTTCTCGTAGTGGAAGCCCCAGCCGTCGGATTCGTCGGTCTTGGGGACCCGTACCTCCACCAGCAACTCGTCCGGCCGCAGCGCGGTCTGGAGGAAGTCGACGAAGAACTCCCGGGCGGGAATGGCCCGTCGGCCCTCGGGCCCCACCGCGATCAGTTCCGCGTCCAGGGTGAGTGCCACCGCCGGCAGATCGCCGCCCGGATCGGCGTGGGCGAGCGAGCCGCCGAGGGTGCCCCGATGGCGTATGGCGGGGTCGGCGACCGTCGCCGTGGCCGCCGCGAGGAGGCCCGCGTGACGGCGTACCAGTGGGTCGGCGATGACGTCGTGGTGGGTGGTCAGTGCGCCGATGACCAGCGTCCCGCCGTCCTCGCGGACCCCGCGAAGCCCGGGTATCCGGCCGATGTCGACGACCAGTTCGGGGAAGGCGAGCCGCAACCGCAGCAACGGCAGCAGGCTCTGCCCGCCCGCCAGGACCTTCGCGTCCTCGCCGGCCTCGGCGAGTGTGCGTACGGCGTCGTCGATGCTCGCGGGCCGCGCGTACTCGAATGCCGGGGGAATCACGACGGCCCCGCCTCCTTCTGAGTGGATTTCTGAGCGGACCGCAGGGCTTCCCAGATCCGGCCAGGCGAGCAGGGCATCCGCACGTCGTGGACGCCCAGTGGCCGCAGCGCGTCCACGATCGCGTTGACGACGGCGGGCGTCGAGGCGATGGTGCCCGCTTCCCCGACTCCCTTGACTCCCAACGGATTTGAGGTGGCGGGTGTCTCCGTGCGGTCGGTGGTGAACTCGGGCAGGTCCGGTGCGCCGGGCACCAGGTAGTCGGCCATGGTGCCGGACACGAGGTTGCCCTCGTCGTCGTACACCGCCTCCTCGTAGAGCGCCTGCGCGATGCCCTGCGCGAGCCCGCCGTGCACCTGTCCCTCGACGATCACCGGGTTGACGACCCGGCCGACGTCGTCCACGCAGACGTACGAGCGGATCGAGGTCCGCCCGGTCTCCGTGTCGATCTCGACCGCGCACAGGTGGGTGCCGTGCGGGTAGGAGAAGTTCTCCGGGTCGACGAGGTGCTCGGCGTTGATCGTCGGCTCCATGCCGTCGGGCAGGTCGTGCGAGGAGAACGTCTCGAAGGCGACCTCCTGGATCGTCCTGCGCGCCTCGGGCGAACCCGTCACGGAGAACACGCCGTCCGTGAACTCCAGGTCGCGCTCGTCGGCCTCCAGCAGATGCGCGGCCACCTTCCGCGCCTTGTCGACCACCTTGAGGGCCGCGTGATGGACCGCCGTACCCCCGACGACCAGCGACCGCGACCCGTAGGTGTCCATGCCCTGTGGTGCCGACCTGGTGTCGCCGTGCACGACCTCCACGTCCTCGAAGGGCACCCCGAGCACGTCGGCGGCGATCTGGCTCCAGCAGGTCTCGTGCCCCTGCCCGTGCGGGCTGGTACCGGTGACCACCTCGACCTTGCCGGTGGGCAGCATCCGGATGCTCGCCGCCTCCCAGCCGCCGGCCGTGTACCGCAGATCCCGCAGCACCCGGCTCGGCGCGAGCCCGCACATCTCGGTGTACGTGGAGACACCGATGCCGAGCCGCACCAGGTCACCGCTCTCGTTGCGCTTGGCCTGCTCGGCCCGCAGCTCGTCGTACCCGAAGAGGGCGAGCGCCTTGTCGGTGGCGGCCTCGTAGTTGCCGCTGTCGTAGGTCAGACCCGAGACCGACGTGTACGGGAACTCCTCGTGCCCGATCCAGTTCCGCCGCCGCAACTCCACCGGATCCAGGCCCACTTCGACGGCCAGCTCATCCATGATCCGCTCGATGGCGTACGTGGCCTCCGGGCGCCCCGCACCCCGGTACGCGTCCGTGGGCGTCCGCGTCGTGAACACCCCCGTGCAGGTGAACTCGTACGCGTCCATCTTGTAGATCGCCGGATACATGAAGGCGCCGAGGATCGGGATGCCCGGCGTGACCAGCATCAGATAGGCGCCCATGTCGGCGAGCAGGTCGACCTTCAGGCCGAGCAGTCTGCCCTCGCGGGTCGCGGCGACCTCGATGTCCTGGATCTGGCCGCGCCCGTGGTGGGTGGCGAGGTAGCCCTCCGAGCGGGACTCGGTCCACTTGACCGGGCGGCCGAGGCGGCGTGCGATGTCGAGGGCGATGACCTCCTCGCCGTACACCTGGAGTTTGGAGCCGAAGCCGCCGCCGACGTCGGGGGCGACCACACGCAGTTTGTGCTCGGGGACGCCGGTCACCATCGACAGCATGACGCGCAGGACGTGCGGGACCTGGGTCGCCGAGTACACGGTGTACTCGCCGGACGCGGCGAGCGGGGTGACGACGACCGACCGCGGCTCCATGGCGTTGGCGATGAGCCGTTGCTGGAGATAGCGGCGGTGCAGGACCACGTCGGCGCGCTGCCGAGCCGTCTCGTAGCTCTCCCCTGTGGCCAGCGGCCAGACATAGCTGCGGTTGGTCCCCTTGTCCGCGTGCACCAGTGGGGCGTCGTCCGCGAGCGCGGCCTCCAGATCGAGCACCGGGGGCAGGGGCTCGTAGTCGACCTCGATCGCTTCGAGCGCGTCGGCCGCCGCGTACCGGTCGCGGGCCACGACGACCGCCACCGGATCGCCCGCGTACCGGACCTCGTCGACCGCGACGGCCGGATGGTCCGGCAGGACGATGTCCTCGGTCACCGGCCAAGCGCACGGCAGCGAGGCCGTGCTTTCCGCGAAGTCGCGGCCGGTGAACGCGGCGACGACACCCGGCCGTTCGAGGGCGGGAGAGACGTCGACACGGCCGACGCGGGCGTGCGCCATCGGGCTGCGCAGGATCGCCAGGTGCAGCAGGCCGGCGACACTGATGTTGTCGGTCCAGTTGGTCTGTCCGGTGACGAGCCGCGCGTCCTCCTTGCGGGGGCGGGACCGGCCGACTTCACGCTCGCCGGTCTGCTCTCCCGTCTGCTCTCCCGTCTGCTCGCTCATGTCGTCACCTCCTGGGCGTCCTGAGGGTTCTGGGCGTCCCGGGCGGAGGGTTCGGCGGCTCCGGAGGCGGCGAGGACCGCGCGCACGATGTTCTGGTAGCCGGTGCACCGGCAGAGGTTGCCCTCCAGTGCGTGGCGTACGTCGTCGGCGCTGGGCTCCGGGTTCTCCCGGAGGAGGTCACGCGCGGCCATGATCATCCCTGGGGTGCAGTACCCGCACTGCAGGGCGTGCCGTTCGTGGAACGCCTTCTGGAGGGGGTGCCACTCCCCGTTCGTGGCCAGCCCCTGGACGGTGGTCACTTCGCTCCCGTCGGCCTGGACGGCGAGCACCGAGCAGCTCTTTGCGGTCTCGCCGTCCAGGTCGACGGTGCAGGCCCCGCAGTTGGAGGTGTCGCAGCCGACGGGGGTGCCGGTCAGGCCCAGCCGGTCACGCAGGTAGTGGATCAGCAGAAGACGGGGTTCCACCTCGTCCTCGTACGTCGTGCCGTCCACCTTCACCGAGATTCGGGTCATGTGCCCTCCCAGGGAACCGTGCGAGGGAAATCAGCCACCAGACGTGATGTGGGTCACCCTAGAACCGTGTCCCGGGAGGGGCGAGTGCCGCGACAGGGCTTTGTTGAGGATTAGAGGATTACGCGGAGCGGAGGTCCCGTGACTCCTACCGGACCTGTCGGGTGTGGTGGTTCGCCGACAGGATGTCGTGGGCCCGGTGCCCCAGGACGAGGTCGTCGTCGCGGTCGATCCACTGGCGGCGCAGGACGGACAGGGCGATCAGGGTGTTGAAGCCGTTGAGACCGGGGAGTGCGCCGAGGTCGTCGGTGACGAACCTGGACAGGTGGTTCTCGTCGGTGAACACGCCGTGGTGGAGGATCGAGGCCGGCCCGGCCGTCATGACGGTGAACCGCGCGCAGGGGTGCTCGCCGAGCGCGGTCAGCACCGCGGGGATGTGCCGCGGCTGGACGTCGAGGGTGAACAGCGCGGTGATCGGGAACCCGAGAACGGCCGGCTCTATCTCCACCCGCGGTCGCACGGCCCCCGACTCCAGGAGCGACTGGATCGTCCGGTAGGCGGTGGACCGGCTGACGTCGAGTTCGCGGGCGACCTGCGCCGCGGAGATCCGGCTGTCCTCGACCAGCAACTGGAGCGTCCGGAACTCGATCTCGTTGAGGGGTCCGACGGTGGTGGGCGCCGCATCGGGGAGGGTGTCGGCCTGCTGGCGCAACTCCTGCGTCTGCCGGGCGGTGAGCCGGTCGAGCCGCCAGGTGAACGCTTCGCGGGCGGAGCGCAGTACCAGATGCGACTGGATGGACGCGATGCCGGGGATCTCGGGCAGCGTCCGGGTCAGCAGGCGGCGCGGGTCCGTGCCCGGCAGCGGATAGAGAGTGCAGTAGATGTCCGAGTCGCCGGTGGTGGTGATGAGCGACTGGGCCTGCGGCACCTTCTGGATGGCCGCCGCGACGTCGACGGTGGCGCCCGGCCGGCACTTGATCCACACCACGTAGGGATTGCCGGTCGTGATGAGCGACCAGTGCACGGTGCCGATGAAGCGCAGGAGCCCGAGCTGCTGCAGCCGCTGGATGCGCCGCCCCGCCGTGCTGGCCGAGGTGCCCAGGATCTCGGCGACCGTGTTCAGCGGTGCTCGGGGCGCGATCTGCAGCGCAGCCACCAGATCGAGGTCCGCGTCGTCGGGCCCTTGTTCCATCGCTTGCATGCGGACAGCCTACACAGAGCGATTCTGTCGTTATACATCTCCTGCTTGACACAAAGAAGCACAGCGCTGTCTGATGGCGGGCTATATCGCCACTGATCAGCAGCGGGAGGGTTCTCATGACCGAGGTGACGACGAAACGGCGGCGTTCGCCGACGACAGTGATCCTGCGTGGGCTGGACTTCGTGGACCGGGCGGGGAACAAACTGCCGCACCCGTTCTGGCTGTTCGTGATCCTGAGCGGGCTGATCGTGGCGGCGAGCTGGCTCCTTGCCACCCTCGACGTCTCGGTGGTCTCACCGGCCGACGACAAGGTCATCGAGGTCAAGAGCATCGTCTCCGACGCCGGCGTGAAGATGGTCCTGGGCGACCTGATCACGAACTTCGTGAACTTCCCGCCGCTGGGGCTGATCGTCGTGGTCATGCTCGGCGTCGCGATCGCGGACGGCACAGGGCTGCTCCCCGCACTGATGCGCGCTGCGCTCGCCCGGGTCCCGGCCAAAATGGTGACCTTCGCCGTGGCGCTGACCAGCATGTTCTCCCACGTGGCCGGAGATGCCGCGTTCGTGGTGATGATCCCGCTCGGCATGATCGCGTTCCGCGCGGTGGGCCGCAGCCCGATCATCGGCGCGGTCGTTTCGTACGTAGCCGTGGGCGGCGCGAGCAGCGTCAGTCCGGTGATCGAGGGGTCCGACGCCATCTTCGCCGGCCTGACCACTTCGGCGGCGCACACCATCGACCCGTCCTACTCGGTCAGCCCGGTGTCGAACTGGTACTTCTCCGCGGCGTCCTGCCTGTTGCTCGCGGTCGTGATCACGCTCGTCACCGAAACCGTCGTCGCGCGCCGGGTCGCCGCGATGAACGCCACCGAGGCGGAGCTGACCGACGTCGAAGAACTGCCCGACATGACCCTGTCCGCCGACGAGCGCAAGGGTGTACGCCGGGCGATCACCGCCGGAGCGCTGTACGTGGCCGCGGTGGTCCTCGCGATGCTGCCCGCCGGCTCGCCCCTGCGCGGCGACGGCGGTTCCATCGTGGAATCGCCGCTGCTCGACAACGTCGCCGTGGTGCTGATGGCGTTCTTCATGGTCATCGGCACCGTGTACGGGCTGACCGTGCGCACCATCACCGCCGCGCAGGACATCCCGGACCTGATGGCACGAGGGCTGCGCGAACTGGTCCCGGTCCTCGTGCTGTTCTTCGCGGTCTCGCAGTGCCTCGGCTACTTCAAGTGGACCAACCTCGGACAGATCATCGCGATCACCGGCGCCCGGGTGCTCGACTCGCTCGGCGCGCAACCCGTGGTGATCTTCGTCGGTGCGGTGCTGCTGGTCAGTCTGCTGAACCTGTTCCTCACCAGCGGCTCGGCGATGTGGTCGCTGATCGCGCCGATCCTGGTGCCGATGCTGATGCTGCTGAGCATCCGGCCGGAGACCACCCAGGCGCTGTTCCGTATCGCCGACGCTCCCACCAACAGTCTCAGCCCGATGAGCCCGTACTTCGTCATCGCGCTGGGGTTCATCCGCCGCTACCGGCCGTCCGCGGGGATCGGCACGCTGATGTCCCTGGTCCTGCCGCTGGCCGTGGTCAACCTCGTCGTATGGCTGGCGATGTTCCTCGCCTGGTACGCGCTGGACATCCCGCTCGGCCCCGGCGTCCCCGTCCGATAACTCCCTCACCCCCACACACACAGATTGGCGTACCCCTTGTCCGCGAAGTCGTTGTCCACCTGGACCCGAACCCACCTCGACGACCTGCTCACCGATCTGTCGGCGCTCGTCGGCCTCGAGTCGCCCAGTACCGACAAGGCGTTGCTGGACACCACCGCCGCCTCGATCAGGTCCTGGGTGGAGGACCGGCTTGGCCCGCCGGCCGCATGGATCCGCCACGAGCAGGTGGAGCACGGTGATGTGCTGACGGTGACCTATCCGGGCACCGGCACCCCGGGGAAGCCGGTGCTTCTGATCTGCCACTACGACACGGTGTGGCCGGCCGGCACGCTGGCCGAGTGGCCCTTCACCGTGGACGACGGGACAGCCAGGGGACCGGGTGTCTACGACATGAAGGCCGGGATCGTCACGGGGGTCTGGGCGCTGCGGGCCCTGCGCGCCCTGGGACTGCCCCACCCGACGGTGACGTTCGTGTTCACCGGTGACGAGGAGCTCGGCAGCCCCCTGTCGCGCCCCCTCATCGAGGACGCGGCACGCGACTGCGCGGCGGCGCTGGTACTCGAACCCGGAGTCGGCTGGGACGTCAAGACCGAACGCAAGGGCGTCGGCACCTTCAGCCTCACCACCACCGGCATCGAGTCCCACGCCGGTAACGACCCCGCGGCCGGCGCCAGCGCGGTCCACGCACTCGCCGAGCTGGTCACCCGGCTCGCCGCGGCGCAGGACCCCGATGCCGGGACCACGATCAACATCGGTACCTTCGACGGCGGCACCGCCCGTAACGTCGTCGCGGGCCGTGCGCACTGCCTCGTCGACGTCCGCATCAGCAGGCAGGACGAAGCCGACCGCGTCGACGAGGTGCTGGCCGCGCTCCGGCCCAGTGATCCGCGCGTCGACGTGCTCGTCGGCGGGCAGTGGAACCGCCCGGCGATGCGCCTGACCCCGGCGAGCGAGGCCCTGTTCGGCCTGGCCGACGAGGTCGCCACCGAGCTGCGCGGGCCCCTTGAGCCGATCAGCGTCGGCGGCGGCAGCGACGCGAACTTCATCGCCGCGCTCGGCGTGCCGGTCCTCGACGGGCTCGGCTGCAGCGGGGCGGGCCCCCACGCCCGCCACGAGCACGTGATCGTCGACGACATCCCCGACCGGGTCGCGCTCGTGGCGGGTCTCCTGCACCGGATGGCCACCGCGGCCGGTTGACGCCTCTTCGCGTACTCCTGCCGAGGGTCGGCAGGTGACCACCACAGCGGCGCTGTGAGGAACGCAACCCCGCGACGAACGCAACAACCCTGCGCGAAAGGTGACTTACCCTCAAGTCAGGAGTCTTGACGGGCTGAAGACACGCGCGGGACTGTTGTGAACATGTCCAAGCTGCGTGTGCATCTGCTCGGCGTCCTCATCCTCCTGATCGGTCTCCTGACGACCACAGGAGCCCAGTCCGCCGCCGCCCTCCCCGATGACCTGTGGTTCGACCCGGCGGCCGCCGCGACCCTCACGGTCTCGAACGGCCGCTTCACCGACGGTCTCGGCCGGGAGGTCGTGCTGCGCGGTTACAACGTCTCCGGCGAGACGAAGCTCGACGAGAACCACGGCCTGCCGTTCGCCTCGGTCGCCGACGCCAGGAAGTCGGCGACCGCGCTGCGTGCCCTCGGCGGCGGCAACTCGGTCCGCTTCCTGCTTTCCTGGGCGTACGCCGAACCGGTGCGCGGCAAGGTGGACACGGCGTACCTGGCCGCTGCCACCGACCAGATGCGTGCCTTCCTGGACGCCGGGATCCGGATCTACCCCGACTTCCACCAGGACCTCTACTCGCGCCACCTCTTCGATTCCGACAGCTGGTACACGGGCGACGGCGCCCCCAAGTGGGCCGTGGACGCCGGTGACTACCCGGACGAGTACTGCGGCATCTGCCCCTTCTGGGGCCAGAACATCACCTCGAACGCGGCCGTCACGGAGGCGACGTACGACTTCTGGCACAACGCCCACGGGCTTCAGGACGCCTTCCTCACCACCGCGCAGACCACCATGGCATACGTCGAACAACACCTGACCGACGCCCAGTTCGCGGGTGTCATCGGCTTCGACCCGTACAACGAGCCGCATGCGGGCGTCTACGACTCGGGTCAGACGAGCCGGGCGTGGGAGAAGGACGTGCTCTGGCCGTTCTATGTGAAGTTCCGGGCGCGGATGGACGCGGCAGGCTGGCAGGACAAGCCCGCCTTCGTGGAGCCGAACCTCTTCTGGAACGCCAACATCGACTTCCAGAAGCAGGAGGGCGGCCTCCTCGACGCGGGCACCCTCGGTCCGCGCTATGTCTTCAACACACACTTCTACGACCAGAAGGCGATCTCGGGCATCTTCATGTGGGGCAAGGCGAAGGACGGGCAGTACGCCACCGACTTCGGCACCGTGCGTGACCGTGCCGCCGCCGCCGGTACCGCCGCGGTCGTCAGCGAGTTCGGCCATCCGCTCGCGGGCAACGTCTCCGACAAGGCGCCGACCGTCCTCAAAGCCATGTACCAGGCCCTCGACTCCCGTGTGCCGGGCGCCGGCTGGTGGACCAGTCCCACCAAGTCGGGGCCCGTCCTGTCCGGCTCGCAGTGGCAGTGGGACATCTACAACGGCCGCCACCACGAGCTGATGAACGGCAACCCCGACAAGGCGCTCACCTCGGGTGACGCCTGGAACGACGAGGACCTCTCCGCCGTTCGGCTCGACGACTCCGGGACAGCGGTGCTGCGCCAGGACGCCCGGCTCCTCGACCGTGTCTATCCGAGCGCCACGGCGGGCAGGACCGTCGCCTTCACCTACGAGGACCGTTCGCGGGACGGCTCCACCACCCTGACCTGGAACCCCGTCCCGAGTTCGCTGCCGCGCGTGGCCGAGCTGGTCGGCTCCGGCCAGTACGCGCTCCAGGTGTGGCGCTCGGACGGCAGCGCGGAGCCGACCGAACTGCATCTGCCGGCGTCCTTCCCGACCGCCTCCACGACGGTGGTCTCGGACCTCGGCGTGACGGCCGCTCCACCCGCCTACACCAGGACCACACCGGTCGCGGTCGCGCGCGAACCGGGCGGCACGGGCAGCCGCCGCCTCCTGCTGACCGCCCCGGACTCGGGCACCCTGCACTACGCCCTGGTCACCAACGGCGCGACAGCCCCGTCCGCCGCACTGCTGAGCGCAGCGCGCACGGAGTTGACCAACTGGGCCGCCACGAAGCTGGGCTGACGGCAGACGCGGTTCCGGTCCGCCGTGACGTGAGCGGGGCGTACGGACATTGACAGCGAGGCCACCCCCAACTATGAGAAAGCGTACGGCCTTCGCAAGGTCTGATTTTTCTGGATCCTTCGTGTCCGGCAAAGAGGGGTTCGTCCCCTGAAGGGGGTGCCTGATGCGTCATACGCTCAGCCCCGTACGCCCCGCTCACCACCACTGCGCCGCCGCCTGCCCCGTACCGCTGGCGCCACAGGCCCTGGCGCAGCTGTACGCCCGCTTTCTCGAACTGCGCAAAGAACGCCGCCTGCCCAGGGACATGACCTTCGAGGGGGTGTGTAACACGACTACCCCAGTACGTAGGGTCCGCAGAGAGCATGGAAGACCAGGTCGGAGGCCCAAAGTCTGCATCTCGCCGCCGATTTGGTGAGAGACATGAGTGAGACGAAAGGGCCAGTGGATCAGTGTGGAGGGGTTCCTGCAACACCCCGAAAGGGCTGTTCTCTCAAGAGCCGTGCGTGACGTGATGCGGGCTGCTCTGGAGCTCTCGGCATCCCTTACCCTGCGACCGGGGGCCGCGAGCGCACGAGTCGAGTGGATCTTGAGCGAACGGGCCATGTGCGCGGCAATTGCGCTCGGCAGCACGCTGGACGGGTGCCCCCTCGAAATCGAGTGGACAACCGGATATCTGCGAGAATGGCTCCCTGAGTATCCCGCTACCGGATATGGCCGGTGAGCGGGTCGGTAGCCGCAGAGGCTCTGCGCGGCTCTCCGAGACGCAAAAGAACCCCGGCGTTGTCCGCTGGGGTTCCTGTCTGCGTGACGCCCCTTCAGGGGCTCTCCAGGTGGTTCACGGCCCTGACGCGGAACGGCCGCCATGCGGACCCGTAAGTAGTCATCAGGAAACGCCATGCCTGAGGCGTACTTTCTAGGGGACGGCATCCGAAACAGGTAATCGTCCACGGATACCTGAGCCCGTACGAGAGCGGCTGCGTCGACCGTCGTAACGGTCCCCTGGGGATCGGAGGCTGGACGCGCAACCCTGGTCGAGTACTACGGAATGACCAACCCGTGGTGGTTGCCCGATGCCGTCACCGTTGCGAGCGGCTGAGACACCGGAGGGGCAGTTGAGTTGCCTCCCCGTAGCTCAGCGATGAACGGAGCCGTGACCAAGCCTCGCGTTCCGCACGTTGATTAGATGGAGCCGTCCAGCAACTTCACCAGTGATGACGTGATGACGCGTATGGTTCCGACCCTGATAGTGGATAGCGGAGCCTCGTTGGTTCGGATGAGGTCGTATAGCTGAGATTTGCTGATACCGAGAGCTGTGGCCGCTTCCTTCACGCTCACGGTTGCTGGCCAAGATCGGATGTCATCGAGGGTCGGTGGTCCGTCCATGTCGCTCCTGTCCATGTCGCTCCTGTCCATGTCGATATCTGAACGGAATCACGTCTATTTTCGGGTGTCGAATCCTCCCGTAGAGGCTTGATCGCCGGTTAGGGGGTTTGGTTCCCGAGCCGGACGGAGAAAATCTGAGGCCCGTATGGAATGCGGATGCGCTGGTCGGCGTGCCCAATCACCGCGAACACGTACAGCCGCGCCTCGGACAGGGTGACCGCTTCGAAGAAGTCACACGCACGCCGGCAGGGCATCGGCCTGGGAGTGCAGAAAGTCCGTCCAGGTGCTGGAACCCCGCCCGGGTGCCGGGTCGATCCCCACCGTTTTCAGGATCGCCCACGCCGTGGAGGCGGCCACCTGCACGCCCACAACCAGCAGCTCGCCGTGGATGCGCCGGTTGCCCCAGCCGGGATGCCCCGCGCCAGGGGCGGCACGAGAACGCGGATCGAGCGCACGGTACGCGGCCGACCCGCACGCCCCGGCCGGGAAAGGACCGCGTGGCGGCGCGAGACCAAGTCGCGGTGCCAGTGCAGCCCAGTGTCCGGGCGCATCAGCAGCCGTGCCCGGCGCAGCACACCGCGCGGGAGCCGGTGCAGTAGCGCGGCCAGGAAAACCCGGTCACTCGGGGCGAACCGCACCCGATCTCGGTCGAGCCGGCGCTCCAGCACGGTGATCTGATGACGCAGCGCGAGGATCTCCGCGTCCTTGTCCTGGTTGCTCACCGGCAGCAGCCGCAGCAGGGCGAACACGCTCGCCACACCCCGATAGGCAAGTCGCAGCAGCACGATAGATCATCCTGCCGGGGCACTCACCAGGTGCCCAGAGCACCCGCCCAGGCGCCTGCGCTCGACACCACCCGTACACCAGCCCCACCAGGACGGATGAGTGGCTGCGCGGAGCCGTTCGCGATGCTGAGGGCCGCCAGGAGGGGCCGAGTGCGCCGGTGGTGGACTCACAGTCGGTGAAGGCGGACGCCACCGTTGCCCTCGCCTCCCGGGGGTACGACGCCGGGAAGAAGATCAACGGACGCAAGCGGCACGTGCTCACCGACACGCTCGGACTCCTTCTGGCCGTGCTGGTCACGCCGGCCTCCACGACCGACCGGGACGCCGCCCGGATCCTGTTGACGGCGGCGAAGAGCCGCTTGCGGCGGCTGTCGCGCATCTGAGCCGACAGTGGTTACACCGGCCACCTTGAGGCCTGGACCGCGGCGCACCTCGGACTCGTTCTCGGCATCGTCCGCCGCAGTGACGACGTCACCAGTTTTCAGGTCCTGCCCCGCCGCTGGGTCGTGGAAAGGTTTTTGTGCGCCACGAGGCGCTCTGTTTGTATTCCCGGTTTAGCCGGGAGGAACTCGGAAGGAGGTTCCTGGGCCAATGACTTACCTGGAGCCAAAAGGTGAAGGGGACAAGAGCATGTCAGGAAACCAGTGACCGGGCCCAGTTGTCAGGGACGGTGCGCTGGGTGGCCCGCGCGATATGGCGAAGACTGAACTGTTTGAAGCCCAATCTCCAGCGGATGCAAGTTCCCATCCACTGGAAGGACAGCTGTAACCGGTGCCGTACTCTGCGACAGTTTCTATTGTGTTGACTGACGCAACTTCCGGAGCGCGGAGCGATTCCCAGCGAGGGAATTCAAGGAGATGAGTGGGACGCCTACGTCGCGCTATGACGTACAGCAGAGACGAACGTGGGATCGCCTACGGGACGCGAGTCCTATGGCGACGGAGGCCCCGTAGTAGTCGTCGGAGCAACGCCCGGCCAGGGAGGACGGGAAAGCCGTCCGCAGGGCGAAGGGGGCCAGGTGGTTCGGACACCCGAGACCCGGGAGGTATGCGAAATGCAGAGCGCCACAACGGTGCTGGGTGTCCTGCGTGAACGCGGCAGGCGGGGCCTGCCGTGCACGGAACTATATCGACAGCTGTTCAACCCGCAGTTGTATCTGCTGGCCTACGGACGCATCTACGCCAACCACGGCGCGATGACGCCCGGGGTCACGCCGGAAACCGTGGACGGCATGTCACAGCGGAAGATAGCCCGGATAACTGAGGCGATGCGTCACGAGCGATACCGCTTCCGTCCGGTCCGGCGCGTCCATATTCCGAAAGGCAATGGGAAGACGCGTCCGCTGGGGCTACCGACCTGGTCGGACAAGCTCGTCGGTGAAGTCGTGCGCCTCCTGTTGGAAGCGTATTACGAGCCGACGTTCTCCGACCGCTCGCACGGGTTTCGCCCCCGGCGTGGCTGCCATACCGCATTGCGGGAGGTGGCTCACACATGGACCGGGACAGCCTGGTTCATCGAGGGCGATATCGCCGATTGCTTCGGTAGTCTGGACCATCAGGTCCTTCTGACGATTCTCGGCGAAAGGATCCGCGACCAGCGGTTTCTGCGGCTGATACGGAACATGCTGACAGCCGGGTACTTGGAGGACTGGAAGTGGGGAGCCACGCTCTCCGGGGCACCGCAGGGCGGAGTGGCCTCCCCGGTCCTGTCCAATATCTACCTGCACAAGTTGGACGAGTTCGTAGAGACAGCACTGATTCCGGAGTACACCCGAGGGGAGCGTCGGGCCCGTAACCCGGCGTATTTGGAGTTACAGAGTCTGCTGCGGACAGTCCGCCAGCACGGCGACCGGCCCTTGGCTCGTGCCGTGCGCCGGCGGATGACCAGTCTGCCGAGTGCGGATCCGAATGATCCGCGCTACCGGAGGCTGCGTTACACCCGCTACGCGGACGATCACCTCCTTGGTTTCACCGGACCAAGAGCCGAGGCCGAGCAGATCAAGCAACGCCTGGCAGTGTTCCTGCGTGATGAACTCAAGCTGGAACTCTCCCGGGAGAAGACGCTGATCACTCATGCCCGCACCCGGGCAGCGAGGTTCCTCGGCTATGAGATCACGGTCCAGCACAACGACACGAAGAAGACCGGCCGTTACCGACGTGTCAACGGCCAGATCGCCCTCCGTGTCCCTCGTGACGTGATCAAAGCCAAATGCGTGCCCTATCTCGCCCGCGGAAAGCCCGCGAAGCGAAAGGCCCTCGTCAACAGCAGCGATCATGCGATCGTTGCCACGTTCGGGGCCGTTTACCGGGGCATCGTGCAGTACTACCTGCTCGCCGGGGATGTCTCCCGGCTGCACCGTCTGCGCTGGGTCATGGAGACGTCCATGCTCAAGACCCTTGCAGCAAAGCACCGTTCATCCGTGCCGAAGATGGCCGCCAAACACAAGGCCAGAATCGACACGGAACAGGGTCCCCGAGTCTGTTTCGAGGCCCATATCGAGCGGAAGAACAGGAAGCCGCTGGTGGCACGGTTCGGAGGAATCCCCCTCTATCGACAGCGGTCGGCGAAGATAGTGGACCGTCGGCATGTCTGGGTGAACTATCCGCACAAGGAGCTGGTCACGCGGCTCTTGGCGGACACCTGCGAGATCTGCGGGAGCACTGGTGATGTCACGGTGCATCACATCCGCGCTCTTGCCGATCTCGCTCATGCCGGATGGCCGCCGTCCGACTGGGCGCGCGTCATGCTCGACCGGCGCCGCAAAACGGTCGTGGCCTGCGATACCTGCCACGACCGCATCCACGAGGCACAAACGGCCAGATCATTCACGCCGTAATCACGGGAGATCCGGATGATAGCGAAAGCGTCAAGTCCGGTTCGGCGGGAGGCCGCGAGGAAAAGGACCTGCCACGGCAGACACCTCGCCACGCGGCCGACCCAACTGCCTGGTTCGTGCGCAGCCGGCGTCTGGTCCGTGACTACGAGCGGCGCACCGATACCAGCGAAGCGGTCATCCTGTGGTCGATGACCATGCTCATGAGCCGCCGCCTGGCCGCTCAGCACCACAAACCTGTTCCGGTGCGGGCAGCGTGAACCTGCCCGGTTTCTCCTCCACCAGCCAACCCCGCTCCACCAGCCGCTTCAGCCGTGCCCGCGCTCCTTCGACGCGGGAGGCCAACGCGCTGTCCCAGCCCAGCACCACCGCTGCCCGCCGGGCACCCAGTCCGTCGCCGCCCGCCTCCACAGCGGCGGCCGTCAACGCCTGGTAGTCCACCGACAACACCTCGACCCCGGCCGCGTTCTGCCGATGAGGCACCGCCCGGCGCGGTCCCACCGACTTTCTCTGCGACGACCTCCCGCCTCCGTCCGCACCTCTACCCTGGGCGAGGACGGCAGGTGAGGGAGCGGCAGGGGGGGACCGTGGGCGAGGGCGTCGGTGTGGTCGGGCAGTTGTTCTTCGGGCGGGACGACGCCGAGAACGATCTGGTGGACGGACTGCTGAACGGCGCCGTCTTCCGGCCCAACTACGCCTACCGGGAGGTCCTCTCAGGGCGGAAGTCCCTGATCATCGGCCGCAAGGGCGCGGGCAAGAGTGCCATCTGCCGACGACTGGCCGCCCCGGACGGCCACCCGGGTGCGTGTGTCCTGATCACCCCCGACGACACCGCCGGAGACGAGATCCGGCGCTTCGAACTCCAGGGCGTCACCGCCGACACCGCCAAGTCGCTGATCTGGCGGTACGTCCTCGCCGTCCACGCGGCCCGCCATCTGACCCTGCACGCTCGCGCCGCACACGGCCGCCGCCCGCCACCGGCGGTCCGCGCCCTGCGCGTCTTCTTGCGCGCGAACGGCGAGTTGGACGACGCACGCCTCTACGACCGGCTCCGGCGCGGCGCGAGCGGGCTCCAGTCGGCCAATCTCTCCCTGAAGGCGTTCGGCGTCGAGGCCGCCCTTGGCGTGAACGGTGCCTCCGAAGGGGCACGGGCCAGCCGCCAGTTGGAGGTGCTGGAGGACGGGGTGGCCGCCGCTTTCGCCGCCCTCGGCTGCGCGGCCGCGCACCCCCCGCTGCTCTTCCTCGTCGACCAGCTCGAACAGGTGTGGACGGTCGACGCCGACAGCCACGCCCTGGTCACCGGGCTCCTGCTCGCCGCCAAGCATGTGACGGGCCGCTACGGCCGGGCCGTACGGAGCGCCCTGTTCATCCGCGCCGACATCTACGACACTCTCGACTTCAGCGACGGAGACAAGTTCCACAGCGACGAGATCCGCATCACCTGGACCCACGACGGACTCAAGGACATCGCGCTGGCCAGGGCCCGCGCCTCACTCGGCGCCGAACTCACAGCCGACCAGCTGTGGGAGCAGCTGTTCCCGCCGAGCGTGCGGGGCGAGCCGACCGCCGAGTACCTCTTCGCGCGCGCCCTGCCGCGCCCGAGGGACGCGATCCAGTTCCTCAACGCCTGCCGGAGCGTGGCCGACGAGCGGGGCGGGCTCGCCATCACGGAGGAGGACGTGCTCGCGGCGTACGAGCGCTTCTCCCGCTGGAAGCTGCAGGACCTCGCCAAGGAGTACCTCGTCAACCATCCCTTCCTGCGGTCGCTGTTCCTGCTGTTCGCGAACAGCGGATACGCCGTCACCCGGGAGCTGATCGAGACCCGGTTCGAGGCGCGCAGGGAGGCGCTGCACGAGGAGTTTCCCGCCTACGCGGACAGCCTGACCCCGCAGGGAGTGATCGACGTGCTGTACGGGGCGGGCTTCCTGGGCGTGTGGCGGGGTGACGACGTCGTCCACACCGGCGGGATCCACGCGCCGCCCGGCCCCGGGGAGGACGAGTTCCATGTGCATCCGTGTTTTCGGCCCGCCCTCAACAGCCTGGGGCCCGGGGGGAGCGCCCCGGTAGGGGGCGTCCGGCTGAGGGGAGACGTGGACGAGGCCTGCGAACGTCTGCGGCGGCTGCTGGATCGGTCTCCCCTCCCGATGCCGGCGCACACGGAGCCTCTGAACCAGATCCTGTCCATCGAGACGGAGGCCCTTCGGCGCAGAACGCGGGGGCGCCATCCCACCTCGGCTCAATTCGCCGACGTCGCCAGGCGGTTCGAGGTCCTCGCCGACGAGCTGGCTCGGACCGGACTCGTCGGCCACCCCGTGACCCGGCGTCTGCAGGACGAGGCGAGGGCCCTGCTCCGCACGTCCGGCGGTGCGGTGGGCAGCGGCCAGGGATCGAGCTCGGGGGGTTGACGACTCGGGGGGCTGACCACGCCACCTCAATACATCCGTGTCACCGCCCCCGAAGCCTCCTCCGGCGGCGGCGTGCGCCGCTGCCAGTCCTGTGCCAGCTCCGTGGGGAAGCGGCGTCCGCTGCGGGCCAGCACGACCCCCTCGGTCAGTTCCAGTTCGTCACCGCCGCGGAACTCCCGCCGCGCACCCTTGGCGACGTCCTGCCACAGCCCGGGGCCCGTCTTTCCGGCGGTCGCCCGCCAGCGGGTGCCGTAACTGCTCAGGTCCTCGACGTGTAGGACACCTCCCGTGACCCGGAGTTCCACGTGCGCCCGGCTGATGCCGACGGCACGCTCGTCGGGCACCAGGCCGTGCAGGGCGATGCCGTCGGGTCCCGGGCGGCGGCCGATCCGTACCGTCGAGCCGTCCTCCAGCGTGAAGCGCGCCAAGCAGGCGCCGTCGAGCATCAGCTTCACCTGCGCCGTGGCCGTGCGGGGCCCGTCGTCGACCAGTGCGAGGCTGTGCAGGTCACAGGTCGGCACGCCGCCGCGCATGCGGGGCAGCATCACGGACGATCCCTTGCGGATGTCGTAGAGCGTGCATCGGCGGTCCGGGCAGCGCCAGTTGCGGCGGACCACCTCGGAGCGGGGGGCGCGCCGCGGCCCGAGCAGGCCCTGCTTCTTCAGGACCGTCTCCTCGGACTTGCGGGAGATCTGTGCGTCGCTCGCCACGCCCATGTCCAGGGGCGTGAGTCGGACCGTGCCGTCGGGACCGGGGACCGGCTGGAGGAAGTCGTCGGTGTTGCCCTGCAGGAAGGGGAACTCCACGCGGGCGTCCCGGTAGTAGTCGTAGGTGATGACGGGGATGCCGGTCATCTCGCACAGTTCCAGGACGCGCCCGTCGGCGTCCTCCAGCTCTTCGACGAGGCCCCGTCGCACCCAGTCCCGCAGCACGCGCACGTCCGCCGGATCGTTGAACTCGTCGCGGCTGCCTCCGCGCAGACTGCGGTCGGCCACCAGGAACAGCTTGACGTCCGGGTCGCGGGCCAGCTCCGCGGCGGCGTCGACGACCAGGGTCAGCCGGCGGAGCGAGCGCAGACCGGGTTCGCCGATGTCCCTCCGGCGGACGACGGGTGACAGGTCGACGAGGAAGTATGCCTCCTCGAAGTCCGCCGTCAGGTGCTTCTCCACAGGTTTGCCCCGTTTCCTCGAAACTGACCACGCGGCGGGCTGATGTGATGTTAATTACCTTACGAGGGGCCATTATTGGCGATTCGCGTAGCGCGTGGACACCCGTTGGGGAAACGGATGCGCCGGTGTGGGCGAGCTGGACTTGAACCGTGGGGGCGCTTGTGTCCGAGTGGGGTTCGTTCGTGGACGAGTCGCCGTCGTCCGGAGGCGGTCCGCCGTCGGCTCCGCCCCCGTCGTCTCCGTCGGCCGCGGACCACGAGTGGGGATTCTACGAACCGGAACCCGAACCCCAGTCCGAACCCGGGACCGGCCGGTCGCCCTCAGCCGCCGTGGACACGGATCCCGTCTGGGGAGTCTACGAACCCGAACCCGGGACCGGCCCGTCCCCCTCACCCGCGGTGGACGCGAATCCCGGCTGGGGCTTCGACGCCCCCTCCGCCGCGAGCGCACCATCGCCGCCCTCCCCTCCGGCGGGTGTGCCGACGCCCTCGCCGGAGGTCGTCGCGTCCCTGCTGACCGTCGGCGAGACCCTGTGGGCCCACGTCGACGGCCCCGTCGCGGTCCTCGGCTCGGGCTGTCCCGTCACTGCCGTGTACGACGGCGAGCCCGACGGCTTCAGCGGGTGGCGCCCGGTCACGGTGGTCGACCCCGCCAGGCTCACCGTGCGCCCGGTACCGCTGTCGCTGGGCGAACCGCCCGTCGGTGCCGCCACGTCCGTCGCCGAGCTCTACTCCGACCTCGAGCCGTCGTCCGCCACCGAGCCCCGCCGGGCGGCACCCTTCCCGGTCGGCCAGGGGCCCGACCTGGACGCCGTGCTGAGCCGGGCGGTGGCGGAGGAACGCGAGCGGGTGCGCGCGGAGGCCGCCGCCGCGGCGCACCTGGCTGAGGCTGAACTCAACGTGGTGAAAAGGGAGTTGGCGGAACGGACCGAGCTCGCCGAACGGCATGCCCGGATCCGCGAGGAGCAGGCGCAAAGCGAGGTGCGGCGCACCCAGCAGGAGGCCGCCCAGCACGTGTCCGCCGCCCAGGCGCAGGCGCAGGCGCAGATCGCCGCGGCCCGTGACCAGTTCAACCAGGCCGAGCAGCAATGGCAGCTCCGGACCCGGCAGGCGGAGGCCGAGCGGACCCGCATGACCCGCGAGCTGAACCGGGCGAAAAGCGCGGGCGCACAACGCCTCGTGCTGGTCGGCGTGCTCGCCGTGCTCGCGGTCGTCCTGACCTTCGTACTCAAGGGGGCGTGACGCGATGGAGTCACCGCTGAGCGGAACCCCGGCCGACGAGGACACCTCCGAGACCTCGGAGGCCTCAAGCACCTCCGAGACCTCAAGCACCTCCGAGACCTCAAGCACCTCAAGCACCTCGGACCCCGAGGACACCGTGGAGACGCCCCTGCCGCCGGAACCGGCCCAGGAAGCCGACACGGACGGGGACGCACCCGAGTTCACGGCCGTCGCCGTCCCCGAGATCGCCGTGCGCTGGAACCAGGAACTGGCGCCGACCCTGCGGGACGGCATCGTCGAGCACGACAGCCTCGACCGTGCCGACCTCCTCGACGAACTGCCCTCGTTGTGGCCGACGGTGGACGCCGCCCTGGCCCGGGTCGGACCCGGCTGCCTGGTCACCGAGTCTGTACGGCACGACGTGTACGAGGGCTGGCAAGTGGCCGCGTTGCCGCGCTACGACCTCGACGGCGGCATCGAGCTGCGCGACCGGCGCGACGGAGCACCGCAGTCGCGGGACCGGCGCGCCCTCGTGCAGGCACTGGTGGACGCGGTCGCCGACCGGCCCTGCCTCGACCTGCGGGACGCCCTGAACCTGCTCGACGTGTTCGCGGGCACCTTCCCGCCCGGCCTGGACGCCCTCTGCCGCCGACTGCTCGGCCACGACCTGCGCCAGGGGCTGGCCGTCGGCATGGCGCCGCTGCACGAGGCCCTCGGACGCCGCGCGGCGGGCCACGTCTCGGCGACCTGCTACCAGGAGAGCGCGGTGGGCTCCCGCAAGGCCAAGGGCGACCCGGCCACCGACAACGAGGACGCGGCCGGCGCCCTGCGCGGCCCGTCCGGCACCGTGCGCTGTGCCGTCTTCGACGGCGTGACGGGAGACGGCGACGGCTCCGGCGCCAGGGCTTCCCGGGCCGCGCTGGAGCAGGCCACGCGCCGCTGGGCGAGGGAGGAGGACCTGTCGCCGCGGGAGCTGGTCGCCGAACTCGACGCGGCCGTCGGCCGTGCCACCGAGGGCAGCGCCACGGCCGTCCTGGCGACCGTGCGCCCGGACGGTGCGGCGTCGGTGGTGTCCGTCGGCGACTCGGAGGCCTGGCTCGTACGACCGCTGCGCACCCCGCCGCGCGACGAGCCGCACGGACCGGCCCGGGGCCGCGAACTGCCGTACGCCGCCTGGAAACTGACTCCGGCCCACACCGGCTACGCCGAGCTGCTGCGGGGCAGCCCGGACGCCGAGGGCGAGGAGTCCTCGCTGGTCAACTTCCTCGGCGGGGGCGGTGGCCTGGGCCGATGGGCCCACAGCATCGTCGAGTTGGCCCCGGGCGACCTCCTCCTGCTCGCCTCGGACGGGGCCACGGAATCGGAACGGGAGCGCTGGTTCGGAGCGGTGCTCGCCGAACTGGCCACGCAAGTCGACGCGTCGGGGCGCCCGCCCGCCCCCGCGCTCGCCGCCGCTCTCGTCCAGCGGGCGGAGGCTCTGGGCGGCTGGGACAACGCCACGGCACTGGTGTGTGCGATCGGAGAGGCGAAACACGTATGACCGAGGACATCAAGATCGCGGCCGACCGCCACGAGGCGCACATCGGCGAGGAGTTCGTGGTGTCGATAGCGCCGCCCGTGCTGCGCCGCACCTCGCGGGTCAGCGACGGCGTCGCCTACGTCCTCGCCGTGGACGACAGCTGGTCGATGGCGATCAGGGCCGACTCCAAGTCCGAGGAGTTCGCCGACGAGAGCGACCCGGACGACCTCAGCCGCAAGGACGTGGCACATTCCGGCGTCCGCGAACTGGCGGCCGCGCTGCCGCACGGCGCCCGTGTCGACGTGATCACCTTCGCGCAGAACTCCGGACTGCGCTTTTCCGGCACCGCGGGGGAGCTGCTGCGCAAGGGCAGCTGGGACGACAACCCCGAGAACGAGCGCGGCTGGACCAACATCGACGGCGCCCTCCACCGCGCGTACGAACGACTGGAACAGCATCGGGCGGGCTCCCGCCGGGTCGTGCTGCTCAGCGACGGGTTGCCCAACTTCGGCGAGACCGATCCGGGGCGACTGGCCGCGATCGCCCGAGATGCCGCCGACCGGGAACTGCACACCGACGTCATCGGAATCGGCGCGGGCGCCGACTACGAACTCCTGGCGGGGCTCACGACGACGGGGAGGGCCGATCACGTTGCCTCGCGGACCAACGCCGCCGACGAGATGAAGCAGATCGCGGCGCGCCTCGCGGCGCACGGCAGAGACGTGGTGGTGGGCAGCGGCGAACTGTCGCTGGAGATCAACCCGTACTTCCAGGTGCTGGGCGTCTACCAGATCGACCCGACCCGCCGCCGGCTCGACGGCGTCCTGGCCGACGGTGGCGGACGCCGCCCCAGCGAGGTCCGCCTCACCCTGGGGGCCATCGCCGAGGGATACGACGGACAGCCGCTCTACGCGCTGAAACTCCGGGCGCCCGGGCGGGTCAGCGCGGGATCGGTCCCCGTGCTCAAGGCGACCGGACGGATCGGATCGGGGTCCGAGGCGCGGGAGTTGACCCCGGGTAGGTTCGAACTGCGGACGGTGAACAACCCGTTGGCGCCGAACATCCGGCCCGAGTACGCGCGCGCGGTCGCGGCCGCCGATCTGGACCGGGAGATCAACGACCGTGCCGCCGCGGCCGGTTCGGACGGTGAGAGGCAGCGGATCTTCGAAGAGGGCGTGGAACGCGCCCGCCGCATCCAGGCCCCCGATCTCGCGACCGCCTACCAGCAGGCGAGCGGCGGTCTGCGGGAGGGTCTGCAGACGAAGGACGTGCTCAACGAGTCGCGTGCGACGTCCAGCCGCAGTTCCACCAGGAACAAGCGGGACTGGTTCCAGGACATCCCGGTGGAGATGCCTGACGAGATCCGGGCCCGCCGCCGGCGACGCAGCCTGGACGACGACGATGACGACGACGCGGGTGCGTGCGGGGGCGCGGCAGCCGACAGCCCGTACGCCGGGAGTTCCTACGGCGGCGCTTCGTACCGCGACGGCGTCTACCGTGACGGCGCCCACGGCGGCGGGTCCGGAGGTGACCCGTACGGCGATCCGTACGGCGGCGACTCGCACGGCGAGGCCTCCGGCGGATCGTACGGCGACGGTGCGGACGCGCCCACCCGGCCCCCGGCGCCCGGGCAGGGTCCGGCATGAGCGCTCCCGGCGTGATCATCGACGCCTCCAACGTCGCCGCGACCAGAAAGAGGCCCTGGCCGTTCTCGCGGGTCGTCGACGTACGGGAGGCATGGATGCGCCACAACCCCGGTACCACTGCCGTGGCCGTCCTCGACGCCAGCGTCCGGCCCGTCCTCGACGACCAGCACCTCGTCGAACTGGCCGAACACGAACACTGGCTGGAGGTCCACCAGGGCGACGCCGACGACCGGATCCTCGCGCTGGCCGACCAGTTCGACGCCGCCATCGTCTCCAGCGACAACTTCCGCTACGCGCGCCGCGAGTACGCCTGGCTCCAGGGCAACGGGTCGCGCGTGTGGAGCGTGCGCAGGATGCGCGGGCAGATCATGTTCAGCCCCCGCCAGCTCGGCGTGGCCAGCGACGAGGAGATAGAGCGCGACCGGCAGAAGAAGCTGACCAAGGCGGGCCTGCTGCGCCAGGACGCCGAGGAGCGGTTTCGCTGCTCCTCCGGGCCGGGCGGCTGTCTGCGCGGCGGCGAGGTGCTGCTGCCCCGGCAGGTCAACAAGGACGGCACCCGCTGGTACTGCCTCTCCTGCGGCTACGAGGCGGTCGAGATCATCGCCGAACCGCCCCTGCTCGACGACCTCGACGGCGGGCCCGTCCAGGTGACGGTCCAGCACGGCTACTCGGTCCGGCGCACGATCACCGTGCCGTCCGACGGCCTGACCCTGGGCCGGGCCACGCGCAGCCGCGCCGGCGTCACCGACGTCACCGAGGGTCTCGGCCGGGACCAGGCCGACGAGATATCCCGCACCCATGTGCGGATCTTTCTGGACGACGACGCGAAGCCACTGGTCGAGCACGTCCCGGACCAGGACCAGAACGCCTCGTTCCTCAACCCGGAGCTGGACTTCGCGGGTCGGCCCCAGTCCGGCCGGCTCGCCACCGCACTGCCGTACGCCTTGGAGGACGGCGACGAAGTGCACCTCGGGCCGGGCACGGTCCGACTGCGCATCGGTTTCGGGGGGGAGCAGTGAGCGGGTTCACACCGGGCTGGATCCAGGCCGAAACCGGCGACGAGCACGGCTCGCCGCGCAGGGCCTGGATCCCCGCCGACTTCGGGGCGGACGGCAGGTTCGTCACGCGCGACCTGCTCGCCACGGCGGGGCAGGGATACATCGTGCTCGCCGAGGACCGCTGGTCCGGCGGCGAGGTCGTGATCAAGGGCATGTGGTGGTCGGAGACGGCCCTGGACGACCCCCGCCTGGTCCAGAACGCCCTGTCCGTCCAGCAGGCCCAACGCCGGCAGGGGCTGAAGGCCGTCCGCCAGGCCACCCAGCTCACCCAGCAGTGCCCGGTCGTCATCAGCGTGGAGTCACAGCCCTCCCCGTCCCTGACGGCCGCCGGCCGGCATCCGGATCCGGTCCCGCCCGAGAGCTTCCTGGTGCAGCAGTTCATCGGCCAGCGGGGCGGCGCCTCGCGCAACCTGCAAAAGGACATCGAGGCCAGGGCCGAGGAACAGCGCCGGTTCACCGAGGACGAACTCCTGGATCTGGCCGAGCAGTTGTGCAACACCCTCGCCGCCCTGCACCGCGAACGGCACAGCGACAGGACCTCGTCCAAGGGCTGGATCCATGCCGACATTAAGCCGGAGAACATCCTCGTCCTCGGCCCGCCGGCCCGCTATGTGCTGATCGACTACGACGCCGCCGTACAGGTCGGCGACCACATCTCCACCACCACCCAGGCGTACGCGCCTCCCGGCCAGGAAGGCTCCGACGAGGCTGGCGAGCTGCGCGAGGCACACGTGCGGTTCGACATTTACATGCTCGGCGCCACCCTCGCGCACGCGGCCGCGCTGAAACGGCTCGATGCGCATCAGTACCGCCAGCTGTACGCGGAGGACCGCGAGGCGAGCGCCCAGGGCCGGAAATACCTCACCTCCCTCGGCTACGGACCGGTGCTCACCAACGCCCTGGCCACCTGTCTGTCGGCGCGCAAGTTCCGGCTGGCCACCGTCGACCGGGTCCGTATCGACCTCGCCCGCGCGCGCAGCGCCACCGTCCTGCAGTCCGCGCTCCGCACGCTGGGAGGCCGGTCCTGATGACCACCGCCAACGCCACGCACGGCAGGCTCCTCACCCGTATCCCCGGCCGTTCCGGGCGCTTCTGGGAGCCGCACACCGTGCAGCTGCGCCCCGGACACCTGCGCTCGGCGGCCGCCGCCGAGATCCGGGCCACCCGCATGGTCAAGGACGAGGACGAGGACGTCTACGGCGCCCTGCGCGTCTTCCCCAACCGCAGGCAACGCGGTCAGGCGGCCGCACTGCTCGCCGCCGGCAACCCCGTCACGCCCGCCCTCCTCGACCTGGTCGACCACCCCGGTCTGCCGCCCGCGCTGATCACGGCCTGGGCCCCCGGCGCCTCCTCCGTGCCGCTGCGCGCCCTGCGCGAACGCGACGACCTCGACGCCATGCTGACCGCCGGGCACCGCTGGACACCGGCTGAGGCGCTACGGACCCTGGTTCCGCTCGGGCGCGCTCTGGACGACATGGCGCGCGCCGGATTCGTCCCGATCGAGCTGTCGCCCGACCACCTCGTGGTGAACTCCGGCTCGATGATGATGGCGGGCATCGGCCGGCACGGCTACATCCCCTCGGAGGGCCGGATGCCCGGTGCCCAGGGGATGTCGCTGCCGACCGCGCTACTGCTCGGCAGCGACCTGCCGACCGCGGGCACCGGGAAGGAGGCGTTCGCCCGGTGGCGGGAGGTCCAGGTCCGCGCGCTGACGCGGCTCGCGGGCTGGATGGCCTGCGGACTGCCGCCCGGCGCCTGGGGTTCGGTGGACGGCCCGGCCGACCTCGGCGCCTATCTGCGGGCGGCCGGCTTCCGCCGCGTCCCGGCGCTGCGGCCCGGTCGGCTCGCCGACACCCTCGCCCGGGAGGCCCACGAGGAGGAACAGGCCCACGCCGAAGCCGACATCAGCGAGGCGCGGGCCCTGCTCGTCTACGACGACGTGGCGCAGTACAGCGGCGGCTCCCGCCGGGAGATCAACCCCGAGGCGCTGCGTCTGGCCCTGCTGCACGACCACGGCCCGAAGGTGATCGCCCTGGCCGCCTTCGACGACCGACGGCTCAACACACGCGTCGCGACGCTGCTATCCGGCGCGGGCTGGGTGCTGGTGCGGCCGGACGAGCTGATGAACCGGGTCTGCCTGGTGGCGTCGGCCGCGGCGCACGCCCGCGTGGTGATCGCCGGCCGGATCGGCGCCGCCGACCTGCGCCGTGTCCAGCGGGAGAGCGCCCGGAGCGTCGAGCAGGTCGACCCCGAGGACCTCTCGCTGACCGCGTCGAAGATCGCCGGCATGCGCGCCGACCAGCTGCCGTACCTCACGGACCCGGCCCTGGAGCAGTACACAGAGGAACTCCTCCAGGACCCGAGTGTTCCGGTCGCACGCCGGCGCAGCACCGGCCAGGCGATCCGCCGGCGTACCTTCGCCGCGGGCTGGACCCTCAAACTCGGCGGCGCCGACCGCATGCGCCCGCGTGAGCGCGGCATGCTGCTGGACCGGATGGCCGACTGCTTCGGCACCAACACCGAGCTACTGGTGGCGGTCCGGGCCCGGCAGAACGCGCCCGGCCTGCGCAAACGCAACCGCCAGCTCGACGACGCCGGAATGCGTCGACTGGTGACGGCCCTGTCGGGCGTGCCCCGGTCCGGGTTCCGGGACTGCCTGATGTCGGCGCTGCTCGGTCCCGCAGAGGAGGACCTGTACGGGGAGGCCGCGCGCCGTCTGCTGCCCGTGGCGGGCCGGCTCGCCGACGTCTTCGACGCTCGCCGACCGGTCGGTCCTGACGCGCTGCCGATGGACGACGCGCTGCGGCAGCGCCCCGGCATCCGCCGCGTCGGCCTGTACGGGCGGCTGTGCACGGCCGTACCCGAGGTGGAGCCGGAGCGGATGGCGGCCGCTGTCACCCAGATGGACGACACTCTGGTCTCGCTGCTCTCCCAGATCCCCGCCCCGAGCCTCCAGTTCCTCGCCGGCCGTCTGGAGGACCCGAAACTCCTCGACCTGCTGAGGCCCCACCTCCAGGGCGACGACCTGGACCTCCTGGCCCGGTACACCCCGCAGATGTGGCGGCGACTCCTCGAAGGGCTGCGCCAGCCACAGCACTTGGGCGTGCTCGGTCTGGGCTGGGTGCAGGTCGTGGAGCAAGACGTCACCGGGGCGGTGGACGCCCGCGTGCTGTCGCAGATCGCAGCCGACGCGGATGTCTCCGGGCACGACACGGTGCGCGCCCTGCTCGGCACGGCTCCCGCCGACTGGCCGGTCGTCTGTACCCACCCGGCCCTCGCCGCCCGCTGGCTGGCCGAACAGGGCGCCCTGGACATCGCCGAGATCGTCGCGAGCTTCCCCGACACCCGGGCGGCCCTCGCGGAGTACGGCACCGAAGGCTTGCGGCACGCCCTGGAACTCGGGCTGGACCAGCTGTCCATGAGCCGGATCAAGGGGTACGCCGACGGGATCGGCCGTACGGCGGACGAGGTCCTCACCGCCTTCCAGGAACGCGGCTTCGAACGCGCCGAGCAGACCGAGCCGCTGGACACGGCGGCCGCGGTCGCCTGGTCGCGCTGGCAGCTGGGGCGCGGTGAGGAACTGGACTGGGTCCTCGGCAACGTCATCTCCCGCCCCGGCAAGATCCGTACCTGGGCCGTGTACGGGCCCCGGCTGGAGCAGCGGGTCGCCGCCGCCGTCATGGGCCCGGGAGCGGTTCCGGAGACGGCCGACGCACTGGCCGCCGACCCGGTCCTGCTGCCCCTGCTGGCCACCCTGAGCAGCCCCGACCAGCGCACCGCCCTGCTGCGGCTCTACGCCGCCGAGCGCGAGGCCACCCTCGATCCCCGCGCGCGCCGCGAACTGCCGCTGATCCTGTCCGCCGCCGACCCCGCACAGGCGCTGCGCACCCTGCTGCGCGACGGACTGGGCGTGGTGGCGCAGCAGTTCGCCGAGCGGCACCGCCTCAGCCCCGAACAGCGCCGCATGCTCGCCGAACTGGCACCGCTCACCAGCGAGCTGGCGGCCCGCTCCCTGGAGTCCGTGCTGCAGGTCGGTGCCCGGTTCGGCCCGCGGGTCGCGGTCACCGCGGCCGTCGTCGAGCAGCGCCTGCCGGGCAGCGCCGAGGAGGTGTCGGTCTGGGGCCCACGCTGGCTGCCCCTGCTCGCCGGCGGTTCCGGACCGCGCGTACTGCGGCTGCTGGTGGAGCAGCGCGCGAAGCACGGGGCCCGCGCCGGAGTGCTCACCCCCTGGCTGCTGGCGGCGGGGGAGGACGGGCTCGCGCTGGTCGAGCGGTTCGGTTCCGACGCGCTGGACCTGGTCCTCGCCACCGAGGCGGCGCCGGCCGAGGCCCGCCTACTGGGCGAGCTGCTGATGCTGCCCGGCTTCGGACCCACCCTCTACGGCCTGGTCACCGGCTACGGCCTGCCACCGGAAACCTGGTCGCGCACGGCCCGCATGCTGGCCGGCGGTGAACAGCCGGAGCGGGTCCTGCTCAGACTGTGGAGCAGCGCGCCCGCCCGATGACGTTGCCCTTGCCGAATACCTCTTCCACGCAGGTGGGATGGGGTTTGGGTGTTGGCCGAGGCCGATCGAGTCGCCGGTATCGCGCGGCACCGGTTGGCGCGGCATCATGATCGGTCGTGCTGCTGAGACTGGCGTACCTGGGTGTGCCGAACGCGTTCGCGATGCTGCGACTGCTGGCGATGAGCGACCGGGCGAAAGATGTCGAGATCCTCGCTCTGTGCCACCAGATCGGCGTTCTGGAACGGCAGCTGAACGGGCAGCAGGTCCGGTTCCACGCGAGCGACCGGGCGTTTTTGGCGTCGCTCCTCCATGGCCTGCCACGGGAAGTGCTGCGCCGGATGCGGCTGCTGGTGCGGCCGGACACGGTACTGCGCTGGCACCGCAACGTCATCGCCCGCCGACACGCTTCCCCGTCCCGGCCGAAGCGCGGAGGCCTGCCCCGCCCGTGCACTCGATCCGGGCGCTGGTGCTGCGCCTGGCCAGGGAAAATCCAAGTTGGGGCTATCGGCGCCTGCACGGTGAGCTGCTCGTACTCGGGGTAAAGGTGGCAGCACGGTGGAAGGGCACCCTGCTCGTTCTCCTTGACGGCCTGATCGTCCTGGCTCTGGCGTGTTCTTGTTCACGGCGTGGATCTTCGACACGCTCTGGTACTTGCTCTTCGGCTTCCTCCTGGTTCCGTACCGCCCATCAGGCGGAGCGACCGTAACCGAAGGCGTGACGCTCTCCAGCACCGTGAAGTGCTGGATGCGGCCATCGCTGCTCAGGTGGCAGCAACTCACCGTGCCGCTGTCGACGAACGCACCGCCCACCCGGACCTTGAAGTCGTCCGGCTGACGAACGAGATCCGCAACACCGCCGACCTGATGGCAGCGTTCGGGGAGCAGGAAGGTTATCTGCCCTACCAGCACCTCAGCTCCTATTTCCACACCACACGAGAGACGGCGCAGCTGTATCTCCATCCCACACGGGTCGGCGTGAACAGCCCCGACAGGCCGTGACGCCTGCCGAACGACACTTCGCCACGGCCGACGACGTACTCAAATTCGTCGCGGTAGGAGACGAAACACCACGTTGAATCCTTACGGCTTCACCTGCTGCGGAACTCCTTCCGCTATGCCGCCCGCCAGGACTGGGACAAGATTGCCAAGGTGCTCAAGCCCGTCTACACGGCGCCCAGTGAGGACGCGGCCATGGAGCGGTTCCTGGAGTTCCAGGAGGCGTGGGGGAAGAAGTATCCGGCGATAGTGAAGCTGTGGTCGGACGCCTGGGCCGAGTTCGTGCCCTTCCTTTCCTTCGACGTCGAGATCCGCAAGGTCATCTGCAGCACGAACGCGATCGAGAGCGTCAACGCCCGCATCCGCCGAGCTGTTCGCGCCCGCGGACACTTCCCCAACGAGGCCGCCGCCCTCAAGTGCATCTACATGGCGCTGATGAGCCTGGATCCGACAGGGAAGGGCCGCAAGCGGTGGACCATGCGCTGGAAAGCACCACTCAACGCGTTCCAGATCGCTTTCGAAGGACGCCTGACCCCGAGCAACAACTGACCACTCAACAATCAAGATCAGCCGTTAAATTGACACACCCTGGCCTGACGCCTCCGGGGTAGGGAATGACCTCGTCATGCCTTTCCATGCCTTTTCCGCGTTCGGAGTGCTGAGCCTCGGTCCTCCTGGGCTCAATAGGGTCATGCAGTGAAGTACAAGCAGGTACTCCTTCTCCCGCGGTGTCTTCTCGTACCTGACGCAGGAGGCATGAGGCAGGGCCGTTTCAAAGTCCTGTTTGCGGGTGATCGCGAAGGTCAGACGATGCCGCGTAGGTCGAGCGGCCGGTTGAAGGGGTCGTGGCCGCCGAGGTCCGGGCTCTGGGCCTGAGCTGGGAGTGCTTCATGTCGAGCTGCGGCTGACGGCGAGCGGTCCCGCGTGATCGAGGTCAACGGCCGGCCGCTGGCGACTCGCGGGCCGTACCGTTGCACGACGCAGGGGGCTCCGGGACGGTCGCCGCCTACGGAATCACCACCGCGCACGCGGCACAGGCGTCGGCGAGCTGCTAGGTCTGGCCCCAGTCTGCCCGGATCAGTACCAGTTGCTCTGACCTTCGCTCTCGCCCGGGCCGGGATCCAGGAGCTTCGCGGGGCCGCCGCGGAGAAGGAGGGCGAGCGGCTCCGCGGCATCGTGTCCACTGGTCTCCGCTACCTGCGCGAAGCAGGAGAGAGCCGCAGGGCGGGGCCGGATCGAGCGCGGCCTGAACGGGAGGTAGCTCAAGTCGGTCGGAGTGTCAGTGGTCGCCGCCATACTCAGAAGATGTGCAACTGACGTTCAGGCGCATGTCCAGGAGTCCTCGACCGAGTAGGAACGAATTGACACCCGAGAGCGACGCGGTGCCTGACCGCGACCCGTACCTTCTGGCGCAGCTGCGAGAGGCCTTCGGGCGCGTGGTCTACAGCCACAAGACCCATGAGAAGCAGGCGGACATCTGCTTCACCAAGCACCGGTGGCAGCAGGGCGTCCTCATTGCTCTCACCGCGATCAGCTCGGGCACCTTCCTTGCTGCGGTGGTCGGCCTGCTCGGCAACGCAGTGCTGACGAGTCTTGCGACCTCTTCTATCGCGCTCCTGGTCAGCTGGATGAGCCTTGGGACGCAGACCTTCAAGTTCGAGGAGGAGTCCGAGGCCCACCGCGGCATCGCCTCTCGGCTATGGGACGTTCGGGAGTCCTACATCTCCCTCATCGCCGACCTGATGTCCGGCACCGTCTCCAACGCGGAGGGCCGAGAGCGGCGAGACGAGCTGCAGCAGGCCGCGCGCGACGCCTACGCCGACGCGCCCAGGACGAGCAGCAGGGCGTTCGCGCGCGCCCAGGGCAGGCTGCAGAACAACGAGGAGATGACGTTCACCTCGCGCGAGATTGACCTCTTCCTCCCGGAGGCGCTCCGGCTCGGCGAAGGCGAGGCATGACGATGAAGACCTCAGAGATCTTCGAAACACTGCTCAAGAACCTGAAGGTCGGGGAAACGGCCACGACGGTCGCCTCACGGCGGGACGAGATCACGAAGGCGCTCAACAAGGACTTCCGCGACAAGGACGGCTGCACCGACTACAAGCTGATGGTCGGATCGTTCGGCCGACACACCGCGATCAAGGGCGTGTCCGACCTCGACATGATCTTCATCCTCCCGCCCGGGATCCGGTCAAGCTACGAGGGGGACACCGGCCCGCGGAGAATTCTCGAGAGGGTCCGGGACGACCTCAAGGCGCGGTACAAGAACACGGATATCCGCGTCGACCAGTGTGTCGTCCGAGTGCGGTTCACGTCCAACGCCTTCAAGTTCGAGGTCCAGCCGGCATTCGAGAACGCCGATGGCAGCTTCGACTACCCGGACACGAAGGCTGAGGGCTGGAAGGTCACCAAGCCGCGCGAGGAGATCGCTGCGACCAAGGAGTGCAACGACCGCACCTCGACGAACATGCGCCACCTCGCCCGGATGGCCCGGGCATGGAAGAACGCGAACGGCGTAAACATGGGCGGCCTGCTCATCGACACCCTCGTCTACAACTTCTTCGACCAGACCGACGACTACGACGCAGCGGGCACAGGCTCGTTCGACCTCATGGCCTGCGACTTCTTTGAATTCCTCAAGGATCAGTCAGAGCAGGAGTACTACCTGGCGCTGGGCAGCCGGCAGCGGGTCCACGTCAAGGCGCAGTTCCAGCCGAAGGCGAAGAAGGCGTACAACCGATGCCTCGAGGCGATCGAGGACGAAGGCAAGACGTCCGCCAGCAAGAAGTGGCGCGAGGTCTTCGGCACGTCGGTGCCGCTGGCGAAGAGCGCGAGCGAGTCGTCCCGGTCGTTCAGGGACACCGAGGAGTTCATCGAGGATGAGTTCCCGGTCGACGTGTCCGAGACTGTGTCCATCGACTGCGAGGTCACGCAGGCCGGATGGCGTCCAACCTGGCTCCGCGCGATGCGTCGCGGCGGGATCCTGCTCAGGGCCGACAAGGGCTTGAGGTTCGTGGTCACCAGTTGCTCGGTCGGGGAGCCCTACACGCTGAAGTGGAAGGTGCTCAATCGTGGTGCGGAAGCCGAGCGGCGGGACGCGATCCGCGGCCAGATCGTCGACTCGAGCAAGCGGGGAGTCCGCGTCGAGCACTCGGACTTCAAGGGCGAGCACGTCGTCGAGTGCTACGTCGTCAAGGACGGGGTCGTCGTCGCTCGGGACCGGATCGACGTGCCGATCGGCAACACGAGCGTCAAGACGGCGAACGCCTTGTAGGGAATCGATCCTCGGTGCGCGACGAGGCCCCGACGAATCTGCCGGGGTCTCGTCGCATCGGACGCATCCGCCCGTAGGGTTGAAGCACGAGCAGTTCTCTCGCTGCCATGTCTGAGTCCCTGCTCAACGCCGAGATGGCCTTCGCGGGAGCGGTACGCTGCCCGCCGCCCGGCTGAGCTGCGTTCCGAGGATCCCAGCAGGTCCGCGGAGTAGATCGTCGACCTGCTCTGCGACGAAGCAGATGCCGCGGAAGCGGAGTTCCGGCGGCTTCGAGACCCTCGTCTGAGGCTGGTTCTCCGTCGGACGCTTCCGGAGAATGGTGCCGTGGAACGGCAAATCGACTTCTGGCGCGAGCGGCAGATGCTCTGTGGGCGCTGCGATCATCGGTGGCGCGTCGATCTGGACTGGATCGATCGGTGGGAGCAGGCGACGGAAACCTGCCCCGGCTGCGGCATGACCTGCGAGCACGAGGACTCGCCTCGGGTGACGGTCGACTCCGGCGACCCGGCACTCGACGACGACAGGGTCGCGCAGTTCTCCTGGTACCACACGAGCACGCAGCCGGACTGGCCGACGCGGGACTTCGACCCGGCAGCCGTCTTGGCTCCCGAGGCCCGCAGGAGGATGGGCGGAGAGCAGCGGGTTTCCGCGTGGGCCGCGCGGCAGCGGGCGAAGGCACTCCACGTCGGCACGCACGAGGCCGCTGTCCACAACATGCTGCGTCGGATCCGCGACCAGTCCGACCAGCGCAGCCAGTTCTATCTGTATCGGGTCCGTCTGAAGCCATCCGTCGTGGTGCGGGAGGGGTGGCTCGTCGACCCCAGCAACTTCGTCGGCGACGTCGGGCTCGACGAGGTCTGCCCGCCAGGCGTCGACGTCGCCCGCTACCTGAACTACCACGAGGATTCGGGAGGGCTCTCGCTCGCGCTGGGGAGGGACGCGATCGCCAGCGTTCAGCGGATCGCTGTTCCGCTCCCCGACACCTGGGATGGCGGCTGGGTGCGCGATGCCGTCGCGGCTCTCGAGGGCGTGAGCGGCACCGCCGTCCCGGCGGCCGGCAAGTTGGCCCGCTTCACGCGGCCGCCATCGTCGCGAGCCGACCTGGGCCGAGAGGTCGGTGCGTCCCTGGCTGGCAAACTGCCGGTCAACCTCCAGGACCAGTTCGCGTCGGCCGCGGCGTTCGTGGAGGGAGAGGATTCTGCGCAGTGGGCGCGACGGACCAGCGGCCTGTTCAATCTGATCGACGATCCGACTCGCGTGCTGGCTGCGCTCGACCAGCACGATCCCCGGGAGGTCTGAGAACGGCCTGTCCGCTGGTGAAGACTGATCGTCTCGCACAAGCTCCCGTCAGGCTTCGGCCTGGCGGGGCGCTTGCTGTTTCATGCTGATCGAGTAGTGGCCGGTACGTGCCCCGCCGACGCTGATCCGCCCTTTGCCCTGAGCTGCCTGGGGCAGGGGCTCACCGTCACACGAGGGGCTATAAGTTGACTGACTGCCACGGAGCGTTTGATGGCGTCGCAGGAAGCCTGCGAGATCGTGAAGAGTCCACACCTAGGCGCTCATGGCTGGTCCTGAAGGGAGTCTCGCTCTACGAGGTCCAGCATCTCCTCGGTCACGAGAGCTTCCAGACTCCCCAGCGCGTTACACCTGCAGCCGGACGCCCACGAGGCGGTGCTCGGAGCCTGGGAGCGTCTGGACGAGCCGCTGACCATTGCCGCATGAACGTTCTTTGCCCTGTCCATCAGGACAGGGCAAATGTGTTTGTGGAGACGTCGGTCAGGGGAGTCGGTCGGTCGGCTCGTCTTTCTTTGGCGGGGACAAGGGTGACTGAGCACTGGATGTCTGGTGGGGTGCGGTGGCTTGGTGACCGTAGAGTCGGTAAACCATTTCGTCGGGACAACGGTCCAGGCGGGCCTGGCGCCAGGCAACGTCGTAGGACAGGGGTGTTGCGCTGCGCCGTTGAATGAACATGGCTCGGAGGCTGGTCAGAGGGGCTAGCAGCATCCGCCACAGGGCGGCCTTCATGCGTGCGCCCTTCGGGGTGTGCCGTCAGACCCGGACATGTCCACTGCTGCGATGCCGCTGGGGAGACTGCCGCCGTTGAGAGCCTTGAGTGAGTCGAGCAGCACGATCATGGCCTGCTGTCGCTTCTCGATGTCCGAGAACCCCTGGCCGACCTTCTCCCATTGCTCCAGGAGCGGGAACCACCAGCTGTCGCAGGAGTAGATCAGACGAGCAAGGCGCTGGAGTTCGACAACGTGTTCGTCACCCAGGGCGCCGGGGGCGTGGTGTTCGATTCCGTGGTCAGCCCACGAGGTGGTGCCGAGCTCCCGCATCAGGCCGGATCCTTGGAGGATCCGGGTCCTTTTCAGTAGCGGGGGAAGGAGGACGGGGTCTGGTGGCCCACCCGTCTCCTCAGGCCTGGCTGCGCATGTGGAAACCAGGAACGGTTTTCGCAGTGTTCTGAGAACACGCCTTGGTCTCCTCGTGCCACGTGGCCCTGGGTTCAGGATGACCGTCAGTCGAGACGAGCGTCGAGCTCAGGTCGATGCGGTGCGCGCGCGAATGCGGTGCGCGGTCCGCAGCCCCTGTTTGGCGGCGGTTGCCACGAGGCCGCCGAGGGTGGTTCTGGCGAGGTCGTGGGCGGCGAGGCGTTCCAGCGCCGGCAGGGCCCGGTCGTCGGCGGTGGAGCCGAGAGCGCGGCAGGCCAGTGCTCGGAGGTCCGGGTCCGGATCGGCGGTGAGGGCGATCAGGTCGTCCACCACCGGCGGGCCGAAGGCAGCGATCGCTGAGGCGAGATAGCTGGCCTTCGGGTTCCGGCGTTCCATCATGGCCTGCCAGAGCCCAGCGAGTGCCCGGTCGCCGCCGATCTGGCCGAGCGCCAGGGCGGCCCTGCTGCGAACCCAGTCGGTCTCGTCGTTCAGCCGGGCTGTCAGGGCAGGCACAGCGGCCGGTTCATCGAGGAGGCCGAGCGCCTCGCAGGCGCCCTCGCGGACCATCGGATCGGGATGCTCCAGCAGGCCGGTGATCAGCGGGACGGCCCGGTGGAAGCCGAGTTCGGCACAGGCGAGCGCCGACCACCGCACCCCGCTGTGCCCGGTGTCGGCGAGCGCGCGCAGGAGACCCGGTTCGACGCTCGCGTCGCCGAACAGGGCGATCCGGTTGAGCGCCTTGGTCCAGACGGTGACATCCTGCGTCCGGTGGTCGGAGACGACCTGGGACAGGGCCGCCCGGGCCTGCGGATGGCCGAGCTCGGCCCACTCCAGCAGGGCGTCGATCGCCCGCAGCCGGATCGTGCGGGGCCTGCTCAACTCGGCGGCGTGGACGGTGACGAGGGAAGTCGGCCCTTCCGGCGGGGGGCCGAGTGCGTCCCCGAGCGGGTGGGCGAGCGGTGGTTCGAGCTCGCCCACCCGCAGGGCCAGTGGGCCGATTCGGGTACCGACATCCGCGTCGTAGAGGCCGTCGCCCCGCAGGTTCGCGGCCAGCTTGGCGACCGTACGGAACAGGAGCCATGCCGGGTCCGATGGGGAATCAGCGAGGGCGTCGAGTCGGCCGGATATCGCCGCGGTGACGGCGGTCGGCGGGCGGCCGGTGGCCTCCAGTACCGCCACCGCCCAGGCGAGTGGCTCGCACTGACGCTCGTAGAGCTGGCGACCCCACAGGCGGAGGACGGCGTCACGGTGGTCGGTCATTTCAGGATCGTTCCAGCAGGGAACACCGACAGCCAACGGATTTGCCCGTGCATCCCTGCAAACTGCGTGGGCGCCCGCCTGCAGCGTCACCTGCCTGTTTCCGGGCGCCCGCCCGTTTCATCCCCGTCGCCGGGCGGCTAGCACGGGTGCCAGATGCTGCTGCAGCCTTTCAGGCAGCGGTTCCTGACGGGCCGTCGCGGCCACCAGCGCTTCGGCCACCTCATGCAGTTTGGTGTTGCTGTGCTGCGAGACCGTCACCAACATCTCCCAGGCGTCGTCGGGGCTGCAGGAGTAGGCCGTCATCAGGATGCCGCGCGCCATGTCGATGGTGGGGCGGCTCTTCATCGCTTTTCTGAGCTGCTGGGCTTCCCTGCGCCACCACTCCGCATCCGCGGCGTCCTCGGCCGGGACAGCGGGGTCGGCGTCATCGTCGGGGCGTGAGCGGTGGAAGCCGTGGCAGGCGCTGGCATTGACCGCAGCGCCTGCTCCGGAGCGCCCCCGCGGGGGACCGGCGCGTCGGGAGGGTCGCATAGTCCACGCCTGCCCTTCCCCTCGAGCGCGCACACGCGTTGCGAACGGCCGGCCTCAGCTCGGGGCCGGAGTTGCGCCGCTTCAGTGACGCGGAGCGCTCTGCTTGACCGCGATGGTCCTGCGGAACGCGCGGTCGTGATGGCGCGAGATGACGGGTCCTGCGTCGTCAGTCGATGAGGATGTCCAGCAGGAGGCCGAGGATGCCGCCGAGGTTCTCGGACGGGTCCCGGTCTTCGGACGGCTGTGATTGGCCGTTCTGGCAGAACCGCCCCATCGGTGAGGGAGCGTCATGCGCGATGAGCAGTCGGTGGCCGGAGCGGATGCGGCCTGAGCGCCGGGAACGGCCGCGAATACGGCTCCGGTCCCGCAGAGCATGGTGAGTGAAGCGCGCGCGAGCATGCGCATGGGCTTCCCATTTTTTTGTTGCGGAGTAGAGATACCGGCGGCATCTGGCCTGGTGATCTTCGTCGATGTGGCGGGCCTGAGGGCACTGGCCGCGCCGGGGTATCCGCTTGGCGTCACCTGTCCGCGCTCAAGCCGAGCATCTCCTGCTGTCTGGAGTTGGCGGCCTGACGTGTCCATTTCCAGCCATGGGGAGGGATTCGTCTAACGAGGCACCAGTGTCGCGATGAATCGTATGATGCGTCAGAACCGCATGCAGGTGGGGCACTTGAGGCGGTTGCAACCGCCTGTGTCGTCGAGGGCGCGGGCCTCATCGCTCGGGGGATGTCGGTGTACCTTGCCTGTCTGTATGCGGAAAACTTCCGGATCTTCGGCGCGGCGCCGCAGAAGGAAGGCGACAAGGACGCCAGCCTGAGCCTGGACTTCGGTCCCGCCACGAATGTCCTCGTCGGCGAGAACGACAGCGGCAAGACGGCCATCATCGACGCGATCCGCCTGTGCCTGCTGACGACCGCCGCTGACTTCTACCGCATCACACGCGACGACTTGCACGTCGGACCCGGCGGCCGCGCGGGCACTTTCAAGATCACCTGCGGATTCAAGGACCTCACAACGGAAGAACAGGCCGTCTTCCTTGAGTTGCTCACCACGGACGCTGACGGCAACGTCGCCCTCTACGTCACCGTCAAGGCGGAGTTGATGGACCCGCTGCGTCCCCACCGCGTCGCGATGACCACCCGCACAGGCCGTGATGGGCAGGGGCCCGCTCTGGACGGTGCCGCACGTGAACTGCTGAAGGCCACCTACCTGCGGCCCCTGCGGGATGCCGAGGCCGAACTGCGCTCCGGCCGCGGATCACGGCTGTCACAAATCCTGGCCGGCTACCCCGCCATGCGTGCCCAGGGTGAGGACGACTTCGACGAGGAGGACGACAGCGCCTCCACCCTCGTGGGCATCCTGCGCCGCGCGGAGCGGCACATCAGCGACAACGAGGCCATCAGGACGGCCCGGGACGACATCAACACCGGTTACCTGCAGAAGTTCTCCATCGGCTCCGACGTCCTGCGCGGTGAGATCGGCGTCGCGGGTGATGCCACGCTCGCCCGCGCGCTGGAGCGGCTGGAGCTCACGCTGTTCGCTGGCACGGGGGAGTGGACCAGACACGGTCTGGGTTACAACAACGCCCTGTTCATGGCGGCCGAACTGCTCCTACTCGGCAACAGCGTCATCGCGCCCCTGCTGCTGATCGAGGAACCCGAAGCTCACCTCCACCCGCAGCTCCAGACCCGCATCATGGACCTCCTGCGGGATCGCGCCGAGACAGCGAACACAGCGGAGACGCCGCCGGTCCAGGTCATCCTCACTACCCACAGCCCGAACCTGGCCTCGGCCATCCCGGTCGAACACCTCACCCTCGTCGCCCGCGGATCCACCTTCCGCCTGGCACCGGGACTAACCAGGCTCGATGAGGGCGACTACGCCTTCCTCACCCGCTTCCTCGACGTGACCAAGGCCAACCTGTTCTTCGCCCGCAGCGTCGCCATCGTCGAGGGCGACGCCGAAGCCATCGTTTTGCCCGCCCTCGCCCAGGCGGTCGGCCGGTCGTTCAGCGAATGCGGTGTCAGCGTCGTCAACGTCGGTGGCGTCGGTCTCTTCCGCTACAGCCGGATCTTCCAGCGGGAGGGCGAGCAGATACCGGTCGCGGTGGCCTGCATCCGGGACCGTGACCTGGTTCCCTCCGGTACTTCGGAGGAGATGCGCAAGAAGCTGAAGTGCTCGGCGGAGATGACCAAGCAGGAGATCGACGACCACGTCGCAGGGTTGAAAGAGGAGGACAGCGGCCACGTACGCACCTTCGTCTCCGACCACTGGACGTTGGAGTACGACCTGGCCGCCGGCTCCTGGACCATGGCGACCCTGATGCACCAGGCCGTCCGCGCTGCTGTCGCCTCCAAGACCACCTGGCCCACCGCGGACAGACTCGCCGACCTGGACCGACTGGCGCAGGAGGAGGTCAAGAAGTGGCGAGAGAGCAACGTTCCCCTGCAAAAGGCGGCCTTGGACATTTATGAGCCGCTGCGCATGGGTCGGGGCAGTAAGCCGATCGCCGCCCATCACGCGGCCCGGCTGCTGCAGAGTACGCCCGTGACCGATGAAGACCTGCCGCCCTACCTCGTGGCCGCCTTCACGTACCTGTGCAGCGAGGTCTGAGCGATGACATCCCTGTATGCGCCCGACGCCTTCATCAAGGACAAGGTCGAATCCCTCGCCCAGCAGCTCGGCCTCGATCTGCCGCACCAGGAGCAGTGGAACTTCATCCAGAGCCTGGAATCCCTGGACCTCCAGGCAGCTCCCGGCTCGGGCAAGACCAGCCTGATCGGTCTGAAGCTCGCCCTCCTGGGTCAGGCATGGGCCTCGCCCACACGCGGCATCTGCGTCCTGTCTCACACCAATACGGCCAAGGACGAGATCACTCACCGCCTCACCGTCACACCGGCGGGACGCCGCCTGCTGCAGTACCCGCACTTCATCGGCACGATTCAGGCCTTCACTAACACCTTCCTCGCCCTGCCGGCCCTACGGTCCCGGGGCATTGAAGTCCAGACCGTCGACGACGACGCCTACGAGGACGAGGCCCTCCGGCTGCTCGAACGCCACCCCCGGTTCCGGAAACTCAACACCGCACTCGGGCACCGCACGAACGGTCCCGCACTCGTCGCCGAGGCCCGCTACGTCTGCGACGCCGGAGACCTGATCGCGACAGGACCTGACGGCACTCCTCCCTTCAAAGCATCCAGCGACAGTGGCCAACAATTCGCCGCGCTCAAGGAAACGCTCGCCGAGCGAGGCATCTTCCGTTACCACGACATGTTCGCCCTCGCCGAGCACCACCTCTTTCATCATGCCCAACTCGCACTGGCCGCAGCCCACCGCTTCCCCTTCGTCCTCCTGGACGAAATGCAGGACACCAGCGGCCTCCAGCAATGCCTGCTCGACAAGATCTTCGGCCCGGCAGGCACGGTCGCCCAGCGCGTGGGCGACGTCAACCAGCGCATCTTCGCCGACGCACCGGATGCCGCACAGCCCTCGTCGTTCCCCCTGCCGCACGCCGCCCAACTCCCCGTCAGCCGCAGGTTCGGCAGCAAGATCGCAGCGCTCGCCAGCGACCTCACGGTCCACCGCCGCCAACGCATCGATGGCGCCGGCCACGACGGGACCGTCGCCCTCCTGCTCTTCGACGACGACACCGTCGCGGAAGTGGTACCGGCCTTCGAACGGATGGCAGCGGCCACGGTCCCCCGCCAGCTGCTGTTGGATAACCCGCCCCGAGTCCTGGGCGCCCGCCTCACGCGGGGAAGCGCCAAGGCATTTCCTCAATCCCTTTCCTGCTACGTACCCGGCTTCACGAGCATGCCGGTCCAGACAACCGGCAGTCTCATCACGACGGCACGCGCCGCCCAGGCTCAGCGGCAATCCGGCGACAACCACGCAGCGATCACACTCCTGTGGAGCGCAATCCGTGATGTAGCCCGACTCGCCAGTGTCGGCGGTCTGCCCCCGCTGAGGCGACTGGACCGAGACCCGGCCACCGCCGGAGGCCGGGCACGCCTGCTTCTGCACGATCTGCTGACGAGCCCTCTCAACAGCCACGTCGAATGGGCAGTCCTCACCGCCCGGCTTCTGCGGCTGCTGCCGGACCTGACTCAGAGCCCCTTGAAAGGTGTCGCCCGTCTCGCAGATCCCCTTGCCCACATCCCGTACATCGCCCAGCCAGCGCCCGTGCCCGATGCGTCGGCTGATGCGGACCAGGGTGTAGTGGCGTCGGTTGCAGGATCGATCCAGAGCGCCAAGGGCGAAACCCACGCGGCCACACTCATCCTCGAATGCCTGGAACGCAGCGGCAAAAAGCACGACGTACACGAGGTCCTCGGACTCCTGAGCCGACAGCAGGACGCCTCCAAGGCCCTCGTCACGATCCAGCGCGCGGCACAGCTCGTCTTCGTGGGCGCCACCCGCCCCACCCACCTGCTCGCCTTCGCCGCGTACCGCACACGAGCCGAACCGTACGTCGAGGCGATGACGGCCCGCGGCTGGTCGGTCCACGAGATCCACGCGCGCAATGCGATCCCCACCGTGTGATTGGGAGCTCAGGCCGTCAGCAAGGTGCGAGTGAAGGCGCTGAGCCCGGTCAGCCAGCGACGGTCAAGACGGCGGGCCGTGGCCATGGTTGCGGTAGGGCACCTCGTCGGGGTGCAGCTGTAACCGGGCCAGCCGCCAGGCTGTGTCCGGGGACATTTCGTGATCTCTGTTCGTGCGGATGCGGTGCGCGAGCAGGCTCGTGCGCGGGGCCAGTACCCAGCGCAGCAGGCTGAGGTTCACTCCGCTTCCTCGGCGGCCGCGATCTCCTCGGCCAGGTGCCGGTGGCCGAGTGTGGCCATCGCGCTGCGCAGGATTTTCAGGAAGTCCTGCGCGTTGTCTTCAGTGAGCCTGCTGACGAACGTGTGCAGTGTCTGGGCGATCAGCACCCAGCGGGAATGCGGATGCCACTGATGGATCTGCCGAACCAGCTCTTCGGGATCGCTTCCCTCGGGTGGGCCGCCGATGCGGGAGGAGTGTTGGAGCAGCATGTACAGGCGTGCCGCTGCTGGATTCGCGAGGAGTTCGTCGCGCAGGAACTCCACGCGGGCGCGAGCCTGCCGGCGATCCATCTCGTCGAGTTCGAACTCATGCCGGGCGCGTTCCATGAGGCGAGCGCGTTCCGCTGCGTCGTCGTCGACGCGCAGGGTCACGCTGATGTTGAGTAGTTCAATGCCGTCACGGTGGAGGGGCAGTTGGTCACGTAGTGTCGCTGCGAGTTCCTGTTCGGCGGCTGCGATGCGGCCCACTGAGTCGCTGGCCAGTTGCTTTTCCACCAGGAGCCGTGCGACGCGGCTTGCTGCATGGCGGGCGTCCGGGTTCGTCGGACCATGCAGTGAGTGACGCCATTCAACGCGGATGACTGTATCGAATGACAGGCCTGCATCACGGCTTTCCGGGCGGTCGTGGAAGACGGATGTCCACGTCTGACGGGTCAGCTCGGAAGGGTTGTCGCGGCGCGTGCGGCGTCGCATCATGCAGGCTCTTCCTCGTTGTCGGCCTGGGTTAGGGCTTGCTGGAAGGTCTCGATGATGCCGTCGTCGAGTAGCTGCGTTAGCTCCGTGTACACGGCGCGGTGGGCCAGCCCGGCAGACGGGAGCTCGATGCGGCCTGCCGATTGCTGGAGGGCGGCGGCCTTGGCCCATTGCCGTGCGATTGCTCGCAGCCGGTCGCGAGGGCTCTCGCCTGGCGTGCCAGCCTGCTCCGGGAGCTTCACCGCTGTGCTCAAGGCCTTCAGCACGTCAGCGTGTATGTGGGGATGACTGAGTGCCGCGTCCAGCCACAGACGCACGACCGCCGATGCCTGGCCGTCCCGCTCGAATCCTTCCGTACCTTGAAGGAGTGCTCGCCAGCCGACGATCAGATCGGCGACGGGAGCCGTGAATTCCGCCTCGTCGCTGTGGGGGAGCAGGGCTGGGAGCGTGGGAGCATCGGGGTGTGTCGACTCGGCCAGGGCCCTGAATGCTTCCTGCCCGGCTACCAGCTTGGTCCCACCTTCCCTGCACCAGTCGATGACGTAGCCGAACAGAGTCCGGCGTGCGCTGGGATCGCTCCACAGACTGTGCACAGCTCCTTGCAGCGCTCGGCGTACTTCCGGGTCTCCCGAGCCGGCTGCATGGCGCAGCCGCCGCAGCGCCTTGCCGGTGTGGAGGACCCCGAACTCCCCGGCGCACACCTGCACGGTGGCCAGTTGTTGGGCGGCGTTGCCGGTCCTGGCCCACTGCAGCAGCATTTCGTGGATGTAGGAGGCGCTGGCCGTCTGTAGACAGGCTGACGTGAGGAGTTCCACGGCCGATGGCCATAGCGGGGTGTTGTGCCAGCGCCAGACCAGCTGGCGCAGTGGTTCTTGTCGACGATGACGTACCGCCCACCGCAAAGCGAAGCTCCCGATGCGCTCGGCCATCGTCTGCCGTTCTGCGTCAGTGAGCGTTTCGAGCGCGGTCTTGGGCTTCTTCAAGGGGGCGTCGGCCAGCCACTCCAGGAACTTCACCCGGGACAGGGGCCGATCGACCCAGAAGTACTCCAGTGCCGCGTCGTCCCATTCGGGGCGGTTGAAGGTGACGGTGTCGTCGGCCAGCAGTTCGGCTTTGATCGAGTCGACCATCTCGATGACGCCGGGTTCCTGCTGTCCCCTCAGGGATGGGTCACCGTCCCCGAAGACGGATGCCAGGTCGGCCGTGCTGGCGTAGACGTGCGCAACGGACGCTCCGCGCAAGGTGGCGCAGGTCAGCAGGAAGTTGCGCTGGAAGCTGGTACGGCCGGACTCCTTGTGCCAAGCCAGAAGCTGGGGACGCCAGTTGTTGCGGGCCGCGATGACACTGAGAACCTGCCGGTCGAACGGTGTGTCACCGCCGCTCTTCCGTTTACGTGCCAGCGCCTCCAGGTTGGGCAGGTTGCTGTCGTTGGCATGGTGCGCGTCCAGAATGAGACTGACGATTTCCAGGGCCTCCACCGGTGGCTGACCATTCAGCAAGGCGATGATGTCGTCATCGGTCAACCATCGGTCGACCGGCAGATCAGGTGGCCCCTCCGCGCCCAGCCACTTGCGGGCGATTTCCAATGGCGAGGGCACCCCGAGGGAGGGTTTGATGCCCTCAGGTGCACCACCGCCCACGCGGCGCCACTGCTCCGGTGTGCTCAGCACCACAAGCCGGGCACTGCGACGTTTCAGCGTGTACTGCAATCGCTCGATCGTCGCACCGAACGTGTCGGCTATCTCGAAGCCTTCCTCATCAGGCGGGAGTTCGAGCAGATAGCCGCGGTTCTCCGCCTGCGGCAGGCGGCGCAAGGGGAACTCCAGACCACCGCCGAAGCTGAGCGGTCCCACACGTACGGCCGGGAATTCATGACGCAATTGTGCGAGGAGCGCGCACGCGGTGGTCGTGCGCCCCGTGCTCGGCTTCTGGGCGAGTACCACGACAGATCCGGGGTTCTTCCACCACTGATAGATTTCGTCGAACGAGTCACCTCCATCAGGGCGCACGTAAACGGTGCGCAGCGCATTGAGGTAGGTGTCCGAAAATTCATTGTGATCAAGTGGGTTTTCGAAACTCGCCGTGACTTTCAGGGCGTTCATTTCACCCAGGTTGAGCAGGGCCATCTGCCGGAGACGCTTAACTGCCTCCGTGTCCAGAAGGTATTTGAGGCGCTCCTGCAGTTCCTCATCCAGTTGCTCATCCGCGTCCGGCGGTACGGTGTCCGGCGTCTGCGATGTGTCCGTGGATGTGAAAGAGCTGGTCTCACCCCAGCGCGGGCCTTCGGACCGCTGGCCGTTCTCGTGAGGTGGCTTCAGCCCATAGTCCTGCTGATCGTTCACCCGTACCCCCGTGGTGTGCCGCCCGGAATCCCGCTCGGACTGCGAGAGCTATCCGAGCGTGCCGTCGATTTCGAGTGCAGTGACCTCGCCGCCCTGGCGCACAACTCTGGTCCGCTGTTCGATGTCGGCTGACGCTTCGGCGGTTACCCGTCCCACCTTGACTGCCCGGGCCACCCCGTCTGCCTCGACTTCGTCAAGGATCTGCCTGACGCTCACGCCCGGTGCAGAACGCCGTTCGCCAGTGAAGGACAGAGGCTGCCCGTAGATCGCCTCCAGGTCGTCGCGCAGTTCACTCATCGCTTGCAGCAGGTTCTCGTCATTGTGTCGAATCAGAGCGGGGTTGCGGTGGTAGACGGCCAATTCCCGAGCCACAGCTTCCAGCCGGCGAATCCGCTGCTCGGTCAGTTCTTCGTCGTGAATGAGCAGAGGAGCTTCCGGTTCAATCAGGACTGGGCAGGTCGCCGGCTCGGTCGAGGCCGCGGTGTCATTTCCGCGACGGCGGTCGAGTACAGCACCGAGGCGGCCAAAGAGAAACGCGAATACCTGAGGCATGGCTGACGTGGCCACTGTCGCGAGCGACAGCTGATCTCCCATTGAATCCCCCGAACGGTGAACTTAGGTCACGGCAAGGCCGCAAGGTCCCACAAGGCTACGAGCGTCCAGGAGGTGGAGACAAAGGCGTATTTCCGCCAAACGTGCAGCTGCCATATTCGGTCAGGTGAATTCGCGCCTCCGGAGGCGGCATTAAATTCGCACGGGTGTTCCCAATTTGTGGCGGGAGGCAAGTACTGAGTCACCTGAGGTTGAAAATCCCGACGGCGGCCCGCCCGGTGGGTGCACTTCGAGAATCGGAACAGGGGCAACAACGGTGCAGGCGGTCCTGAATGAATGGCGCAAAGGGCGCATCGTAGCCGCCGACTTCCAGGACGCCCGTCATGGGCAAGAGAGATCGGGATCGGGTGGGTAGCCCTCTGCCCGGAGCCAGGTGCCGAGGCCAGCGCGACGATGTCTCCGCGGGCGATGTCGGTCTCGGCGTTGTAGCGGCGAATGCGTCGCTGGAGCTGGAGGACATCGGGGACGGCGTAGTTGAGTTGTCCACGTTTGGTGTACCGGTTGCGATGATGTCCAGCGTGTCCGGGTGTGGCGTGAGAGTCTCGTCAGCTGGCTGGAACTCGGTGTCCAGAGCGTCGGCGATCTCACGTAGTAGACGTGCGTGACGGGAGTGATTGGGCACGATAGCTGCTCCGGTTGATCCTCCTAAGGGCTGTCCTACCTTTTACGCGTGGGTCTGATCCGATCATTCGTAGGATCGGAGGGCCCGGGGGCTCCGGGTATGGCTGTAAAGGCTGAGCCGCTGGATGGCTTACGGGACTTGGCCGCCCGGGCCCCCGCGACGACTCGACCGCCAATTGGGAGACGCGACTCGATCGCTGTGTAGGACAAGCTGAGAGGCTGTTCAGCCAGCAGGCGCACCGCCGTGCCGTGCGTGAACAGACGCCCTTCGTCAGCAGCCGTAGCCGAGTCGGGAGGATCGGCGAACAGCAGCGTGTGCTCATGGGGCTCGGCCAGCACCACGAAGTTCAGCAGCGACTCGAACTGCACTCACTGACCAGGCAGGAGACCTGCATCGGTCACCCTTCGGGCGCTGGCGGCCCACCTCGCGCACCACCCGACGCAGGTGCCGCAAGCGAGGCCGGGCGTGGCTGGTCTCGGGTGTGACATCTACACCCCCGAACGGTGTCGACACGCTCAGGGAACTTGCCGTTCATGGAAACCGGCCCGCGTCCGGTAAGAACTGATGATGTCCGCACACTGCCAGAGGGTCTGGCGCACATCAATACAACCGGACAGGGTGTGGGGGCGACTCCCTACGGCGAGCCCGTCCACGGAGGCTTCTTCAGTGTTGAGCCCGTGCCAGCTGAGGCCCCTGAGATGGCACTTCAGGTTGGAAGGGGCTCACCGGCTACCGCAGACTCAACCACCCATACGAACGTCATCCCCGCAACTACCTGGCCTTCCTCGGCCTCGCCGCAGCCCTCTGCTGCTACAAACGGCTCGCCCGGCTCACCACAACTTGCGTTCGTTCCATGCACAAAGCGGAAGTTGTTGCCTTGCCGGGCGAGACGGCCTGATCCTGGGGTACACCTGGTGAGCCGGTCGGTGACGCGGCACAGGCGATGTCCGTGAGGGCACCGGCAGGGGGAGGGGTGGGGTGTGCAGCGAACCGAAATCAGACATGACGCCGCAGGGATTCCGTGTCGGTCGAGGGCCGTCGGCCGCGGCCGGCCGACCGTCATCCTTTTGGTGCTACCGGGGCTTCTGGCCATGAGCGCCTGCGATCCGGGCGACAAATCTGACGGGGAGGGGCGGAAGGGTCTCGATCTGAGCGTCGTCACTGAAGGCTGGGGCCCCGGCCGAGAGACCTTCACCGAGAACGGCCGCCCCGACAGCGCAGTGCTGAACTCGGTGACCGACAACCCCAAGCACGGGGACGAGAGAAATTTTCTCGCCCTCAAGGACGTCTCCACCGGCCAGTGGTATTCGAAAGGAGACGTCAGTCTGGAGCCGGGCCGGACCTATGAGGCGTCGATCTTCTTCCGGAACGACGCTGATCCCGGCACAGGGCGGGGAGCGAGTACGGGCACCCGGGTACGCGCGCAATTACCCGCGGAGGTGAAGGGTCGTAAGCGCATCACCGGGTTCGTTCAGTCCGACAACACCGCGCCCTCTCCTCTGTGGAGGTCGTTGGCACTGGTGGCACCCGCGGATCAGCCGGTGTCCTTGCGCATCCTGCCGGATTCCTCACGGGTGTACACCGGAGCACTACCGAAGGGTGCACCCCTTCCCGCGGAGGAACTGTTCTCCGGGGCGGGAACCCTCATCGGGTGCGCGTCCCAGGACGGCGTCGTCACCGGGGCGGAACAGTGCACGGGCCATGTGCAGTTCCGTTTCGTCGCTGACCAGCCCAACTTCGTGATCAGTCAGGCCGTCTCTCGTGCCGCCACGAATGCGCAAGAGAGCGGCCTTCGGTTCACGGAGGGAACTCGCGTCGAGTACAAACTCCGCTACCGCAACACCGGTACCACGCAACAGAACTACGTGGTTCTGAAGGAAAGTCTTCCGGCAGGCTTCCACTACGTTCCTGATAGCACCCACTATTCCATGTCGGCTACGGGCGGTGAGTGGAAGAAAACCGCAGACGGAGTCATGGGTGACGGCATCAATTTGGGTTCCTTCGCCCCGGGCGGTGGCGCGTACCTGAAGTTCACAGCCATCCTCCCCCGCGCGGAGGACCTGGAGTGCGGACTCACCAGCACGACCAGCACGGTATCCGCCAGGACACAGAACGGCACTAAATCAGCCGAGTCTGTCGTCCTCGTCGAGAAGAAGTGCGGGTAACCCGCGTGACTAACGAGGAAGCCGAAGGCGCAGCCGTAAAGAAATGGAAGACGCTACTGGAGAACCTGAACTTCGTCGTCGCGTTGATCGGTCTGGCGATCGCCCTGGTGGCGTTCTGGCTTCCGATCAGGATGGATCGGCAAGCTCAGGAGCGCGAACGATCCCGGACCTGCGTCGAAGCCGTCATCGACTTCCGGGCGTCACTCAAGACCATCGAGACAGGCTATACGACCGCCCCGGATCAGGTGCCAGACCGGATGGCGGACTGGGACGCGGGCAAGATGGAGGCCGAACGCACGCGAGTCTCATGCCTGGACGCTCCACTGGTAGCGCCGAACAGCATCAGGGAGTCGGAAGCGCTGTGGGAGCAGTACGACACGGAGCGGAACACCGCGCAGGAGGACACGCCGCCACTCGACGTGATCAAAGCTCTCCGCTCGTGGACACTCGCGGTGATCTCTGATCTGACGCGGCGCTGAGCAGTTTGGGGCGAGATCGACCCCGCTCCATACGCGTTCGTCCTCTTCCTCCGGCCCGCTGAAGGAGGGCGTGAGAGCCAGGAGGGCCTGACGGCTTGGTGTCAGACGTCGACGCTGCGTGCCGATCCTCCTGTTGCCGGGAAGCGAGTTGGGCGGTCAGGAACCCGCAGGGTACGGCTGGACAGGTCGATCGACGGCGGATACGCAAGCACACGAGGCTCCTGGCAGAACGGTGGAACTTCGTCGAGCCACCGTCCACCAGGAGCTCCAATGCCTCACGGAACCGGCCACCTTGTGTCCTCTGCGATCAGGTTGGAAGGGGCTCGGTGTGGTCATGCTGCAGAGTGCGCAGCTGCTCCTGCAGGGCGTCGACTTCCGCGCCGATGCGTTCCTGCTCCTTGGTGTTGCGCTCCAGGTCACCTGTGATCTGGGCGATGTACTGCGATGTCAATTCTGTACTGCTGGCCTGGATTTCAGACATGACATGGGCCTTTCTGCAGTGCGTGAGCACGGTGGTGAAGAGCAGGAACCGTATGCGCCAGGGGATGGAGATATTCCGTCTGTGATGACCGGATGGCCCGCAGGCCGTCACTGCGACAGCCTGCCGGAATCTAGAGATCTTCAATGGCTGAGGTTACGGCGGTTGGAAGTCGAGGCCGGTCTTGGCGATGAGGCCATCGATGAGGCTGGGTCGGTACTGCATCCGTTTGAGCCGGTTCTTCACCAGCGCGGTGAGCTGATCGAGGCTGTGTTTGGTGAGGTTGGCCAGGGACCGTTTCAGGTGTGACCACACGCCCTCGACCGGGTTGAACTCTGGTTCGTACGGCGGTAGATGGTAGACAGTGAGCTCTTTCAGAGTGGCCACTGATCGGGTGACGACGTCGCCGTCCGCAACGGACAAGGCTCCTATGCCGTTGAGGGAGGTGTTCGACGTCTCAACTCAGCGGCGCAGGAGCCTTGTTGGTTGCCTATCCTGCCGCACTCGATCTGCCGCATGCCCTGGTCGAGTGGGTCACCATGCTCATCGTCACCCGTGAGGGTGACCGACGTTGCAAGCTCCCGCCGCACCAGCGTGCGTTGGTCGGCCTGGTGTACCTGCGCAAGCACGAAACCCTCGCCCAACTCGCGGCCGGCTTCGGTATCTCTGTCGGCACCGCCCACGCCTACGTAGCAGCCGTCATCGACCTGCTCGCCGACCGCGCACCCGGGCTCCTGCGGACCCTGCGCGAAGCCGACCCCGACTACGTCCTGCTGGACGGCACCCTCGCGGAGTGCGACCGGGTCGGCGACAGCCGGGCCGATTTCTCCCAAAAACACCGACGCCACGGAGTGAACGTGCAGGTGATGACCGATCCAGCCGGACGGCTGCTGTGGATCTCACCCGCACTGCCCGGCCGCGCGCACGACCTGACCGCGGCACGCACCCACCGGATCCTCCGGATCTGCGAACGCCAGGGCGTCCCCATCCTCGCCGACCGCGCCTACATCGGCGCCGGCCCATGGGTGACAACACCACGCAGACGCCCACCCGGCGGCAACCTCACGCCAACCCAGCAAACCGTCAACCGAGCGCTGTCCGCCGCGCGGGCACCGGTCGAGCGCGGCGTCGCACGACTGAAGTCCTGGCGCATCTTCCGCAAGGCCCGGTGCAGCCCGAACCGAATGTCGTCAATCGCAGCCGCCATCCTCACCCTGGAGCGGCACCGCTGAAAAGGCTCAGTCAGCCATAATCGGGCCTCGATCAGCCGCCGCATGGTGCGGCTGACGTGCGTGTTCAGATTGTCCCAGACCAGGACGATCGGGCCGCCGAGCTGCTGGTGTGCGGCATCCAGCAGGCGGCCGTAGTCGGTCTCGTTGAAGCCTTTGCGCCGGCCCCTGGCGGGGCCGCGGTCGAGGTGGATGGGGTAGATCAGCCGGGGCCGGTGGCCGGGCTTGGTGCAGATCAGTGCAGCCATCGAGACGCGTATGGTGCCCGCGGCGGTGACCCGCACCACTGGTGTGTGGCCGCGTCGGCCCCAGGTTCGGCCTTTGGGCGGCCTCAGGCCCTGGCCGGCTTCGTCCTCGAAGCAGAGCCAGGAGCCCAGGTCCGCCGCCGTCTTTTTATGACAGGCCACTGCTCGTCCTTCCAGGCGGCGATCTTCTCCTCGTCGCGCTCGGCGGCCTTGCGGGAGGGGACCTGCACGCTCCAGCCGATGCGGTGCAGTAGCAGGTCCATCCCGGCCAGGGTGTACTCGACACCGAACCGGCGGCGCACGACCTCGGCGATCCTCGCCAGAGTCCAGCACTGGTCGCTCCAGCCGGCCGCGGCAGGCCCGGCATCCAACACCCGCTCCAGCACACGCAGTTGACTCGAATCGAGCTTGCAGCGGACACCACCGGGGCCCTTGGAGACCAGGGCCTGCCGACCGCCCGCGGCCAACGCCCGCCGCCAGCGGTTCGCCGACATCCGAGTCACTCTGAATTGCCGGGCGACCTCCCGGTCACTGGCCCCCGCTTCGATCAGATCGGCGGCCGCCAACCGGACCCGCTCACGCCGAACCCGCTCCTCAGCCGTCAGCCCTCCGCCATCGGGATACCTCATCCCTCCGGCATAGCGCAGCCCACAACAACCGTCACGACCCCACGTAACCCGCACCCTTAAAGATCTCTAGAGATAGTACGCATGAGCGGAACTGGATGTTCCTGCTTGTCTGAGGTTGGTGCTTGTCCCGCGCCTGGCAAAACAGCGAGCTCGAGCCGGAGCAGGCTCGTCTCGTCGAACGGGTGCTTCGCCTCTGAAGGGGAGGTACGAGGTGTGGACGACGAAACGGTGCTGAACGGTACTCTTTTCGGTAGTGACGTGCGTGCCTGGGCGCGAAATCGGGGGGTGCTGGTGCGGTTACAGCTTGGGTTTAGAGATGTGCGGGGGCCGGAGGCAGAATTAAGGTCGTTGTATATGTGGCTGATGGCAGACCCTGCCGCCCGTCGCCATGCGAAGCCGACACTGGGTGCTTCACATCCGTCGACACCAGGGGCGCAAGGTGACGTGCTCGACCTGGTATCGCTCGTGGTGAGCGGCGGCTTCAGTGCTGCATCGCTCGCCATGTCCCTGGTCGCCTGGCGCGCGACACGTCCGCTGCATCCTAGCGTGACCGTTGATCGCCCCGAAGGTCTGACGGTCACGATTTCGGGTTCCTCTCCCGAAGAAGCCCGGCGGCTTGTCGAGTTGCTGGTCGCCGACTCCGACGGCATCGATGAGGCCGAGGAAGTCGATGCTGTCGGGGACCCTGATGGCCTCTCTGCCTGATCCTTCCGCCTCACGGGCGGTGCTTATAGGCGCAGGCTTCTTCGAGACACTCGATGGTCTGCCCGCCGTAGTACACAGTGCGGAAACGCTCGGAAGCCTCTTCACCGAGCAGGACATCTGGGGGCTTCCCCCCGAGCACTGTCGCGTGGTGCTGAACCCCCAGACCCCGCGACAGTTGTCCAAGCCGGTAGCCGAAGCGGCCCAGGAAGCAACGGACACTCTGGTCGTGTACTACGCGGGGCACGGACTGATCGAACCCCGAACAGGCGAACTGCATCTGGCTGTTGCGGACAGCGACTGGACGTCAGTGCACGACACGGCGGCGCCGTACGAGTGGATCCGGCGTTCGATCGAGCACAGCCCCGCCGACCGAAAAATCGTAGTGATCGACTGCTGCTACAGCGCACGCGCGTTCGGCGTGCAATCGCCCGACGACGGGGCTTTCCTTGAAGTCCAGGGCACTTATCTGCTCGCGGCCTCCGCCGAGAACGCCGTTGCGATCGCGCCCCCGGGCGATCAGTACACGGCGTTCACCGGCGAACTGATCAGATTGATCAGCAACGGAGTGCTGGATGGCGACGAGTACCTAGTAGCGTGTCGCTGCTTAGTTCCGGTGTGTCGGGTCGGGAGGTTGGTGTCTGGCAGCTTTCCTTTCCCTCTGCCTGATAGGACGGCGCTCATGCCTTCGCAGAAGAAGCGTCCGGTCACGTTGACCGCGGCAGATCGTGATGAGTTGGTTCGGGTGACCACGACGGGGGTTCATCCGGCCTCGATGATCCGGCGGGCTCGGGTGCTGCTGGCGCTGGATACCTCAGTGGGTGTGGTCGATCCGAAAGAGGTGATCGCGGCTCGGCTCGAGGTCTCGGGGGAGACGATCCGGCTGGTGGC